>ASNI01000025.1 GCA_000404785.1 Cloacimonetes bacterium SCGC AAA252-N17
AGAACTTTATCCACGAGAGATACGAGGGATCACCAGTGATTTTGGTAGAGGTAAATGCTTTCTTGGTGTTGTAAAGAAGGTCTTACCTGATGTGCCACACTAAGTCTGTTTGGTTCATTTTATGCGCTATATGTGGTTGTTCATTCCTCGCACAAAGCGAAGTAAGTTTTATCTTCGTAACCGGTTATTAAAGTCTTTGATAAAACAAGTGATAGAGTCTTCAACAAGAGAGGAGTCATTATTCTGGTTGGAGAGGGTCAATCACTTCAAACCCTTCTTTCGTGCTTCTTATCATAAAAGATATATCAGATCGATTAATAAGAATTACGATGTCCTTACCAAGTTCTTTGAGTATGATTTTCTCGATACTAATACCAATATTGTTGAAAATATGATTAGACAATTAGAAAGAAAATAAAAGAATCTCGATGGCTTTAAATCTGAGAAAAACCTTGACTATTGTATCAACCTTTGGTTCAAATGTTATCATGAAAATATCGTCTATTAGCCACAGTTATCTGAACACTCCCTATTTTTCAGATTTTCAATATTTGGCACACAAATTGCGAATAAACAAAACAAAAGCACTAAATATGACAAAGGAGAAAAGATGGATAAGTCTTTCAATGCATTTAAAATGGCACAAGATCAGTTTGATGCTGTTGCTGACAAATTAAACCTGAATGAAGCATCAAGAGAACTCTTAAGAACTCCAATGCGGGAATATCATTTTACTATTCCTGTCAAAATGGACGATGGAACCTCCAAAGTTTTTCGTGGATTTCGCATTCAGCATAATGATGCCTTAGGACCATGCAAAGGTGGAATTCGATTCCATCCGCAGGAAACTGTTGATACAGTTCGTGCACTATCTATGTGGATGACATGGAAAACAGCGGTTGTGGATATTCCGCTGGGTGGCAGTAAAGGTGGAGTGATCTGCGATCCGCATAATCTTTCAGCCAGAGAACAAGAACAGATCTGCCGCGGCTGGATTCGCCAACTTCACAGAAATGTAGGTCCACTGCGCGATATTCCCGCTCCTGACGTGATGACCAATGGACAGCACATGCTGTGGATGCTGGACGAATATGAAACGATCACCGGCGAAAAATATCCGGGAATGATCACCGGGAAACCGGTTGGAATGGGTGGTTCACTTGGCAGAACTGAAGCTACCGGCTATGGAGTTATTTTTACTGTTCGTGAAGCTCTGAAAGAAATGAATTTAAACATCGAGAATACAACAGCTTCCTTCCAGGGTTTCGGCAATGTTTCACAATATGCAATTAAATTATATGACCAGCTTGGCGGGAAAGCACTTTGTGTTTCCTGTTGGGATCAGCAGGATCAAACATCCTATGCTTTCTATAAAAAAGAAGGAATCAATCTGGATGAACTTCTGAATATCACAGACAGATTTGGTGGAATCGACAAAGCAAAAGCTAAAGAGCTTGGGTATGAAGTACTTCCAGGTGAGAAGTGGATTGAAATAGAGTGCGACATATTGGTTCCTGCGGCTATGGAAAACCAGATCACAGCTGAAAATGTGAACAAGATCAGTTCAAAGGTAAAACTGGTTGCCGAAGGAGCAAACGGACCAACTACACCTGAAGCCGATAAAGTTCTAAAAGAGCGTGGCATTTTCATAATCCCGGATTTCCTATGCAATGCCGGTGGAGTTACCTGCAGCTACTTTGAGCAGGTTCAATGCAATATGAATTATTTCTGGAGTAAAGACGAAGTTCTTGGAAAACTCGATTACAAAATGACGACTGCGTATCACAAGGTTTCAAAACTCGCAAGAGAAAAGAAACTATATATGCGTGACGCAGCTTATATGATCTCTGTCGACAGAGTAGTACGAGCCTCTGTTGCCAGAGGCTGGATATAGAGAAATATCCTCCCTAAAGGGCAGATTCACGTCTGCCCTTTATATATTATCAAAAGGAACTAGCTATGAAAAGCGGACAAAAATTCGAGCGGGAGACCGGATTCTTTCATGATGGTTTTACCTATATCGGAACTGGCTTTCCGGGCGGCAAAGCATCGGGTTTGGCTTTATCACAAGATATATTGAAGAAACACTTCCCTGAAGGTGATATTGCCGGAATGCGGGTAAACATACCGCACACAACCGTACTACTGAGCGGAGTATTCGATCAATTTATGAAGGAAAATGATCTTTATAAAATTTCTCTCTCAGATGCTTCCGATGAAGAAATTGCCATCAGCTTTATAAATTCTTCTTTTGGTGGCTTATATACAGGGGATCTGTACTCTTTGATCTCAAATGTCGATAAGCCAATCGCAGTGCGTTCCTCAAGCATTTGCGAAGATTCTTTGAACGAACCCTTTGCCGGATTTTATGAAACCAAAATGGTGGCAAATAATCAGTTAAACAGTGCAGACAAATACAATGCGTTGGTCAATGCCATCAAATATGTGTATGCTTCACTTTTCTTTCAACAATCCAAGAAATATTTCCGAACCATTAACCTCGATATTTGCCAGGAAAAGATGGCTGTTATCATTCAAGAAGTTGTGGGTGATCAGCATGGAGATTATTTCTATCCCTACATTTCCGGTGTGCTGAAATCCTACAATTTCTATCCTTCCGAACAGATCGAACAGGATGCTGGTTTTGCTGCTTTGGCTTTTGGTTTGGGTAAAACGATCGTTGACGGCTCCACTTGCTGGAGCTACTGTCCGCGTTATCCTCGCACTCCTCAGCCCTTCAATAACATGAAAGATCTATTGAACAATACCCAGAAAGAATATTGGGCTGTGAACCTGGGGAAGATCAATAATTACAATCCTGTGGCTGAAACCGAATACTTGGCACATAATTCCATTTTCGATATCGGGGACAGAAGTCTGCTCAAACATATCTGTTCCACTTATGATCACATCAATGATCGTCTTATAATGGGAGTGCAGAATTATGGGGCTCCGGTTCTGGATTTTGCTCCTACTTTACGGGCTGAAACTTTGCCTTTGAATACTGTGATAAACCAGATAATAAAGGCATGTGAAGATGAAACAAACAGCAAAGTAGAAATAGAATTTGCTGTATCTTTGGGCACAACAAAAGATCCTCAACCACGATTTGGCTTCTTACAATTACGACCTATTAACATATCAAATGAGATTATCGATTTGCCGGAAATCACTGATAGTTCAGACGAGGTTTTGCTTTCTTCAAAAAATGTGATGGGCAACGGTATATCTGACGACATCTGTGATATTGTTTACATTCGTCCAGAAAATTTCGATACTCAATACACCAATCAGATAGCTGCCGACATCGCCGAATTTAATGCCATTTTCACTGCCAATAAACGTAAATATCTGTTGATAGGATTTGGACGCTGGGGGACTTCCGATCCGTGGTGTGGAATTCCAGTGCAATGGCCACAGATTTCCAACGCCAAAATAATCGTTGAAACCGTTCTGCCCAGCATGAGAGCAGATTTCAGCCAGGGCGCACACTTCTTTCACAACATGACTGCTCACAATGTATTCTATTTTTCTGTGGATAGGGAAGATGCAAAAAACCTTGACTGGAATTGGATTCAGCAGCAGAAAACAATCAACGAAACAAAATTCGTGAAGCACGTTAGATTGAAGCAAAATCTGAAAGTGCTGGTCGATGGCAGGCACAGCAATGGTGTGATCATGAAGAATGAAGATAATAAACAATGAGCACAATCGAAAAAAATTCAAAAAGATTAATTGAAAGCCTGAAAGAAAGACAAAAAGAGCTTAACTGTATTCACGGACTGGAAAGTATTTTAATCGATTTTGATTCTCCCTTGGAAAAAATATTTCAGAGGATTTTAGATATTTTGCCCAACGGCTGGCAATTTCCCAATATATGCTTTGCCGAAATCGAATACTATGATAAGATTTACAAAAATTCCAAATCACCCGACACAGAATATGTACAAAAATCTCCCCTACACAAAAACAATATTCGATTCGGAGAAATCCGGATCTACTATTCCGATGTTCCGCCTGAGCTTCATCATAACCCTTTTCTCAAGGAAGAATACTCTCTTTTAAACACCGTTGCAAGCATCCTGGCTTCCTATCTCGCAGTGCGTTCATACAGGGAAATCACACCCATCTCAGCACATCGGGGTGAATGGAAGGTGATCATCAATATGTTGCAAAAAACGGATATAAAGCTTTTTTTGCGCATAGCTAGGAAACTGTTGAATCTGCTTTATCAAAAAGGAATCAAAGAAGTAAAATCGATCTATGCATCCTTTGGTGCCACTACCCGGGATTCCCAAATAGATTTGAGTTCTGAGGTCAATGTTCCGCTCAAAAAAAGGGATTACAAGGAAACTATTAAATTAAGCGATCAGATATTCGAAATTGCTGATCAACATTTTTCCGATGAAGAATTAATGGATTACATACGCAAATGGATGCAGGAAGATAAATTGAATTTCCTAATCATATCTCTGGAAAGTAAGGATACAAACCTGTCCGACCTGCAAGACGCAATTTTCCATTATCACAGCCAAGAAATCGATAAAGAAAGCCTCTCTCCCTATGCTTATATGAATGTGAAAGTGCTGCTCATTCAGAAGTTATTCACCAATCAACTTGAATTCATTAATGTTGCTAAGAACTATATTGAAGTTGATGATTTTTATGAAGTATTGCAGCATACGATCTTCCCTAGCAATTCACATGGAAAACTGGGCGGGAAAAGTACCGGTCTTTTCTTTGCCAATAATATTGTTAAACGCGAAGCAGATGAAGAATTCGGCAAATACATTAAAACTCCACAAACTTGGTATATTACTTCCGATGCGATGCTTAACTTCCTTCGTTATAATAATTTGGAAGAAATCGTAGAACAAAAATACAAGGATATTGAGAGCGTTCGAGCGGAATATGGCAATATTATCCAGATGTTTCAAAATTCTCATTTCCCCCACGATATTTCAAAAGGATTATCCCAATTCCTGGATGTGTTAGGTGACAAGCCGATCATCGTGCGCAGCTCTTCTCTTTTGGAAGACAGCTATGGCGCTGCTTTTTCCGGTAAATATAAAAGTCTTTTCCTGGCTAACCAGGGAAACAAAGATGAGCGTTTGAATGCGTTGCAGGACGCCATTGCAGAAGTATACGCTTCCATCGTAGGACCTGATCCGATTGAATACCGTAAGGAACGCGGTCTTCTGGATTTTAAGGAAGAAATGGCAATCCTTATCCAGGAAGTGGTCGGAACGAAATGCGGCAAATACTTTTTCCCAGCTTTTGCGGGGGTTGCTTTTTCCAATAACGAATTCCGGTGGTCGTCACGCATAAAAAGAGAAGACGGGCTTGTACGAATGGTTCCGGGATTGGGAACACGCGCTGTGGATAGGTTGAGCAATGATTATCCCGTTCTGGCATCTCCAGGAAAGCCAGGTATCAGGGTTAATGCATCTACCGAAGAAATATTAAAGTACAGTCCTAAATATATCGATCTGATCAACCTGGAAACAAATTCTTTCGAAACGATGCCTGTCAGAGAAGTTATAAGGGAATGCAAAGAACAATTTCCTCTTTACCAGCAACTGTTTTCAGTTTATGAAGATAACCAGCTCATCGAAAAATCCGGCTTCAATATCGATTTTGAAAACGATGACGTGATCGTTACATTCAATGGTCTGATCAATAATACTTCTTTTTTGAAAAGGATTAAAAAGATTCTGGAGATATTGAAATCAAAATTGGGTACTCCGGTCGATATCGAATTCGCTGTGAAAGATGATGACTTTTACCTTTTGCAGTGCCGTCCGCAGAGTTTTTCCAGTGTCGATGAGCCACAACCAATTCCACAGGATATTCCCAGTAAAGACGTTTTGTTCACAGCACACAAATATATTTCCAATGGTTACATTCCGGAGATTTCTTATATGGTTTATGTAGATCCGGAAAAATACAGTGATTTGCAGACTATCGATGAACTGCACAAAGTAGGACTTTGCATCGGAAGGCTGAATATGTTACTTCCCAAAAGGAAATTTATCCTGCTTGGACCGGGACGTTGGGGTAGTAAAGGTGATATTAAATTGGGTGTGAACGTAACCTATTCGGACATTAATAAAACTGCTGTTCTCATCGAGATAGCAAAAGAAAAGGGAAATTATGTTCCCGATCTTTCGTTTGGGACGCATTTTTTCCAGGATTTAGTGGAAGCGCAGATTCGTTATATTCCACTCTATCCGGATGAAAAAGATAACATATTCAATACAAGTTTCTTTCGATTTTCTAAAAATATTCTACCAGATATCCTTCCTGATTTTATCGATCTGATCGATTGTGTGAAAGTGATAGATATTCCCGCAGAAACTGATGGCAAAATACTGAAAATATTTATGAATGCCGATCTGGATGAAGCAATTGGATATGTTGGTGTTCCGGGTATAAGCAGAGACTACATCTTAAGTCAGCCAGAAAGTTATGACACAGGTGTCGAAAATTATTGGTATTGGCGCATGCAAGTATGCGAGTTTCTGGCACATAATATCGAAGCGGAAAATCTGGGCGTGGAAGCTCTTTATATTTTCGGTAGTGTGAAAAATGCTAATGCGGGTCCAGCCAGCGATATCGACCTGCTGGTTCACTTTCGGGGAGATGAGATGCAAAAAAAAGAACTTGTTGCCTGGTTGGATGGTTGGAGTATTTGCCTGGATTATTCAAACTACCTTAAGACCGGTTATAAGACCGGAGGACTGTTGGATGTGCATATCATCACGGATGAAGATATCGAGAATAAAACCAGTTATGCCGTAAAGATCAACGCTGTTACCGATGCAGCCAGAAAACTGGATATGAGGAAATGATTCCGGCTCTCTTCACCAGCGATTTGCATGGCTCAAAAAAGAAGTATGAATTTCTCTTTAATAAAATTCTAACCATAAAACCTGCTGCTGTTTTCCTTGGGGGAGATCTGATGGGCTTTGCTGCTAAAGCACGAAACGAGGCGATTCCTACCGATGAAGACTTTTTATATGATTACCTGGCAATGAATCTAAAAAAAATCAGAGATGAACTGAAAAATGAATATCCTGCTATTTTTGTGATCCTGGGAAATGATGATCCAAAAATTCACGAAGCCGCGTTGCTTGATATTTCTACTACTGGTCTTATCAGTTATGTGAATGAACTAACAGTGAAATTCTATGATTATACTGTAATCGGCTATTCGTATGTTCCACCCACCCCGTTTTTAAATAAGGATTGGGAAAAATATGATGTTTCTCGCTTTGTGGATGTGGGTTGTGTTTCTCCTGAAGCAGGTTATCGCAGTATTCCGGTTTCGGATCATGAGCTGCGCTTTTTTACAATAAAGCGTGATTTGGAAAGACTGTTTGCTGATGTAGATCTCTCCAGAACGATTTGCCTGTTTCATTCATCTCCTTACAATACAAAGCTGGATCGAGCTGCGCTTGACGGCGTGAAGGTTGATTACGTACCGGTGGATGTTCATGTGGGAAGTATTGCTATCAAAGAATTCGTTCTTACAAAATTTCCATATATCACTTTACATGGTCATATTCATGAATCTTCGAGTATTACAGGCAGTTGGATGGAAAAAATCGGAAACACCGTCTGCTTCCAGGGTGCAACAAAAATGGACGAAAATGCCATCATCCTGTTTGACTTGGATGATCCGAAAAATGCTGAGATGCTTAGAGATTAAGCAAATTTATCCAGATGGTGGATGTTGGTTAATAAAAATTCCTATTCCTCTTCAACTGATAAAAAATCGTATTTGCAGAAATTGTGATCGCGGCTGTTTCTGTTCTTAAAATATGATTTCCCAGTGAAACGATCTGTGCTGAGTGTTCTCTTGCAAAATCTACTTCTTGCTTTACAAAGCCACCTTCGGGTCCAATTATTAGACAAATATCTTTATCAGCATGTTCAAGTACCTCATGAAGTCCGTGCAGTTCTTCTTCCCAAGCAAGAATAGGATAGTAATTTTGGGATAAATTTTTAAGTAATTCCCCGAAAGCAAGCGGCTTATGAATTTGAGGTAAATAAGTTGAATCACATTGTTTGAGCGCAGCGATTGCGACTTTTTCAAGTCTTTCAAACTGGTGAGTAGAAAGAGATGTTTTTACATTCCTTTCTGCAAAAAATGGGAAAAATTCATACACCCCAAGCTCGGTGCATTTTTCAATAATAAGCTCATTATGCTGCTTTAAAAGAGAAAATGCCAGTGCAATATGCGGATGGGATTTCTCTTTTTTGTCGATCCTTTCAATTTGCAGGATTATTTCTCGGGGTGAAAATTCTTTTATAATGCATTCTGCCAGTAGCCCGTTTCCGTTTGTTAAATTAAGTATATCACCGATTTTCTTTCTTAATGTATTTTTAATATGCTTGAATTCTGTATCAGAAATTGTAATCTCTTTTGAAGAAGAATTGAGAGTTGGTGTGTAAAAAATTGGCATTTACGTCAAATTGATTTATACAAAATAGTCTTTGATCTTATCGAAAAATGATTTGCCGGGTTTAAGATTCCTTTTCTCATCATAAGGAGCGATCTTACTATATAATTCCCTTTCTTCGCTGGAAAGTTTATTGGGGATGAGCACAATAATTTTCACATAGAGATCACCTTTTCGGTTGCTGTTCAGATGGGGTAAACCCTGACCGCGCAATCTGAAAACTTTTCCGGATTGTGTGCCGGAATGTATCTTCATCTTGGCATGACCTTTCAGCGTAGGTACTTCCAGGGTATTGCCGAGTACTGCGTCAGTTACAGTTATCGGGAAAGTGCAGATAAGATCCTGTCCATCTCTGTCAAATAGATCGTTTCTCTTTTCTTTGATATAGACCAGTATATCACCAGCGGGACCGCCCTGTTTGCCGGCATGACCCTGTCCGCGGAGATTAAGATATTGTCCATCCGAAACACCGGCAGGGATCTCGACCTTTATAGTTTTAACTGAGGAAATTCTGCCATCTCCATTGCATTTGGTGCATTTATTTTGGATGCTCTGACCTGTTCCGTTACACGCAGGACAGGTAGTGATGGTTGACATCTGCCCAAAGAAGGATTGTCGCACTTGTTTGACTTTTCCGGAACCGCCACACTGCCGGCAGGTTGTAATTTTTCCGTCTGCCGATCCGGTTCCATTACAAGCATCACAATTTTGTTTGAGGTTTACTTTTAGACGCTTGGTAACTCCCTTTGCGATCTCTTCCAAACTGAGTGATAGTGAGATCTTCAAGTCACCACCGCGGTTAACTGTGCGTTGATGTGGTTGTCCCCCAAAACCAAATCCACCTCTATCTCCTCCAAAGAAGGTTTCAAAAATACTGCCGATATCTCCAAAGATATCAGAAAAATCGTTCGCATGAGTGAAATTATCCCAGGTAAATCCACCGCGGCCAAATTCACCCTCGAGCCCCGCATGACCGAATTGGTCATACTTTTTGCGTTTTTCATCATCACTCAAAACTTCGTATGCTTCGGATGCTTCTTTGAATTTTTCTTCAGCGTCCTTATCATCTTTGTTCTTATCAGGATGATATTTCAATGCCAGTTTTCTGTAAGCACTCTTGATCTCACTTTTAGATGCGTTCTTATCCAAACCGAGTATTTCGTAGTAATCTCTTTTAGCCATTTTCTGCTTTAACTTTCTTTATTGATATGCACAGGAACCGCGAATGTGCAATTCCCGTGCATGAATTATTTATATGTGTTTATTTATCCTCTTCGTCATCAACAACTTCGAAATCGGCATCTACTGCATCGTCATCATCAGATGGTTCCTGCTGCGTTTCAGTCTGCTGTTGCTGCTGTGCTTGTTCCTGACCACCTGCCTGCTCTTGTTGCTGTTGTTTCATTGCCTCCTGATACACGATCTCACCGAGTTTCTGAGCTTTTTGCTCAAAATCAGCTTTTGTCTGTTTGAGTACTTCTACATCTTTAGAATCGAGTTTCTCTTTTGCTGCTTTGATAGCATCTTCGATTTCTGCTTTATCATTATCTTTCAGCTTATCACCGTATTCTTTGAGTGATTTTTCTGTGCTGAAGATCAGGGTATCGAGCTGGTTGCGGAGTTCCACACGTTCTTTGAATTTTTGGTCTTCCTGCGCGTGTTCTTCTGCTTCTTTGACCATTTTATCGATCTCATCCTTGGAGAGAGCACCGGCTTTGTCGATCTTAATCTGCTGTTTTTTACCGGTTCCTTTATCCACTGCAGAAACATGAAGAATTCCATTTGCATCGATGTCAAAGGCTACTTCGATCTGTGGGAGTCCGCGAGGTGCAGGAGGTATGCCCAAAAGGTCAAACCTGCCAAGCGTTCTGTTCTGCGCAGCCATATCACGTTCACCCTGCAGCACATTGATAGAAACTGCAGTTTGATTATCCGCAGCAGTTGAGAATATCTGGCTCTTCTTCACAGGTATTGTTGTATTTCTTTCGATGAGTTTGGTCATCACACCACCAAGTGTCTCGATGCCGAGAGATAGGGGAGTGACATCGAGAAGAAGGATGTCTTTCAAATCTTCATCACCGGAAAGAATTCCACCCTGAATTGATGCGCCGATCGCTACAACTTCGTCAGGATTCACGCTCTTATTGGGTTCTTTTTTAAAAAAATTCTTCACGGCTTCTTGAACTGCAGGAACTCGTGTAGAACCACCAACAAGGATGATCTCATCGATCTCGGATACATCGATTTTTGCATCTTTCACAGCAGCTTTACAGGGTGTGATACTTCTTTCAATAAGGTCGTCGATCATTCTGTTGAATTCAGAACGGGACAGGTTCAAAGAAAGATGTTTCGGTCCGCTGCTGTCTGCTGTAATGTAGGGAATATTGATATTTGTGGACTGGGTTCCGCTCAGTTCGATCTTTGCTTTTTCAGAAGCTTCGCGGATTCTCTGCATTGCCATTGGGTCTTTTGAAATATCAATGCCATCGCTCTTTTTGAATTCGCTGACGACCCAATCTATGATCCTTTTATCAAAGTCATCGCCACCGAGGTGAGTATCACCATTTGTGGAGAGCACTTCGACCACGCCTTCGCCGATTTCCAAAATGGAGATATCAAAGGTGCCGCCGCCGAAGTCATAAACTGCGATCTTCTCATCTTTTTTCTTTTCGAGTCCGTATGCAAGCGCTGCTGCTGTGGGCTCGTTGATGATACGTTCAACTTCCAAACCTGCGATCTTACCTGCGTCTTTTGTTGCCTGTCTTTGGGCATCATTGAAGTAAGCTGGAACGGTGATAACAGCTTTATCTACTTTGGTGCCGAGGTATTCTTCGGCTGTTTCCTTCATTTTCTTCAGAATGAATCCGGAAATTTCCTGAGGTGTGAAATCCTTTTTCTGATTTGGTATCTCGATCACGACTTCACCTTTGCTGTCAGCTTTAATTTTGAAACTTATTTCAGATTCTTCGGTCTTTACTTCATTAACTTTTCGTCCCATGAAACGCTTTACCGAGTAAACCGTGTTATGGGGATTTGTCACTAATTGATGTTTTGCTAATTGACCAACCAGTATCTCGCCGTCTTTAGTGAAACCAACCACAGATGGTGTTGTTCTTCCACCTTCCGAGTTTGGAATGACAGTGGGTTTTCCACCTTCCATGACCGCAACACAACTGTTGGTCGTTCCTAAGTCTATTCCTATTATTTTACTCATTGTTATACTCCTTGATTTTTATTTTTTTTATTTACCTTTATTTTTTTCTTTTTTTTATTAGAATTTATTTCGATCTTTTCGCCTTCACCCTTGGAATAATCCGACAGCTGGCGGATTAAAATCTCCGATTTTATTCCACTGGGTTCATCTTCTGGCATTTCCTGGTCTTCATCGATCTCTTCTTCAGGAGCTTTTGCCACTGCTACCCGTGCATGACGAAGCACTTTATCGTTCAGGATATAGCCATTCTGGATACAATCGAAGATGATATTATCGTCAAAACCATCTTTTTCCGTGCAGATAATAGCCTGATGATACTGCGGATCAAACTCTTCTCCCACTGCTTCAATGCGTCTTAGTCCATATTTTTCGAGCAAACTTTTCAGCTGATCATGAACCATAACAATACCTTTGCGGAAGTTTTCCGGAACCTGATCTGTATCAGCAGATTTCATTGCCATCTCAAGATGCTCGTACACATTGATGAGTTCCAGAATGAGATCTTTATTAGCGTTTTTGATCCAATCGATTCTGTCTTTTTCATTGCGTCTGCGAAAGTTTTCAAATTCTGCTGCTGCTCGCAACCATCGGTCTTTATAGGAAGCTGTTTCTTCTTGAAGTTTTTCAATTTCTTCTTCAAGCATTTCTATCTTCGCTTGTTCATATTCATTATTCATATCGTTTTCTGTTTCAATTTCCTTTTTCTTTTTAGTCATTCATTTCTCCTACATATAAATATTTTTAACCATCCGACTACGCTGCGCTTCGCCGTGACAGGCGAAAAGCACCCTGATACAGTTTACCCCGTTGGATTTTTTTTAACAACTGGGGTCGTTCCCTATGATATAACGCCCGCCCTGTGTAATTGCTTTGCACCACTTCGTGGATTACACAGGGCAAGCATTTCACAGGGTAAACCTCCTTACCCCAGTAAAGTAGGTACAGCACTTCACGGGTCAAGCAGGGCAGGCGAAAACGCGAAAATGGACTGAAAGAAAAATATTCCGCAAAACATCATCTCGTTAATTTCATGATTTTTTTTGGTTCATATATATTATCCAATTAACATCCAAAGCCCATCTTTCGATATAATGATTTGCCATTTTTCTCTTTGTTCTCTGTGCTCTCTGCCTGCCAAGGCGTAGTGTAACGTAGACTGGTGGTGAATTCATTTTCTTAATTTCTTGTTTTTGGTTCATAACATTAAACTGCACGGCAGGGCATAACAGTTCCTGTTGTGGTCATTTCTGTGATCATGCGTGAAGCAAAGCATATCATAGGTATATTTTCGCGATAATCCATACGTTTCGTGCCGAGTATTCCGATGAAACCGGGCAGATCCATCACACGATATCTTCCAAAAATAAGTACGAGATCCTTGAATTCGTTTCCTTTGATCTCATCACCCATGAGGATAGTGTAATCCTCTGTCGCATATTGCTGAAAAATATCAAGGAAATCCTTTTTATTATCAATGATCTTGAGCAGTTGTACGATCTTTTCCTGAGAATTAAATTCCGGCTGATTTATAAAACCAGCCTCACCTTCAAAGCGGATATTGTATTGCTTCACTTGCTGAATTATATTCCTTATTTCAGATAAGATATCAGACAGAAATGATTCCTTTTGAGCATCGAGAATGAGATCATTAAAAGCAATTTTCTCGATTTTGTGAATGGGCTTTCCGGAAATTCTCGTATTGATATAGCGGTTCAAAGCGTTGATTTGCGCATCAGAAAGAGAATAGGTGTTATGAAGCGTAAAAGTCTTTTCAATACCACATTCGAGATTCACCACGATGAGGAGTTTGTTACCTTCGATATTGAATATCTGAATTGAACGCAGTATACCAAGAGAATAATCGGGTTCTGCAATAATGCTTAGTTGACCTGATATCTTTGCCATGAAGTGATGTATCGCCCTGAGCATTCGATCGAGACTCTGATAGTTTTCGGAGAGGAGCTGTTGCATCATTTTTATTTTTTGTTCAGGAATACTCTTATCAAAATCAATTATATCATTAATATAAAATTTATATCCTTTTTCTGTAGGCATCCGACCCGCTGAAGTGTGGGGTTGCTCGATATATCCTTTTTCTGCAAGTATACCCATCTCATTGCGTATCGTTGCAGTGCTGAGGTCGAAATCATAGCAGTTTGCAAGGACCTTTGAGCCAACGGCTTGTGCGTTCTTAAGATATTCAAGAATGATTGCCCGAAGCAGTTTTTTCTGCCGGTCTGTCAATAAGTTATTATCAATCTGATCTGTATTATTTAGCATGATTATTTTTCCAATTTTAGCACTTCTTTTATGAGAGTGCTAATTTTAGTTAAAATGTAGGTTTGTCCCATATTATGTCAAAATATTAATTGGCTTTCTCATACATATAAATAATCTAACCACGAAAAAAATTTAACCATCCGACTACGCTGCGCTTCAGTCTTCACTACGTTACGCCCCGACAAGACGCCGTGACAGGCGAAAGACACCCCAGTTGAATAAAAAGAGATTCAACGGGGCAGGCGAAAAAAAAGAAAGAAAATGGATAATAAAATGTTATGCACTTCAGGGAGCAAAGAAATTTTCACTTGTGGTAAGGTAATTCTACATAAAAAAGGCATGTCATTCCCTCGAAAGAGGGAATCCAGTATTGTTATTAAATAAAGGAATAAAAAATTAATTTAACATGTAAGTTTTGACATTATATTTGTAATTAGAAATTAGGGTTTAGAAATTAAATTAATTCTAACTCATCTTTCGAAGAATATATAAAGGTAAAATATGTTTATTTTAGTAATTTCTACTCCTGCAAAACTTTATTTTGTTAATTACGATTATTTTTGGGTTCATAATCTAATTCTATTAACAACTTGAACTTATTTTATTATATACTTCAAAAATTGTATCCTGAAGTGCGTAACTTTATTTTATGAAAAAATTATTTCGTGTCTTTCGCCTGCCCTCCTTACCCCAGTGAAGTGCTGTACCTACTTCACTGGGGTAAGGAGGTTTACCCTGTGAAATGCTTGCCCTGTGTAATCCACGAAGTGGTGCAAAGAAATTACACAGGACGGGCATTATTTCATAGGGAACGACCCCAGTTGTTAAAAAAAATCCAACGGGGTAAACTGTATCAGGGTGCTTTTCGTGGTTTATGATACTCTAAATAAATAATTATAAAAATTTGACAAGAATTTATGAATGATTTTAAAATTCACACAGTTATTATGAATAAAAAAATTATAGTACGTATAATCGCAGGCAGCAAATCCGATATGGAATATGTTGAGCAGACCCAAAAGGTGCTCGAAGATTTTAGCGTACCTTACGATATGCACATTTCTTCTGCGCATAGAAATCCGGAAAGAACAGAAAAACTCGCCAAAGAAGCTGAGGAGAATGGTGTGCAGGTTATTATTGCTCTTGCAGGTATGGCTGCTGCACTTCCTGGAATTATTGCTGCAATGGTAACTATTCCTGTTATTGGTGTTCCCCTTCCCGGCTCCGCACTTAATGGTATCGACTCTCTTTACTCGATTGTGCAGATGCCAACAGGTATTCCGGTTGCAGGAGTAGGCATTGGCGATTCCGGCGCAAAGAATGCTGCTTACCTCGCAGTTTCGATTTTGAGCTTGAATGATGAAAAATATAAAGAAAAAATAGAAAAATACAGATCTAGTTGGAACAACTGAGTAAGTTGTACAACTGGAAAGGAGAAAGATGAAAAGACTTGTGTTTATTTGTGTATTTGTAATTTTCACCCTGCTTATAAATTTTACATTATGGGGTGCATTATTATTAAATGAGAACTTTGACTATACTGCAGGTGAAAATTTAACTGCTCATAATTGGACGTCTTTTTACTCGGGGGGAACAAATCCCATTACTGTTTCTTCTGGTAGTCTTTCTTTTCCTAATTATATCTCTTCTGGAATTGGGAATTCAGCTCTCGTTGATAATACAGGAGAGGATGATAGAAGATCATTTGCTGAATCAAGCTCTGGCTCAATATATGCTTCTGCTCTAGTAAAAGTCTCAACTGCATACTCAGGTTATTTTTTTCATTTTAGATCAGGCACTTCAAATATTGGAAGAGTTTTCATCAAATCAGGAGCTAATTTTTACTTTGGTTTGACAAAGAACGGCGATACAGGAAATTACACAACTTCAAATTATACTTATGAGCAGACCTATTTAATAGTACTCAAATATGAATTCAAAGCTGGTTTAGATGATGATGAAGTTAGTTTATATATTTTTAGTAGTGGTGATAATCACAGCACTGAACCAGAGACAACTACTTTAGGTCCATTTTCTGATGGCTCAGACGTGTCCGACATTGATAATATAGCGCTTAGGCAGTATAATGAAGGTCAGGATATTACTGTAGATGGAATTAGAATAGCAACAACATGGTCAGAAGCAACCCTCCCCGTCACTCTCTCAACCTTCACCGCGCAATATCTCAATAGCACACCAACACTTTACTGGCAAACACAATCTGAGTTAGATAATATGGGCTGGTTCCTCTACAGAAACAACGTAGAAGATTTCACATCAGCAGAGAAGATCACAGGCATGATCCAAGGACATGGTACAACCACAGAACCGCAATCCTACATTTATGAAGATGCAGAAGAACTTCAGATCGAGCAGACATATTATTACTGGTTAGAGAGTGTGGATTACAGCGGAACAATTCATCATTACGATAAAGTTGCACAGGTCACTATTCCTCATCCGGATGATCTCGGACAGAATGTTACTCCTCCTATTGCTTATGATATTTCAGCAGATCCGAATCCTTTTTCTTATACAACAAATATCAGCTTTGTGATGGATCAACCCAGTTTGGTCGATGTGGCAATTTATAATGTAAAGGGTCAGCTTGTGAAATCCTTTAATTCTGTAATGACATCTCAAGAAAATGAAACAGTGGCTTTTTCGTGGAATGGTAAAAATGATGCAGGCAAATCACTTTCTAATGGAGTTTATTTATACTTAGTAAAAGTCAATGGAAAAGACCATGCCACTAAGCAGCTTATTTTAATGAAATAATTTCCTTAAAATAATACTCGTTCCCAACGCCTTCGTTGGGGACGCAACTATCGGGGCTGAATCTTCAGCCCCTTTTTTTGATTATCCTTGCGAATGGTTTCTGTCCTTCGCAAGGTTTTGTATTATAATATTTTTTGGAGTGCATCGAGTCTGTCGATGCTAAGTTTAATCAGTAAAAGCCGACGGAGTCGGCTACTCCAAATAGAATGACAAACATCGTTTAGGTTCTATCAAAATCGGGGTGTGTGCTATTAAAGTAAAGAATGGAACACAGATTTACCCTGTGAAATCCTGCAAAGCAGGAACAGTCCCGATACGATATATCGGGATTATTTCACAGGGTGAACGCTGATGATACGGATTAACACTGATCCAGAAAATATAATAAAGAAGAGAATATATAGAATTCTTAATCTGCGAGAATCAGTTCAATCTGCGTGCTATAAAGAAAAGAAAATGGCACACGGATTAACACGGATTAACACTGATTCAGAAAATATAAAAAAGAGTAAATAATTGGGTCTATCCATTCCCCTCAAATGGTTTCTCCTTATCAAAATCCGGAGCAAAATCGGTTTTGTCTTTCTTCGATCTGAAATTCTGAGGGAACTGCACGAGCATATTACGAAATCCCAAACTCATAGCGTGTTCGTAAACTTCTTTAAATTCGGATATTGTAATGCGTCTTTTCATATATGTAAGTTTTGCAAATTTATCATTCTTCATGAGCATTGAAGTAGGGTAGTACTGCGACATCAAACTAATCGGAAGCCCTTTCCCAAATTCTATAAAAAGAGTAGAAAGCACATCCTTTGAGTTCTGTACCTGTCCCGGCAGAATCAAATGTCTTACCAGCACTCCTTTTGTTGCGATCTGTTTTTTCTTGGTAAAGGAATCTAAAAATCCCTTTTGTCGAACCATTTCTGTAAGGGTTTCAAGTGCTCTGTCGGGATAATCTTCTGCATTTGAGAGTTGTTTAGCTAATTTTTTATCAGCATATTTAAAATCCGGCATGTAGATATCTGCATATTTGTCGAGAGCTTTGACAGACTCAATTTTCTGATATCCGGACATATTGTATAAGATGGGTATTGAAATGTTTTTCTTTCGCAGTAATTCAACTATTTTTATTGTATGAGGGAAGAAATGATCGGGAGTGACAAAATTCACATTATGAATGCCATGAGAATTAACAAGTTTCTTGAGCTCGTCAACGACCTGTTCACAGGTGTAGAAAATACCCATTCCATTAAAAGAGATTTGATAATTCTGGCAGAAGCAGCACTTAAGAGAACACCCTGTAAAGAAAACCGTTCCTGAGCCATTCGTTCCTGAAATCGGAGGTTCTTCACCAAAATGGGCGCCTATGCTGGAAATTATGAGTTTGTCAGTTTCCCCGCAATATCCTGTATGCCCTTTAGTTCTATTTACGTTGCATTTGCGAGGACAAAGGGAGCAGTTTTGATAATTTTCAAACGAAAGCTCTGAATAAATATTGGTCACCATTTCTTAAATCCTAATCTGGACGAACCAGAACAAAAAAAATAAAATCATCCGGTTTTATTCTATTACACCGAGACAAACATAAGGAGATTTTCTCTAACTTCCAGAGCATATCCCTTAGTTCAAAGAAAAAACTGGATTCCCTCTTTCGAGGGAATGACATGCCCTTTGTAGGGAATTACATTTTCTCAAGTTAATATTCCTCTGCCTGCCAGGGCATAGTGAAACGGAGACTGTCTTGTCACGGCGTCTTGTCGGGGCGTAACGTAGTAAAGACTGAAGCAAAACGAAGCCGGATGTTCTCTGCCTGCCAAGGCGTAGTGTAACGGAGACTGGTGGTGCAAATTATCTTTATTGTCATTATATCAGAGTTATGAATTTCTGATCTTTTCTATAATATCGGTCGTTGATTTTCCTTCAATAAAATGCAGACTTTTTACTTCTCCGCCAAGTGCAAGCACAATATCGCTTCCGACAATATCCTGGACAGCCCAATCACCACCCTTTACAAGGATATCCGGCTGCACGATCTTGATGAGTTCGTAAGGAGTGTCTTCATCAAAAATGCATACATAATCCACAGATTTCAGGTTGTCGAGCACTATTGCTCTGTCCTGCTCATAGTTAATAGGACGATTAACTCCCTTGAGTCTTCGCACAGAATCATCGCTGTTCAACCCGATTATTAGAATGTCTCCAAGCTTTTTTGCTTTATTCAAATATTCGATATGTCCTCTGTGAATTATATCAAAGCAACCGTTGGTGAATACTATCTTTCTCTCTGCATTATGAAGGTTTTTCGTAATTCCGGTTATCTCTTTTCTTGTAACGATCATTTGTTATTCCATTTTTTAAAGGAGCATAAAATTTCTTCAGGAGATGCAGTTGCAGCACCTACTTTTCCACAGACCACTCCTGCGGCATGATTTGCGATTATGGATGCGGTTTTGATGTCACAACCTGCTGTGAGGGCAAGCATGAGTGTACTGATAACCGTGTCGCCAGCACCTGAGACATCATAAACTTCTTGAGAAAAGGTTGGGATCTGCCAGCTATTATTCTGGTTTTCATAAACGAACATGCCCTTTGAGCCGAGAGTGATCACAACGTATGAGCAATTAAGTTTATTCATGAGCTTCTGTGCAACGATCTTCAGGTCTTCCTCAGATTTGATTTCATATTGAAGATTCTTCTCAGCTTCGTGCTTGTTTGGTTTGAAAAAAGTTACATTTTTGTATTCAAAGAAATTCTTCGCTTTTGGGTCAACACCGATGAATTTATTGTGCTTTTGTGCCAGAGATGTGAAAAGATTGATAAGCTCTTTTGTCAGCAGACCTTTATTGTAGTCCTGCAGAACGATACCATCGATTTCAGGAACGATCTTTTCTGCATATTTTTCGATTTCTTTCAATACTTCTTCTTCGATTTCATCGTCTTTCTCAAAATCAATACGCACGAGCTGTTGGTTACGAGCAATGATGCGTATTTTCTGTGTTGTCGGGTGGTGAGTGCTGGAAAATATTCCTTCAGCAGAAATGTTATTTTTTCGGAATATCTGTTTGAGTTTTTCTCCACTCTGGTCTTTCCCAACTGTTCCAATAATGATTGGTTCTGCACCGAGAGCTTTAATATTCTGAGCAACATTTGCAGCACCGCCGGGACCAAATTTTTCTTTCTCCACCTTCACGACCTGCACAGGCGCTTCCGGTGAAATCCGGTCAACATCACCTATGATGTAATGATCAAGCATAAGATCGCCGACGACAAGGATTTTTTTCGAGGTTATCGATTCAAATATTTTCTTAAGAATAGATTCTTCAATATTCATATTACTCCTACAAACAAATACTTTTAACCACGAAATTCACGAAAAGCACTAAAATGGATTGTAAGAAAATTATTCCATACAACATCATTTTAGCAATTTCATGTATTCTTTGGTTCATAATACAATTCTTACATATAAAATCTGCTCTATATGTTTGGCTCAAGGGGATATCTTTATAATATAATCTTATCTCAACCTGGCTTCTAAAAGGAATATTTCTTAAAGCTAACTCTTTTTCTAAACATTCTTGATATACTGCTTCCAAAAATCCGGGTCCTAAAATTTTATACACTTCAAATATCGCGTCCTGAAGTGCATATCCTTCTTTTTTATAAATAATTTTTTCGTGGTTCATATTACTCCGCCAGCTGGCGGATGGGATAGTTCCCATCAAAGCATGCAAAGCAAAAATCATTCTCATCCTTAATTAGACTTTTCAGCTCTGGTACAGTAAGATAACGAAGAGAATCAGCTTGAAGAAAGGCAGCGATGTCTTCAACAGTTTTTTGATTTGCAATAAGTTCTTCCATGGTGGGTGTGTCTATTCCGTAATAACAGGAATATTTCACCATTGGGGAGCCGATGCGAACGTGAATTTCCTTTGCACCATTATTTCGCACCATTTTAACTATTTTTTTTAAAGTTGTACCACGGACAATTGAATCATCGATCAGTGTAACTTTTTTCCCTTCCAGAAAACCGGGTAGAGTATTGAATTTCTGGTCCACATTCTCGTCCCGAATTGTCTGTTCCGGTGCAATAAATGTACGTCCTACATAGTGATTTCTGATGAGACCAAAATTGAAATCAATACCAAGCTCCTTAGCATACCCCAGCGCAATAAAATTGCTCGAATCGGGCACAGGTATAACAACATCTGTAATGATATCTTCTTTTTCTGCAAGTTTTTTTCCAAGATTTTCTCGAAATGCATAGACTGCATGGTCATAAACAACACTATCTGGACGTGAGAAATATATAAGTTCAAATACGCAGTGGGCAAGATGTTTTCTGTCTCTCCGCCAGCTGGCGGATGGGTTCAGTCCAGTCACGGCGTAATGAAATGAAGACGGATGGATGGATCGCATTCCCTTTTCACTTACATGAATGATCTCGGAAGGCGATACTTCTTTTTTGAATTCAGCTCGGATTATATCTATACAGCATGATTCTGATGCGAACACATAAGTACCATCGCCGATCTCACCAAAGATGAAAGGACGGTTCCCGAATGGATCACGAAAGGCATACAGTTCGTCTTTGACAATCAACACTGTAGAGTAAGAGCCCTGAAAATGCTGCATGACATTTTTGATCGAATCGATGATCGAGAGTCCTTGCTTTTCATGATAATAGGCAATATATTTCAGAATAAGCTCGCCGTCATTCTCTGATTCAAAAAAGACATCCTTTGATTCGAGATCTTCACGCAATTCTTTATAATTTACTATATCGCCGTTACTTGCTAGCGCGATCATCGGTCCGGAAAGATTGCTAAATATATGGGGTTGTGCATTCCCAATGTCTGAAGACCCTTTTGTGGGATAGCGAACATGACCAATGGCAACATGCGAGTGCATATTCTCAAGGATTTTTTCATTAAAGACTTCTTTAACAAGTCCCATCTTTTTTATGAGTTGAATTTTTTGTCCGTCAAAGTAAGCGATACCGCAGCTTTCCTGACCACGATGCTGTTCTGCAAAAAGACCAAGAACTGCAAGCCGTGAAGCAGATTCACTTTTCTTGTCTTTCTGGTATATTCCGATTATTCCGCACATAGTTTTTGCGTTACTTTTTCTTTCTAAATGACTGAAGTTTTGCAGAAGCGGAAATTACTAAAATAAACATATTTTACCTTTATATATATTCTTTGAAATAGATGAGTTAGACTTAATTTAATTTCTAAACCCTAATTTCTAATTACAAATATAATGTCAAAACTTACATGTTAAATTAATTTTTTATTCCTTGATTTAATAACAATACTGGATTTCCTCTTTCGAGGTAATGACATGCCTTTTTTATGTAGAATTAACTTACCACAAGTGATAATTTCTATGCTCGCTGAAGCGCATAACATTTTATTTTTAATTTTCTTTCTTTTTTTCGCCTGCCCCGTTGAATCTCTTTTTATTCAACTGGGGTGTTTTCCTGGGTTAATATTTTTTAGCAAATTTGATAATATTCTCACCACATTTTGCAGTTCGCTCCTTCAAATTGAATTTCTTTTTACTTGTCATTTGTCATTTGAAATTTTATTAGAAATTAGATATTTGTTATTAGAAATTCAAATTTAACAGGATGAAAATTATTTAACGAAATCATACTTTAACCTTTTTAGTATCTAATGCGAAGCATGTCTAAATGAAATTTTTGATTCTTCGCCTTTACGCAGACGAATGATATTTTCTTTATGACGATATATTATCAGAATTGCCGTACAGGTTGTCAAAATAAGGAGAGGAATTTCATCAAAATTGGGAATGTTACGAATGATCTCAACGATCCAAAAAGTGAGTACTGCAACGAGCGACGCAAGAGATATGTAACGGAAAAACGCAGCTATGATGAGGAACACACCAAGGGCAATTAAAAAGGGAATAGGAAGCAAATTAAAATATACACCTGCACCTGTTGCCATACCTTTTCCACCTTTGAATTTCAGGAAAACCGGATAAATATGCCCGATAATTGCAGCGAGTCCTATTGCTACGATAGCGATCTGATAGGTTTGAGGATTTGTATAGTCAAGGCATGGCTTGATACCGAAAATGGTTTGTTCGCAGGATTGTGCAAGTAGAAGCCGTCCGATCTCGACTGCAAAGAATCCCTTGAAGAAATCAAAAATAAGTGAAATTATACCGGGTACTACTCCGAGAGTCCTCAAAACATTTGTTGCCCCGATATTCTTACTTCCATGTTCCCGTATATCAATTTTTTTGAGGATCTTACCCAAAATAAATCCGCTGGGTATCGCACCAAGAAAATAGGAGATTAGCAGGGTAACAAAAAGGATCATGATTTATCCTTAAATTTTAATTTGATCGTGACGCCTTCAAAACCGAATTCTTGTCGGATCTGATTTTGTATGTATCTTTTATAATTTTCTGTAATGAGCGTGGCATTATTCATAACAAATAGGAAAAGTGGGGGGTTGGTATCGACCTGGGATGCATAATAGAATTTAACTCGTTTGTGTGAAGTATGAGTTGGAGGATTTTGCCCAACGATTTTTTGTAGAAAGGCATTCATGTAGTGCGTAGGAATTCTTTTCTCTCGTTGTTTGTTCACAAAGAGTACAAGATCGAGAAGTTTTCTTACACGTTGACCGCTTTTCGCAGAGATAAAAATTAGAGGTGCATAGCTTGCATAATTCAAACTGTAGCGAATTTCATCTTCATATTTTTTAGCTGTTTTATGATCCTTTTCGATCACATCCCATTTATTGACAACCAGAATGAGCGCTTTGAACTGGGATTGAGCATATTCAATGATCCGCTTATCCTGAACAGAGATTTCTTCCTGGGCATCCAGAAGAACAAGTACTATGTCTGCATCATTAATACTACGGAGACTTCGCAAGTTGCTGAAATATTCAATTCCGAACTTCACCCTGCTCTTTCTGCGCAGTCCGGCTGTATCTATGATGGTCATATTGCAGCCGTTATATTCAAAATTCAGATGTATAGAATCCCGTGTGGTGCCCGGAATATCATCTACAATAACAGAATTCTGTCCAATGATCTTATTTACTAATGAGGATTTTCCTACATTCGGTTTGCCTACCACGGCTATTTTGATAGTATTTTCTCTGAATTGTTCTTCTATTTCAGAGCGAGAAGGTAATTTATTCACGATCTGATTCTGAAATTCTGAGAAATTTCTTCCACTAATAGCAGAAATACCGATAGGATTACCAAACCCAAGAGCCATGAATTCATAAACTTCCAATTCCTCTTTATCATTATCAACCTTATTGACCGTGAAGATCACTTTGTCCTGAACAGGGAAGAGCATTTTTGAGATTTGCTGGTCATAATCTGTGATACCAATTTTGCAATCTGCTACAAATACGATCAAATCAGCTTCTTCAATAGCAAGTTCAGCTTGTGCTTTGATGGATTGCGTCATTGTATCTTTTGTACTCGGTACGATCCCACCTGTGTCCACAATGATGAAAGGATAGCCGTTCCATTCGGTTTGATAATATTTTCTATCTCTGGTAACTCCGGATTCCTTATCAACGATCGCAAGTCTTCTCTTCACCATTCTGTTAAAAATGGTTGATTTGCCCACATTTGGGCGTCCTACTATTGCAACGATCGGTATAGCCATAATTTAAGATTACAGTGGGATTTTCGTGGAAAAGGTTGTCAAATATTTTGTGGAATGAGCGGGCATGTACTCAAAGATTTTCTATGAATAAAAACAAGAGGAGAAAAATTAGGACAAGACAAACACTGATTCAGAAAATATAATGAAGAAAAATAAATTTAATTCTTAATCTGCGAGAATCAGTCCGCCAGCTGGCGGAGAAGACTGAAGCGCAGCGAAGTCGCATGGTTGTATATTTGTAAAATTTCCTTATTTCAGATTGGTAACGCAATTATCACACTCATGTTGAGCGCAGAACTGGTAGTAGAGCTGGATCATTCCCTGCTGCATTTGTAAGTTTATACGGAAATGTATGCCATCCTTAAGAAGGGTGTGCATATAATGAGTAATATAATTCTCGGATAATTTTGGTAAATCACCATACACCTTAAAGATCATATTTTGCAATGTATCATAACGCAGTGTTTGAGCATATACATAACATACTGGTTGAATAATATTTGAGAAAATATCCCTGCACCGAGATGAGCCGATTGAAGGATGATCCTCTTGGCTTAATAGGTTTGAAAAGTCTGCTTCAATTTTCCTTGCGTCAATTGTTTGGGTATCACCATAACTAAAAAGTGCAATGATCGAGTTAATCAAGTTTCCCTGCTTGAGAGCGGAGCAGATAAAAGGTGCGATCTGCCAGAGTCTGTTCACCGGATGATTCTGTGGACGGCAACGGAAGAAATTCCAGTCATCTTTTTGGAGTGTGCGATGCAATTTTGCATCAAATCGAGAACGTATTTTATCAAACCGTTGAAGGAGCTTTTCATCAACGTAAGAGAAGTTATAATCATGCAGATCAAATCCACCTTTAAATAGTAAAATGCAAAAGATATCATTAAAATCCTTGCATTCATTCATGAAAGTTTTCAATTCCTGAAAAGGAAGCAGCTTCGCCAACTTGAAAAATGGCATTTTATTCTTGCCATATCCGAGAGCTTCAATTATTCCTTCATAAAGAATCTGATTAAAATCCGAGTTGTATAATTCTGCGGAAAAGCGTTTACACTTTTTTAGAAAACGTTCTTTTCCCAGAGAGAGGAGAATACCTTTCAATACATTTGAATGGTGTAAATCCTTTACCAGAAGGCATTCGATGGTTTTCTGCTGTGATGTATCAAAGGGTTTTTGTCCGTATCGTTTCCATAATTTGTCTATTTGCTCGTCAAGATTGAGCTGGAGTTCCAGTATGGGTATTTTGTTACCGCTTTCAGAGATCGTGAATTCGGCATTCTGGTCATTTGTAAAGACTACATGAAGGATCACATTATTGTAATTTTTGTCCTCATGATGATTGTGAGCTTTCCAATCATACTCATGCTTGTGTATTTCAACATCTCCTTGCAGTTTTTTGCCATCAAAGAGGATGATACTGTTTATGAAATCAGGTCCTGCATCGGTATTCCATTTACCTTGAAAAAGGATCTCTATCTTGGTTCCAGCAACAGTTCTAATAGTATCTTTGAGATGCTGTTCATCCCAGATATGATATAAAAAATTCTCTGCTATATATTTTTTCATGGTTACCTTTTATGACAGTTTTATAAAAAATGTAACTGAAATTTCGTATAAGTGGAAATTACTTAAAAAAATCATATTTAACCTTTTATAAAATCTACTGCGAGACTTGAGAAATGTACTATATATTTGTCAATTTTATTGTTATGATAACTTATTCTTTCATATAAAAGGGATACCCCCAAAATTTAGACACACATTTTCTATAGGGTCTATGAATATAGAAATTGCGTGATATTTTAGGTGGAAAATTATTTTAATATTCTCTTTGTGAAAGAACTTTT
Organism: Cloacimonetes bacterium SCGC AAA252-N17; assembly: GCA_000404785.1. Taxonomy (GTDB): domain Bacteria; phylum Cloacimonadota; class Cloacimonadia; order JGIOTU-2; family JGIOTU-2; genus Celaenobacter; species Celaenobacter polaris. Next base: position 26,254 of record ASNI01000025.1, read on the forward strand.
CACACGACTATTTCCTTCATGTCACATTGCGGTTCTTTATCATATAAGTTAACTGGTGGACAGAATAACAAACTATTTTAAATGAAAAGAACATTGTCATTCTGAGAGGAACGAAGAATCTATTCTTTGAAAACGAACCCTCAGCCTGTGATATTACACTTTACTAAAATAAATAGATACTTCACGGATGCATTCGCTACGCTCAGCACATGGTTTATACTGAGTGAAACGAATGTGTTCAGGATGACAACGTTTTATTTTGTTTTCATAACATGAAACCGAGTAAGGTTCAGATTTATAGTACTGAATTATAATAGTTTGTAATAGTACTCACATTGTTTAAATATTTCTATAGTAAAACAACTTAATTTTTCTACATCGACTCGGGTTTTACATTGCCATAATCATGAAATTTTATGCGGGTATGCAAATTTTTTTCATATAAAATTTGACACAAGATTTGTAATGCACAAATTAGTTGATAATTACAAAAAAAAAATGTCATCCACGGAGGACGCATGACCAAAGCTGATTTAATTCAGGCAATTTCTCAGGAAACGGGAATTATTTTGAAAGATACTAAAATTATCGTTGATGCACTCTTGGATAATATAAAGATCAGTATGATCAATGGAGAGCACATTGAACTTAGAGGATTTGGTACCTTCAAAAACAAGGTGCGTAAAGCACGCATCGCACGTAATCCCAACACAAAGGATCTTGTTCACCTACCAGAGCGAGTGGTCCCAACCTTTAAGTTTTCGAAATTCTTTATTGATGAAGTAATGGATAACAACTAATCATCTTGGAGTTGAAATGCCCTGCGGGAAAAAACGAAAAAAAGCAAAAATCAATAAGCATAAACGTAAAAAGAGACTAAAAAAGAACCGTCATAAAAAGAAATAATGGTGCTATGCTGATTTGAATAGCCCATGCATCTAAAAATGGAGTACGGTATATGTACAAAATATTAGCGAAACTCAGTGCTATTGTTGCAGCTATATTATTACTTCTTGGTATAATTGATAAGATATTCTTTCCTCACAGCAATATTCTGTTGCAGCATGAAAACTATTTCATAGCTGCAAATCCCTTTATTTTGTTTGGGATCCTCTTCTTTATTGCATCTTATATAAAGTCTAAGAAAAAAGAATAGTAAAATATTTCGTAAACGACCTTCACTCTTAATAAAATGGTCGGGATGGCCGGATTTGAACCGGCGACTTCTTCGTCCCGAACGAAGCGCGCTACCGGGCTGCGCTACATCCCGACAGGGAATCAAAACCTTTGTATAAGAATCATCTGTCAAGAAAAAGCGGTGCTATGTCACAGGTACAAGGGATGAGAAAAAAGTATATCAGCTTTTCATTGACAAATATAGGCATCAGAGTAATATTTATTGTAAAAATTTAGGTTTTATGTATCTATGAAAGAGAAAATTTTAGAAGAACAGGAAAATACATTACCAATAATTCCCACCAGAAATATTGTGATCTTTCCTCAGATGATCGTACCTCTGGTTATTGGAAGAACGCATTCTATTAAGGCAACGGAAGAAGCATACGGAAAGAACAAGATAATCTTTTGTGTTGCCCAAAAATCACCTGATACTCAAAAACCTCAGCAGGAAGATATGTACGAGATGGGGGTTGTGTGCCAGATATTGCAGATATTGAAAATGCCCGATGCGACCATTCGAATTCTGGTTGAGGGTTTACAACGCGCAAAGATCGAAGAGTTATATTTTTCTGATGATTATATGAGTGCTAAACTGGATCTTATTCCTAAAGAAACATTGAAAGAGACCTCGGAAAATATTGCACTCCTTCAAACACTGGAGCATGATTTTAAAGAATATGGAAAACTGAGCAGAAATTTCTCTGATGATGTGCTTATCACCTATGAAAATCTTAAATCAATGGATGATAAGGTTGATTTTATGGCGTCGAACATCGACCTCGATCTGGAAGTAATGCAGAAACTCCTTGAAGTCAACCTTATGGAGCGGATCTTCGATTTGATCGAGTATATTTCCAAGGAACTTGAGATATTGAAAATTCGCAAGAAAATTGCCGGCGAGGTTAGAAGTAAGTTAACCAAATCCCAAAAGGAATATTTTCTCAATCAGGAACTTAAAGCGATCCAGAAGGAACTTGGCTTTTCCGAAGACCAGAACGTTGATGTGAAGGATCTTGAAAAAAAGATAAATAAACTCCACCTTACAGTGGAAGCAAAAGAGAAAGCTGAATATGAACTGAACAAGCTGCGCAGAACCAATCCGATTTCACCGGAATATTCAGTTTCTTTGAATTATCTCAACTGGCTCGCCGACCTGCCGTGGAATGATCCAAAAAAGGGACGGTTTGATCTTACGCAAACAGAAAAAATTCTCGATGATGATCATTATGGTTTGAAAAAGATCAAAGAACGCATTGTTGAATATCTTGCAGTACTCAAAATGGTCAAAAAAGTGAAAGGGCAGATACTGTGCTTTGTCGGTCCCCCAGGTGTTGGAAAAACATCACTGGGACAATCAATTGCAAGAGCATTGAATAGAAAGTTCGTGCGTCTTTCCCTTGGTGGAGTACGTGATGAAGCAGAAATTCGAGGGCACAGAAAGACTTATATCGGTGCAATGCCTGGAATAATTATTCAGTCGATGAAGCGCGTCGGCAAAAAGAATCCTGTAATTATGCTTGATGAAGTGGATAAGATGAGCATGGATTTCCGTGGAGATCCATCATCAGCATTGCTGGAAGTTCTCGACCCGGAGCAGAACTATGAATTTCATGATCATTATATTGAAGTAGGATATGACCTATCCCAAGTGCTCTTTATCACTACTGCAAACAACCTTTTTTCGATTCCTCCAGCACTTCAGGACAGAATGGAAGTGATTACCCTGCCCGGATATACAGAATTTGAAAAATGTAATATAGCTAAGGGATTTCTTCTTCCAAAACAAATTGAGAAACACGGTTTCAACCATAAGATCAAAGTAGAATTTTCCGACAATGCCTTTCTCAAAATAATAAGAAATTATACACGAGAAGCCGGAGTACGAAATCTTGAAAGAAGTATCTCATCAGTTCTTCGTAAAATTGTGCGCGAGTATCTTAAAGATAAGAGGAAGAATTCCTATAAAGTGGCTGAGTCCAGTATCAGAAAGTATCTTGGTATAGAGAAATACCTTTACTCAGATGTAAAAAAAGAAGATAATATTGGCGTGGCAAATGGACTTGCATGGACTTCTGTAGGCGGTGTTCTTCTGCAGGTAGAAGCTGTAGTTTTAGAAGGAAAGGGCAACCTTTCTCTAACCGGGAAACTCGGTGATGTTATGAAAGAATCAGCCAGTGCAGCGCTGAGTTATGCAAGAGCTAATTATTCAAATTTTGGGCTTAAAAAAGACTTTTATAAAACAAAGGATATTCACATACACGTTCCGGAAGGTGCGATTCCAAAGGATGGTCCGTCAGCTGGGATTACAATAGCTACAGCCATCATCTCTGCCCTTTCCAAAAGAAAAGTACATGTGGATTATGCAATGACCGGCGAGATAACCCTCATGGGAGATGTGCTGCCTATTGGTGGACTTGAAGAAAAACTCGTTGCTGCACAGCGAGCTAAGTTAAAAAATATCATTATTCCAAAAAAGAATTTTAGAGAATTGACTGAAATTCCAAAACAGATCAAAAAAGGACTAAATATTATTACTGTTGAAACAATGGATGAAGTACTTACTTATGCATTGCATAAGGATACAAAGGTAGTATAGATGAATTTTGAAGTAGTTTCAAGAACAAAGATCGAAGGAAATTCTGAGGAGTTAATCTTGAAAACCGAGAAAAATAATCTGCAGCTTCTTAGTTATATCCTGGAGACAGTTGAGGGGATGTGCCATTATACTACTGTGGATAAAGAAAAAACCTTACTTAAAGTCGTCTATACCTTTGATTTCAAAAATGATGTTGATCAGATCCTACAATCATTAAAGGAAAACGAAGGATAGTTTTCATTCCTAATTCTAGATGGATCTCAATAAAAAAATTGAACAATTGATAGCAGGAAATGTGAGGGCAGCAGCCCAACTCATCACTCATATTGAAAATCAAAATAAGGTACAAGAGATTATTTCAACTATTTATCCTTACAAAAAAGAAAGTTATATTATTGGCATAACTGGAGCTCCCGGTGTGGGAAAAAGTACAATCACAGACAAATTGATCGAGCAATTAAGAAATCATGATAAAAAAGTAGGAATTGTCGCCATTGATCCCACAAGTCCATTTTCTGGTGGTGCAATATTAGGCGACAGGATTCGCCTGCAAAAACATGCAACTGATAAGAATGTTTTTATCAGAAGTATGGGCTCGCGAGGGCATCTCGGAGGGCTTGCTCCGGCAACAAACAATGTTATTACGATCCTCTCTGTGCTCGGCTGTGACTACATTATTATCGAAACTGTAGGTGTCGGACAATCTGAGGTTGAGATAGTAAAATATGCCGATACAGTGCTCCTTGTGCTTACACCAGAATCAGGGGACAGCGTGCAGGTAATGAAAGCTGGCATCATGGAGATTGGCGACATATTTGTTATCAATAAATGTGATAGACCTGGAAGTGATAAAATAGAATCTGAGCTTAATATCCTTCAACAAATAAGTGATATTCAAGCTGCTGAAAGACCCATTGTAAAGATTGTCGCTCTGAAAAATATCGGAATTCCGGAATTATATCAAGCTGTCCTTGATCATCAAAAATTGCAGCAGGAAAATAATATGCTGCATAGCAGACGCCGGGCTCGTATCAAGAATGAAATCATAAACAATCTGCAGCAAACGATACTATCTCATATTAAAAAGAATATTGTTTCCGACCAGGAAATTGAAGATCTGATTGATGATGTATTTGACAATAAATCCGATCCTTTGACAATATCACTTTCTCTGATAGAAAAGTCACAAAATAATTCAGAAACGGAGTGAACATGAAGCTTTGCGTGTTCGAAGATAATTCGTGGGAACAGTTCCTGCCGCTGTCATATACAAGAGCTTATTTTGACCTGAAATGCGGAATACTCAAACTCAGGCATAAGATCACGCGCTTTTATCCGGATCCTAAAAAATACATGATCGTACGCGAAGAACTTGAGCGTCTATATATTTCTCGTTATCAAAAATATAAGGTCAACAGCTTTGATGAGGGAGAATATCTCTTCATAAATGGCAGGTTGCTTTTCGATGAGCTGATGAAAGCAGAAGTTGATTCTCTCGAAGTGGGAACCGGTCTCTTCAATGATGATGTGTGTATTGCAGCACGAATTCGAATTGTACATGAAAGAGATATTTCAACTGAGCAACTATACGAGATTCTTTCAAGAATAACTAAAATCGACACAAAAATACAACCCATACAATATGTCTGGGAATTGGTTGCAAAGAACGAAGGTCAAATTGCACTCGATTATAAATATATTATCAAAAACAAGATAAACCATCATATGCAGGATGGAACTTTCCATGTGATGAAATCTTCTGATATTTTCTTTGGAGAGAATGTCACGATTGAACCGGGAGTCGTGCTCGATGCAACCGATGGACCGATCATGATAGATGATAGCGCTCACATAATGGCAAATGCGGTTGTCAAAGGTCCTGTGTATGTAGGTAAAGAGAGTACAATAAAAGTGGGAGCAAAAATTTATAAGGGCACTTCGGTCGGAAAAGTATGTAAAGTAGGGGGTGAAGTCGAGGGAACAATATTTCAGGCGTTCTCGAATAAGCAGCATGAAGGATTTCTCGGTCATTCCTATATTGGCGAGTGGGTGAACATTGGGGCAGATGCAAATAACAGCGATCTGAAGAATAATTATGATCATGTGAAGGTATTTTATTATCCTCAAAGAAATTTTAAGGACTCGGGCTCTCAATTCTTCGGAGCCATATTTGCAGATCATATAAAAACCGGCATAAACACAACTTTCAATACGGGTATTGTTATAGGAGTCGGATGCAACCTGTATTCATCCTTACTTTTTAGTGGATTTATACCATCTTTTTGCATTGGAAGCGCGAACAGAATGGGTGAATATCATCTGAAAAAAATGCTCCAAACTGCGGAGATCGTAAAATCAAGAAGAGGGCTGGAACTCACCGATGATGAGAAGATAATTTTGAAAAATTGTTTTGAAAGATCAGCACCTCTGAGAAAAATATTTTAAAGGGTAAATACATAATGAACGGATTAGTAGAAGTTAAATTCAAACAAGACGAAAAACGGTATTACGAAAATGCTCATGATATCGAGCTCAGAAAAGGTCTGTACGTAATTGTTGAAGCTGAAAAAGGTGCAGATATGGGTTGTATTGGTAATTATCCACTTGAAAAAGAGAAGCTCAATCTTCCCGAAAGCTATGAGATAAGAAAAATTATCCGTGTTGCAAGCGAGGATGATGTTGATAAGATGAACCGCATTCATGAAAAAGAAGAGGATGCGAAAAATAAGTTCCTCGATGCACTTAAGGATCAACCATTTGAAATGGACCTGGTGGATGTGGAATACCAGTATGACGGCAACAAACTTACTTTTTATTTTATTGCAGAAACCAGGGTGGATTTCCGCGACTTCTTAAGGGTTCTTGCACTGATCTTTCGAACCCGAATCGAACTTCGTCAAATCAACGAACATCAGGAAATTAAGAGACTTGGCGGCATTGGACCCTGCGGCAGAGAACTTTGCTGTAAAAATCTCAATCTCAATTTTAACCGCGCGACCATACAGATGGCAAAAGATCAGAATGTGAGTGTGACTTCATCTAAGATGTGCGGATTATGCGGAAAACTGCTTTGCTGCCTTGCTTATGAAGAAGAATTTTATCAAGAAGAAGCACAGAAATATCCGGAGATCGGCGAAGAAATTTTTTGTAATGATAAAAAAATGATTGTAGAGAAGAATAATTTTTTGACCTACAAAATCCAACTAAGAGATAAGAACGATGTGCTTACAACCATTAGTTTCGATGATTATCTGGAACAAAGAATTAAAGGGAAAAGAGCAAAATTCCCTATAAAAAAACTCAAGAGAAATAAAGATGAACAATATTAAATCAATCGCATTAGAGCTTTGGTCACTGGATGAAGATTCAACTTGCAGATGCAACGGAACTCATCAAGTTTGTCTTCAATGTGCAGTATGCGGATACAAGAATAATAACTACTCTCTCGTTGATGAAATGCCTGCACAGCAAGAGCTTGCACAGTATATCGATCATACAAATCTCAAACCCGATGCAACAAATGTAGAAATAATTAGACTGTGCCAGGAAGCACGAACTTATAATTTTGCATCTGTGTGCGTTAATCCCTATAATGTAAAACTTGCTAAAAGAGAAATGGACAGGCGCACCGTTTGTTCTGTTATTGGATTTCCTATCGGTGCAAATCTTCCACATACAAAATTAGAGGAAGCTAAACTCGCTCTTAAAGGCGGAGCAACAGAATGTGATATGGTTTTGAACATTGCAGAACTGAAAGAGCAAGGTTACAATTATGTACTTACCGAGATCGAAAAAATTGCAGAGATCTGCCACGAAAATGGAGCGATCCTAAAAGTCATTCTTGAAACATGCCTGCTCAATGAAAGGGATAAGGTTATCGCATGCCTGATCGCAAAAAAAGCTGGGGCTGACTTTGTAAAAACTTCGACCGGGTTTTCAAAATCAGGGGCAACTGTAGAAGATATTATGTTAATGCGATCTGTTGTTGGAGATTATATGGGTGTGAAAGCATCGGGTGGGATTCGTGATACTCAAACGGCACTCACTATGATACGAGCTGGTGCGAACAGGATCGGAGCAAGCGGAAGTCTTGCAATTATCGGGGCATAATTGAGAGTCATTCTTGCGGGGTACAACGTTGATATTTCCCAACTTCCTTCCAACAAAGTTCAATACACTCCGGAAACTATTTCTGCTGCCTATGCTCGCATAAGCCACTCAAAAAAATCGGTTGATGAGCTTCGGAAAGATGCAGTCCTCGATATAGAAAAAGCCCGAAGATCAAACAAAATGATCGTTTTTGAAATGGGGCACAGCTCTATTGCAGAGCATGCTGTATTTAACTTTGACATCATCGGTATATCCCGTTATCTTACTGAATTTGTACAGCGGACACGATTAGCTTCTTTTACGGAAAAATCTCAACGCTACGTCACCCTCGATGGTGATTATATCATTCCTGAAGAAATTCAAAATGATAACGAGGTATTAAAACAGTATCAAGAAACGATCCGGTTGCAGAATGATACCTACATTTCTCTTTTTGAAAAATTAAAGAGTTATTTTATTCGAACTACTTCGCTTTCCAAAAAAGATATTGAGGGTCAGGCAAAAGAGGATGCTCGTTATGTGCTTTCTATGGCAACAGAAACCCAGATGGGAATGACCATTAATGCGCGAAGCATGGAACATCTTCTCAAACGTCTGTATACACTCCCTCTTAATGAGGCGAAAAATCTCGCATATAGTTTGTATGAACAGGTCAGGAATATTGCTCCTTCACTTATTCGTTATATCGAACCATCCAAATATGACACTCAAAAATATAAAACAGATGTCTTTACAGAATTCAACAAGCCGATTGAGAAATGCAATTTAATATCCCATTCTGCACAGGCAGATGAGAGAATTATTGCAGGACTCCTTTTCCGCTCAACAGGTACAGATTATCAAACTGTCTTTGAAGATGTGAAGCGCATGAACAAGCAGGATAAAGAGCAAATTATCCAGCGGTATTTGAGCGACATCACATGCTATGATTCCTTACCACGCGAGTTTGAATTAGTTGATCTTGTTTTTCAGGCGAATATTAGTTCTTCATGCTTTACACAGCTCAAAAGACATAGAATCGCAACGATAATATCAACTGATTATGATCCGAAATTTGGATACACGATGCCAAAAAGTATTGATAAGATCGCGCAGAAAGATGCTTTCCGAAATGTAATGAAAAAGTCTGAGAAAATGTATGAAATTCTTTCGGAAAAATATCCTGAAGTAAAGAACTATATTCTGACAAATGCCCATCACAAAGTTGTTTTATTCAAATGCAACATGCGGGAACTCTGCCATTTTGCCCGACTGCGACAGGATGCACATGCCCAATGGGATATTCGTGAACTGGCTCATAACATAATAGAAAAAGCAAAGGAAGTGGCGCCCATCACTTCAGTTTTGATATGTGGAAAAGATGTGTTTCCTGACGTGAATAATGCATTGTTCAAATAATTTATTTTATGGAAAAATTTGAAATAGAAAAATTATTAAAGTAGAAAAGGCATAAGGAACTCAAATGAATAAAAGACAGAGAAAAAGATATTATAAGTTCACATTCTTAATATGCAAAAATAAAATCATTTTACAATACCCTCTCAATATTTATTCTCGAATAGAGAGGTCTTTTATTTGGTTATGGAATTGAAAAATCTAATGAGGAAATTAAATGCGGAATTGAAACTGAGGGAATTTGTCTTAAGAATTCATGAGTTCACTTTAAAAACCCCAGTTGGGGGATTAGCGGTATGTTTTTGTACTTCATCTTTCAACAAAGCATAAATATCTGGATTTTGGATTTTGAAGTGTGATATATAGAATTTTATTGGTAAT
>ASNI01000026.1 GCA_000404785.1 Cloacimonetes bacterium SCGC AAA252-N17
TTTCTGTCATCCTAACAGCCCTTGGGAAAGAGGAACCAATGAAAACACTAATATGCTAATTAGAGACTTTTTCCCTAAAGGAACAGACTTTAGTAAAGTTAGTAAGAAAGAAATTAAGAAGGTTCAAAACATGTTGAATGAAAGACCAAGAAAAACCTTGAATTGGCTAACTCCTAAAGAGGTATTTAATAATTTAATTGTTGCAATAAAAACTTGAACCTACCTAACATAAAGAGCAGAATACAACTGAAAGTGTAAACAACGTGAGGTTTTCTTACAATTAACCCTATCAAATCACGTGTTTTATAAAAACTTGACAGTCAAATTTTTTTTTTTAAAATTGATTGTCATATAATAGTTTTGATCAAGAACATTAACTTCTTTGATAGGCATTTATCCCTTATAGGGATTTTGGCGGTAATCAATTAAGATTTTTAAATGAGTAGCTATGAAAAAAACGATTTCATTTATTACGATTTGTTTCTCGTTCTTATTTTGTATTGTAGCAGAAGCTCAGGAATTTGATTTTTGCGATGCACAAGAAGGTAGTACTGCTAATGCATATCCATCTTTGTGGGTTACAAGTTTATTTCCTATATGTGTAGGTTGCGGACATGCTGGTTGGGTACAACATAATAGTTTTAATCAAGAACATTAACTTATTTGATAGGAAAATCTCCTGCGGGAGAATACAAATATTATGTTAATCAAATATAAAATGAGGAGTTAAAATGAAAAAATTTATTTTTATTTTAATAATATTGGTTTTGTTTATTTGTCAGTTATATGCACGGGTTCAAGATCCAAGTCCACCATCTATAACTGCTGAAAGTAAGCTAAAACCTACTGGTGAAACAATTAGAGACTGGCCCCATCCAATAAAATGGGACCAGATGGATGGAATTGATTCATATTCCGGTGCTAGTTTTATTTGTTATGATGAACCTGCTGATGCATTAACTGCTGATGATTTTGAATGTACAGAAACCGGCTGGATTACTGATATCCATTTTGCTGGATATTCTTATTATGGAAATGAATGGATTAATCAATTTCGTGTTACAATCTGGAGTGATTTTCCTGCAACTCCTGATGATGAAAGCCATCCAGATCTATTACTATGGGAAGTTTATGTAGATCAAGCTGATCCTCTTGATCCTTTAGGGATTGGCTGGACTGACCTGGCTGATGGCACATTCCGTATCAACCTTCCTGAGAGTGAGTGGTTCTATCAAGAAGGAACGGATACAGCACCCATAATTTACTGGATTGGAATCCAGGGTGTGATGGTTGATGATGCTTATGCTGATTATTTCTATTGGAATTTTAGAGACCGTTATATCCAGACCTGGAATGATGATGCTGCCTTTTATTCAGAGTATTATGGTTATTATCCACCCTGGTATAATTGGGGTTGGGTAAGTGTAACGGTTGACCTTTATGATGGACCTTTCCCTGTTGATTGGGATTCATCAGCAGATATGGCTTTCAGACTTTCAGGAATAGCTGAACAAACAACTATCAAATGGGGACAATTACCTGATTTGACCCCAACTGGTATGGATATAGATGCTACATGGCAACCTGAAGATCCTGACTCTCTACCAATACTTCTTGCAGATGATTTCCTGTGTACAGAATCAGGTCCTATTACAGATATTCATTTCTGGGGCTCCTGGCTCAATGATATGCCTCCTTATGGGGAGTGTCCTGAAGCAGTGGAATTTACCCTAAGTATTCACTCGGATATTCCTGCTAGTCAGAGTCCAACAGGTTATAGTATGCCCGGAGATACTTTATGGATGAAAACCTGGACTCCGACTTATGATGATGTTGAATGGATCAATTCAGGCCCGGAAGATTGGTATAATCCTTATTATCCCGAGTGGTTGAACGATAATCATTTATGGTGTTACAAGTATAATTTCTATTTAAATCCTGAAGATTATTTCTATCAGCAAGGTAGTCCGGATCTATCTATTGTATACTGGCTCGATATTCAGGCAAAACCATTGGACGAAAGTAATCCAGATATCCGATTTGGCTGGAAAACATCTCTCGACCACTGGAATGATGACGCTGTCTGGGGAATCGGGCAAGAACCGTTTATGGGACCCTGGAATGAGTTAAGATATCCACCTGGTCATGAATATGAGTATGATTCAATAGACCTTGCATTTGTTATTACCACTGAAGAAGAACCTACTTATGAATATGATTATGGAGATGCACCGGATCCAACTTATCCAACACTTCTTGCTAATATTGGTGCAAGCCATATCATCGATGGCGTAACTTATATGGGAGCTCTTATCGATGCAGAACCTGATGGCTTGCAGAGTCCGGATGCTTTGGGTGATGACTGGAACAATCTTGATGATGAAGATGGAGTTACTTTCACCTCAATTCTGGTTCAAGGATACACTACTTATGTGACAGTTAATGCTTCTGTAGATGGTGTTCTTAATGCCTGGGTTGACTTTAATGGTAATGGTGATTGGGCAGATTCTAATGAGCAAATATTTAATAATGTAAGCCTTGCTGCAGGAGATAATAATTTGAGTTTCAGTGTACCGACTGGTGCAGTACTAGGTACAACCTTTGCTCGATTCCGCTTTAATACAACAGGTGGTCTAACCTACACAGGTCAAGCAAGCAATGGTGAAGTAGAAGATTATCAAGTTATTATTCACGAACCAATTGAAGACAGCAAGATGCACTTTCCACAATGGCCAGATCCATCTGGTTGGGATGTTCACTGTACTGAACCAAATATTATTGCTGATGATTGGACATGTATTGAATCAGGTCCAGTGACTGATATTCATTTCTGGGTATCATGGTTTACTGGTGATGGTTCTTTTAGTCTCATCGATAGCATTCATATAAGTATACATGAAAATATTCCAGCGGGATCTTCCTATAGCATGCCAGGAACTCTTTTATGGCAAAGAAACTTTAAACAAGGTGAGTTTGACTATGAAGAATATGGACAAGGATTGCAAGGATGGTATGATCCAGTTCATGATCCAGTTATAGTTATTCCCGGAGACCATGAATACTTTGATTTAATTAATTTAACGAATATTCCTGATCCTTTCTACCAAATAGAAGGGACTATCTATTGGCTTGATGTGAGTATATTTCTTGATCCCGAATACTCCGGTTACAAGTTGGGTTGGAAGACTTCACAGCATCACTGGGAAGATCTGGCAGTATATCGTGATGCTGCAGGAAATTGGATTCCTCTTTATGATCCTCTTTATCCAGATTATCCACTTGATATGGCTTTTGTAATTACAGGAAGTGTTCAACCTGATGAATTAGACCTTGGTGATGCTCCTGATGATGCAACAGCTCCTGGCTATCCTACATTGCTCGCAAATAGCGGAGCAAACCATACCATTGTACCCGGTGTATTTTTGGGTGCAACTGTTGATGCGGAACCTGACGGGCAGCCAAGTCCTGCTGCTGTAGGCGACGACAATAATCCATTCCCAAGCGATGAAGATGGGGTTGTTTTTGCAACAACTCTTGTGCCTGGAAATCAAGCAGAAGTTGTTGTTGAAGCATCTGTTGATGGATATCTCAATGCATGGGTTGATTTTAACGGAGACAAAGATTGGGCTGGTGAACAGATATTTGCCGACAAACAACTTCTTGCCGGATCCAATATAATTACATTTAATGTGCCGGCTTCAGCATTAACAGGGACCACCTTTGCACGATTCAGATTTACCACCTATGACACTTATGGTTCGTTGACTTATAAAGATGGTGCTATCGATGGTGAAGTTGAGGACTACTTAATTGAAATTTCAGCTGATTCATGCAAGATGCACTTTGTCCAATGGCCTGACCTTACCACAAATGGTGTTGATGTATTTGCAATGGAAGACACAACATATATGGAGGGTGAAATATTAGCCGACGATTTCTTCTGCACTGAAACAGGATATATTACTGATATACATATCTGGGGCTCATGGGTTGAAGATTGGTATGAACCGGATAATATGCCTCCATTCACCCTGGGAATCTGGTCAGACCAACTAGCGGGTCCAGGATACAGTCAACCCGATTCTCTTTTGTGGGAAATGACCTTCGGACCCACAGAATACGAGTGGATGCTTTATGCTGAAACAGACGGGGAGTGGTTCTATTCCCCAGGCTGGCAACAACTAACTTTCCCGGGTGATTCTCTTGTTTTCAAGTTCGATTTCTATATTGACGAAACTGAAGCTTTCATTCAGCAGGATAGCACGATTTACTGGCTAAGTGTAAAAGCCTTAAGAGGAGGGGGTTACGAACCTATATTCGGTTGGAAGAGCTCGATCAATCATTGGAACGATGATGCTGTTTGGTATTATTGGTTCCCCTCGTCTAAAAATAAATCAGCAAAACTATTATGGAATGAACTTCTCTATCCAGAGGGACATCCTTTGTATTCTGAGTCAATGGATTTAGCATTCTTCATAAGTAGCACCCCAGTTCCTGAACCTGAACTTGATTTTGGTGATGCACCAGATCCTCCCGGAGCAACGATGTATCCAACTACCCTTGCAAATAACGGTGCAAGACATATGGTCGATTATGTAACATATCTTGGTGCTCAAATTGATGCAGAAGCCGATGGCTGGCAGTCTCCTGACGCTTTGGGAGATGATACCCATGATCTTCCTGATGAAGATGGAGTTATATTTAAACCTATTATAACTGGAAGTCCTGCACAGGTTATTGTTACTACAAGCACACCTGGTTATTTACAGGGCTGGATGGATTTCAATGATGATGGTGACTGGATCGATCCTAATGAGCAGATATTTGCCGATTCTTACATTCACTTTGCAAGCACAGTTTGCTTGAACTACTATGTTCCTGCTACTGCTGATACAGGTTATACATTCGCTCGTTTCAGATTTAGCACCTATCCCGGACTCGCAGATTCCGGACTTGCAGCAGATGGTGAAGTTGAAGATTATAAAGTAGAGATTATTGATAGTTCTGATGTTAAGTGGTCACAACTACCGTGTGAAGAATTACCAGGTTTACATTCTCACGACTATTCACCACCTTACCAAGAAGTTGTTCATGCAGATGATTGGCTATGCAATGGTGGACTTGTTACTGATATTCACTGGTGGGGTAACTATGAAGTAGATGCTTTTGGAGCAGAAATCAGAGGATCTGGTATCAACCACTTCCATCTGAGTATTCACAATAATAATCCTACTGGAGGATGTATCCCATTAGATCCAGAAATCTGGGGTGTTGATGTTCCTTTTGCTTCTGTATACGAAACTGATACCGGGTTATTAAATAGCGAGGGATGCAAAATCTACATGTATGAGTATTACTTAGATATCCCATTCGAACAAATTGAAGATGAATATTACTGGTTAGACATCTGTGCATATTCGAATGATCCTGCGGATTATGCAATCTGGCGTTGGCAGGAATCTGCTCGAAGATATACTCCAATTTTATGCGGAGCAGCAGAAAAATTATTGCCAACACCAGGGACATGGCTAACCGTTCAATGGGGTTCTACTCCACCATATAGATATAGTGATATGGCATTTGAAATTACATCTGAAGAATTACCCACACAGGATTTCGGTGATGCACCTGATTCCTATAAGACACTTCTCGCTACTAATGGAGCCAGACATACTGTAGATTATATGGTTTATTTGGGTGATCTTATAGATGCTGAACCTGATGGTTTACCAACCATAACAGCTCTTGGTGATGACTGGAATAATCTTGATGATGAAGATGGAGTTGTTTTCACCTGTCCATTGATTCCGGGTGAGCAGGGTGCAATAACAGTAACAACAAACTCAGCGGGTAGTGCTTATCTCAATAGCTGGATAGATTTCAATGGTAATGGTGACTGGTCAGATGCTGGTGAGCATTTCTTAATAGATCAATCACTTTTTTCAGGTATTCACTCATTAAACTTCAATGTGCCTATAGGAGCTACCATTGACTCCACCTATGCACGATTTAGATTCTGCACAGTAGCCGGTCTTGCTGATACGGGTTTTGCACCAGATGGTGAAGTTGAAGATTACAGGATAGAGATATCAGAAATTCCGGATGATGACTGTAAGATGCATTTCCACCAGTGGCCCGATACAACATCTTTTGGTGTAGATGTTTGTGTAACACAAGACTATGAAATGACAAGAATTGTGGCTGATGATTTCTTGTGTATGGAAACAGGACCTATCAATAGCATTCATATCTGGGGTTCGTGGAAATTTGATTGTCCACCTCCACCATCATTTGCTAGTTTCCAATTAAGTATCTGGTCTGACAATCCAAGTGGACCTAATGGCTGGAGTGAACCTGCTGCATTTCTTTGGGAAAAAATGTTCTTCCCGGGTGAGTATTTAGAAGAACCATATTATTATGTTCCTGATGGAGAACACTGGTATGATCCCTGCACAGGTTACTTGGGATTCCCGGGAGATTATACTGTCTGGAAATATGACTTTACGATTCCAAACGTAGATGCTTTCACGCAGGTAGAAGGAAATACTTACTGGTTAAGTGTTAAAGCAATCCCTGAAATACCTGAAACTCAATTTGGTTGGAAGAGTTCAGTTAACCATTGGAACGATGATGCAGTTTACCAATGTATGTTCCCATTCGATCCGTGGACTGAAATGATTTATCCTTATGGACATCCATTTAATCTAAGTGGTGAAGAACATGTTTCTATGGATATGGCATTCTATATCAATTGTGAACCCAGCACACCTATTGTAAGTATTAGTGTTTCCTCAGATACGGTATATGTCAGTTGGGATCCAATACCATGCGCAGATAGCTATACGGTTTACAGCTCAATAGATCCGTATGCTGCATTCCCATCCGCCTGGACAGTTGAACAAGCCGGGATCACTACAACATCCTGGTGTGAAAATGTTTCCGGAACAACAAAGAAATTCTATAGAGTAGTCGCAATTAAGTAAAAGAACTAACTCAGGGGCTGGCTTGTTGTCAGCCCCTTTCTTTTTGTAAATTCAGTTTATTTCTGTTATTTCAGTCTATCTCAATAATTTTAAAATAGGCGTAATAGACAAAAAGTTGTTGCTAAAATAGCGTCTAACTCAACTTTAACACCATGAAATTATAAATAATATTTATGTGGTTGAGGAAATATCAAAAAGAAAGGGTTAATACCTTTTTTGTGTTGTTTTTTTTAGTTATTAGATAGGATTTCGTTGATAATTTTGTTTCTTAACTTTTTAGAAAAACCTCGATGAGATCTTAATAAATCTTTAATTTTACTATTCAGACTTTCTATATCATTTGTTGTGTTTGGGATATCCAGTTCGGGATATTTTTGATAGGTAAAAAGATATGGTAAATGACGTCTTATACTTCGTCTTGCCGAACGTAATTTTCGATGCGTATAACTTCTGCTTCCGTTCGGATGTAATGTCTTTTCTTTTAAAAAATCGTTCCATTTATTCTCCCAATTTATAAAACCTTCATTAAATTCAGATTCACTAATTTGAGTTAAATCCGAGGTTAATTTTTTTAATTCTTGTGCTGCTTCAAGACGTGGATTAAGTGTCAAATATCGTCTTAAAATCATCATCTGATGGAACTGACATACTTATACCGGAACATCAGCAAAAACCTCTTTAAGCCCTTGTTTGCCGTCTGTTACGGCTGCTGCTATTGTATAGCCATTGCTCTCTATCTCGTCTCTGAGGTCCTGATAGGATACCATCTGCTCACTTGTGACATACTGCCATGCTAAGTTCTGTTTTGTGGTATAGGAACGCAATATACTGATTCCGTCCCTACGACTGAAAAAGGTCGTATCCACGATAATAACAACTTTAGCAGGTGATAATTTTAGAGAAGATATTGAGCTTTCCATCAATTTGTTAATAATCCAATTTCTGCTCTTTTTATAACTCTTACATAACTGATGTATGGTACATTGATCATATACATATTCATGCCAGATGTGATCGTAAATATCTCGGGTCTTGTAGTGATTATTCTGGAAGGTTCTATGGCATGAAAGACATTTATATCTTTGTAAATCATCTCTAGTTTTACCATGCTTTCTTATGTGTCTTGATTGACAATGAGGGCACTTTTTTTGTCCATTTAAAATTCCTTAAATTTTAAATCGCCATTAACTAACTAATGGCCAATACCTTACAAGCTATTTAGCAACACAAAAAAGGTATTAACCCAAAAGAAATAATATTGGCTTAAAGAATATATTTCGTCAGATCTTCGTCAGTAATGATCTTTCCAAGTTTTTGGGTAACCAGATCTTTTGTGATCTTGATCTTTTCAGTCTTGTTGTCCGGCAATTCGTAGAGGTAATCTTCCAGAAGTATGGAAAGGATAGTATGCAATCTTCTGGCGCCGATGTCCTCCATTTTTGTGTTTGCAAGCGCAGCAAAATTTGATATCTCTTTGATCGAACCTGGCGTGAAATGAACGTCAACCCCTTCGGTTTTAAGCATTTCAGTATATTGCTTGATTAGCGCATTCTTGGGAAGAGTTAGGATCTTTGCGAAATCCTCTTTAGTAAGACTTTTCAGCTCAACACGAATAGGGAAGCGTCCCTGCAATTCCGGAATAAGGTCTGAGGGCTTTGAAACGTGGAATGCTCCTGATGCAATAAATAGGATATGGGTTGTATCGACCATGCCGTATTTTGTGGGGACATTTGTACCTTCAATTATTGGAAGGAGGTCACGCTGAACACCCTCGCGTGACACATCGGGACCGTGCATAGATTTCTCACCGGCGATCTTGTCGATCTCATCGAGGAAGACAATGCCGTTTTCTTCAACGCGTGTTATGGCGATCTCTTTTACATCGCTCGTATCAACAAGTTTTTTAGACTCATTATAAAAGAGGTAATCGAGTGCTTCACCAATCTTCATCTTTTTCCGTTTCCCTCCCGATGAGTGCACGGGCAGAAAACCTGCGAGAATCTCACCCATATTTATATCAAAACTGTCCATGCCCATGCCTGAGAAAACTTCGATACGCGGCTCAGGTATTTCATCAAGTTTCATCTCTACTTCTCTGTTATCAAGCGAGCCGCTCCGGAGCATCTTTCGGAGTTTTGCTCTTGTTCTCCCGTGTTTCTCTTTTTCCTCTTCAAATTTTTTACGCTCCAGCTTTTGATCTTCAAGGGAGAGATTTGTTTTTCTCAGGCGTTTGAGGGGAGGGAGCAGGAGGTCGAGAACCTTTTCTTCTGCCCGTTCTCGTGCTTCTTCTTCAACCTCAAAAGTAAGCTCGTCGCGAACCTGGTTGATAGAAAGACTGACAAGCTCACGAACTATAGATTCGACATCCCGACCTACATAGCCCACTTCAGTGAATTTTGAAGCTTCTATCTTGATAAAAGGAGCATTGACGAGATTGGCGAGTCTTCTGGATATCTCCGTTTTGCCCACGCCGGTAGGTCCTATCAAAATGATATTATTTGGGAGTATTTCATCGCGAAGTTCTTCGGACACATTCTGTCTTCTCCAGCGGTTTCGGAGTGCTATAGCTACAGCGCGTTTTGCATTATCCTGGCTGATAATATATTTATCAAGTTCTTTTACGATCTGTTTGGGGGTGAGTTCGTGCATGTCCATTTAGATTTCCTCTATGACAGTATTATTATTAGTATAGATACAGATTTCAGCAGCGATCTTTAGCGCTTCTGAGACGATCTCTTTCGGGTTCTTTTTCTTATCTTTGATGAGAACCATAGCAGCAGCTTTTGCATAGGGACCGCCAGAACCGATAGCTGCAATATTGTGGTCTGGCTCGATTAGGTCGCCGGTACCAGATATCACAAGCAGATGGTTGGCATTACCCGCAATGATCATTGCTTCAAGGCGTCGAAGGAATTTATCTGTTCGCCATTCCTTTGCGAGTTCGACGGCAGCTCTCATAAGATTACCCTTGTATTTTTTAAGTTTCTCTTCAAATTTTTCAAATAAAGTAAACGCATCGGCGGTTGCGCCAGCAAAACCTGCAATGACCTGTCCTTCATATAGTCTGCGTACTTTATGAGCAGTTGCTTTGAAAATAGTATCGCCGAGTGTTACCTGTCCGTCGCCACCGATTGCTACTTTTTTCCCGATCTTAACACCGAGTATTGTTGTTCCCTTAAACTTTGTCGCTTCCATTATCTTTTATATCCTATGATTTCTTACTCTTATTTTTCTGTTTTTTTTCTTCTTTTTGAAGATTCCCATTGATATATTTTTGGTAAATTTCATCGATTTCCTGTCCGCTGAGGGTTTCCTTATCCAGTAGTTCGTTGGCAAGTGAATGAAGAAGTGGTTCATTATCAGAGATTATTTTCAAGCATCGCTGGAATTGTTTTTCTATGATAGTTTTAATCTCTGAATCGACGAGTTTTGTAAGGTCTTCGCTATGATTATTCGGTCTGCCGAGTTCTTTGCCGAGAAATATATTTGTATCTTTATCCACGATTGTCATAGGACCGATCTTTTCGCTCATGCCCCATTCGCACACCATTTTTTTTGCCAATTCAGTAGCTTTCTTTATGTCATCTCCCGCTCCGGTCGTAGGTTCACCTCCTGCGATCTCGTCAGCAGCACGTCCACCAAGCAGGTGTGCAATCGTAGATTCGCAGTAGCTTCTTGAGTAGGTGAGTCTATCATCAAGAGGAAGGAAATGGGTTGAACCGAGGGAGCGACCGCGGGGAATGATCGTCGCCTTATGGATAGGATCGCTACCGGGTATGAACTTGGCAGTCATCACATGACCTGTCTCGTGATAAGCAGAATTTTTTTTCTGCTCGTCAGTGAGTACCATACTTCGGCGTTCTCTACCCATGAGCACTTTATCTTTTGCGGTTTCAAAATCATCCATTTGTACAGATTTATGTCCTACACGCGCACCCCAGAGTGCTGCTTCATTCACAAGGTTTTCAAGATCAGCTCCGGAGAAGCCGGGGGTGCTTTTAGCAATCACAGAGAGGCTTATATCCTTTGCAAGAGAGACTTTCTTTACGTGTACCTTCAGAATACCTTCTCTCCCTTTTACATCGGGTCTATCTACTACGACTTGTCGGTCGAAACGTCCGGGACGAAGAAGCGCTGGGTCAAGAATATCAGGTCTGTTCGTGGCGGCAATTATGATAACGCTTTCATTATCCTCAAAACCGTCCATTTCAACAAGGAGCTGATTGAGTGTCTGTTCGCGTTCATCATGACCTCCGCCAAGTCCTGCCCCCCGGTGGCGACCAACTGCATCGAGCTCATCTATGAAGATGATACAGGGTGAATGCTTCTTTCCCTGCTCAAAGAGATCACGAACACGAGAAGCTCCAACGCCGACGAACATCTCGACGAAATCGGAGCCACTTATACTAAAGAAAGGCACATTTGCTTCTCCTGCAACAGCTTTTGCAAGTAAAGTTTTTCCTGTTCCGGGAGGTCCAAGCAAAATGACGCCTTTCGGTATCCTGCCACCTAATCTCTGGAATTTCTTTGGATCCTTGAGAAATTGAATGATCTCTTCAAGTTCTTCTTTTGCTTCATCTACACCGGCGACATCTTTAAAAGTCTTGTTAGAGCGGCTGCCGGCGAACATCTTTGCACGGCTTTTTCCAAAACTGAATGCCTTTCCTGCTCCGCCCTGCATAGAGCGCATGATGAATATCCAGAACCCAATGAATATTATAAAGGGAAGCCAGTAAGAGAGTAGGGTTGTGAACATTGAGGGTTTCTTAGAAATGATCTCAATATCTTTATGGGCTTCTGCAATATTCTTTACCAGATCCGGATCATCAAAAGGGATATTTGTAGTTTTTTTTGTATTGCCGATAAAGTAAGAAATATCTTTTCCGCTGAAAATTATTTTTGAAACTTTTCCAGACTCTAAATCATTCCGGAACTGAGTGTAAGAAGCTTCAGATGAACCTCCACCGCCTGAGAAAAGCTGAAAGAAAGCAACGACTGCCAGAATAACTATGAGCCAGACAAGAAGAGAGCTTCCTTTTGGTGATTTTATGGGTAATTTATTTTTGGGAGGTTGATTATTATCTTTTCCCGGGGGTGTTTTATTTGTCATTTAATTGATATATCTCCTTTTTTAAAATTCCAATATAGGGTAAATTTCTATATTTTTCATCGTAGTCCAAACCATATCCTACAATGAACTCGTTTGGTACATCAAAGGCTTTGTATGACATTTCAATATCCAGCTCATGGGCATCGACTTTGTCCATAAGCACGCATATTCTCAGAGAGAGCGGGTTCTTTCCCTGCAGATAGCGAAGTATGTAATTCAGTGAAAGTCCCGTATCAACGATATCTTCGATTATTAGGACGTGTCTATCACTGATATCAATATTGCAATCTTTTGTGATCTGAACTACTCCTGAACTTTTTGTGGAATTACCGTAACTTGCCACTCCCATGAAATCGATCTCGATAGGGATGTCCAGTGCCCTCATAATATCTGCCAGGAATACGACACCGCCCTTGAGAATGCTTATGAGAATGGGATTTTTATCTTTGTAATCACTTGAAATCTGCTCACCAAGCTCTTTGACTTTTCCCTTAATGTCCTGTTCAGTATAAAGAATTTTTTCTATATCATTATGCATACGAAACCCTTTTATATATTTAATTTAAAACATATATGTATAATATACTCTAAACGATAATTTAGCAAACTTTATTTCATAAGACGCCGTGCTTTGCGGTAGCTCTCTAATTTTTTCATGATTTTGATACGGAGTACGTGAGAAGTTCGCGATGTGATCTTGACAAACTCATGTATCCGCATACCTGCCACCCAGATAATTCTATTTTGATCCTCTATGATGATCTTTTTCTTACGTTCAAGCCGAGGTATTTTCTCATCGATAAAGAATTCTTTTAATTTCTTTTGGTTCTGCATACCAAGTGGAATGAAGCTGTCTCCTGGCTGACGATAATGGGCTTTGAGCGGAAAAGTGACTTTATCAAAATCTATATAGCAGGTATTATTCTCATCAAAATTAAAACCGTGAACGGGCAATACTTTTATTTCTGACAGCATTACATAAAAATCACCGAATAGGATATGCCTTGTGTATCGCTTGATCTCACGGGAATAATCAGAAGTAGTATAATCTGGGGGCGACATCTTGAAAATGAGAGTATTGGCGTTTTTTACGACATAGACGTTGTGGGGCAGGTGAATGAATTTGCCACCGGGTCTCCTGAGGAGTTCATAAATTTCTGACAGGTGTGCGGAATAGAAATCCGATTCTGAGCCGGTCAAAAAGCCGAAGATCCTTCTGAATACATAGAAATAAAGCACTTCACTTTGTTTGAGTTTGTCCAACAGCACAATATATTCGTTCTCGCTTTTTTGCTGTACGACTTCCTTAAAAATATCTTTGCTGTGGGTTTGCAGGAACATATCTGTCTTCTGGAAAATATGAGAGCTGTCATAGATCTTATTGATCACTGTGGGGTTGAATTGCTCAGTGATCATAGGAAGAATGCGATGACGTATCTTATTCCTGTCATACCCAAGGTCATCATTTGAAGAATCATAGGAAAAGGATATGTTGTTTTTCTCTGCAAAAGTAGCGATCTCTTCGCGCTTGAAGCTCAGCAGGGGACGAATGACACTACGTCCCTTTGGAAGCATGCCCTTCAAACCGGTGAACCCACTTCCTCGGAAAAGATGGAGCAAAAAGGTCTCTGCCTGATCATTCATATTGTGCCCGACTGCGATTTTATTGAAGTTATATTTTCTTAAAAGATCTCTGAAAATGCCGTAGCGTATCTTTCGTGCAGTGTTTTCAATATTCGATTTATCTGTGATCGTGACATTATGAACGATAATGGGGATGCCCCACTTGTAGCAAAGATTTTTTACGAACCGCTCATTCTCTTTGGATTCGTCTCCACGAAGATTGTAATTAATATGAGCAGCAAGAGTCGTGAGCTGGAACTCAGCCGTGATTTTCTTCAGTAAATACAATAGTACGGTGGAATCAATGCCACCGGAAATACCAATGAGCAACTTGTCGCCCTGTTCGATCAGGTTCTCATGATGAATGAACTGCTTAAGCCGGGTTACAAGATTTTTACGATTATTCATAAATTATTTCTTTATATACTTTTCTGCAAAGTCTCTTCCTCTGTTTATCGCATCAAGATTTTTTTGCACGATGTCTTCACCCTTGCGTCCAAAAACTGCCCGAATACTATCTTCCAACATATTAAAAGGAATTTCCAGGAAAGGCGTAGAGGCACCCAATATTACTATATTCATGGAACGGGGAGATCCGATCTCCTTAGCGATGGCATCACCATCAATCGCAATGCTGTTTTTGTGAGCTTTTATTTCTTTAAGAAGGTGTTTCATTTCAGGATAATTTGGTATATTCACAAAAGGAGTAATATTTGTGATGAGCCAGCCGTCCGGTTTGAGATAGGGAAAATAGCGAAGCGATTCCATCGGCTCCAATGAGATGATCATATCTGAGCGACCATGGGGAACGAGGTCGGAGTGAATCTCTTTGTCGGAAATACGAAGATGAGATTCCACTGCACCGCCACGCTGCGACATACCGTGCGCTTCTGCCTGTTTGAGATAGAGGTCCGCTTTTACAACTGCATAACCAATGATAGTTGCAATGGATAGAATGCCCTGTCCTCCTACGCCTGCAAGTATGATATTTTTTTTCATTATGTCCTCCCTCTACTTCTGTTTTCTGAGTTTTGCCGCAATGTGAATACAGGGACGGCGAGGAATAATAACTGAAACGCCATTATAATTTATCTCATTCTTTATGATCTTAACATTTTCTTCGTGATGACTTTTCAGTGGATTGATAATGTGAAGATGCTCTTTCTCCACACCGATACCCATACAGATATCTTCTACTCTGCCAGTTACTGCGGAGTCCTGCATTCCTGTCATCGCTACAATACTGTTATCAAGAATGAATGCTACAATATTCGCTTTTGAATTCACCGCATCCAGAAGTGGTGTCATGCCAGAATGTCCAAACGTGGAGTCGCCGATCACTGCGATGGAAGGGAACAATCCTGCATCCGCAGCGCCCACAGCCATTGAAATAGACGCACCCATATCCACGCAACTGTTGATCGCATTGAAGGGAGGAAGGAATCCAAGCGTGTAGCATCCGATATCAGAGAAAACATGCCTGGGTCCGTATTCCTTCATGGCTTCATTGAGGGCATAATAAGTATCTCTGTGCGGACAACCCTTGCATAGTTCTGGAGGACGTCCTTTTACGATTGTTGGCACTTCTTTTATTGGATATGGTTCGAGACCAAGTGCGGTTCGAAGTTTTGCAGGATCGAGCTCGCCCCATCGGGGAAGAGTGCCGTCCATACGTCCTTTGATCTTCAGACAATTATCAAGATAACCGCGCAGCCATTCTTCAATCACCGGCATCCCGTCTTCTACAACAAGAATTTCGTCACATTCATCTACGATTTTCTGAATAAGTTTTCTCGGAAGTGGGTACTGGCAAATTTTCAGAATAGGATATTCGCACTTGGCTTCGACATGGTTTTCCTTCACATAATTATAGCCAAGTCCGCAGGTAATAATGCCGAGTGATCTATCCTTTCCATCATGATACTCATTGTATTTTGAGTTTTCTGATTCTTTCTCAAGAAGCTCTTGCTTTTCAATAAGATTGATATAGTTCACACGTGCAAAAGCAGGCAGAAGCATGAATTGGTTTGGGTTGTCAGGCAGTTTTATCTCATTTTCATTGAGATATTTTGTGCGGACAATGCCTGCACGAGAGTGCGAAAGGCGGGTAACAAGTCTCATAATGACAGGTGTTTTGTATTTTTCAGAAAGAGCGAAGGCATCAAAGGTCATGTTATATGCCTCTTGCTGATTCGAGGGTTCGAAAACAGGAACAAGTGCGAACCTGCCATAATGACGGGAATCCTGTTCGTTTTGAGATGAGTGCATGGATGGGTCGTCAGCAACTGCTACGATGAGTCCTCCGTTTGCGCCTGTTATGCCGGAGTTCATAAAAGGGTCAGCAGCAACGTTGAGTCCCACATGCTTCATAGTCACCAAAGCCCGTTTGCCTGTGTATGACATGCCGAGGGCTTCTTCCATTGCTGTTTTTTCGTTCGCAGACCAGGTACGATGAACATTTCGCTGTGCAGCTTCTTTGCTGTGTTGAACATATTCGAAGATTTCGGTAGAGGGTGTGCCTGGATAGCCGTAAGCACCGGAGAGCCCAGCATCAAGAGCACCTTGAGCAAGGGCTTCATCCCCGAGGAGCAGTAATTTGTCCATTATTCCTTCTCCATAAAAATTTTTTTCAAAGAAAGAAGTGGCTGAGAGTTTATGTCAATGAAATCTTCTAATCTCAACATTATGAATAAGAAATAAATTTATGCTTGGAGTATAGAACTGAGTTTTTGATATTTGAATTCGTGATACAAAGTTTTATAATGGCAAATAATGTTAATCTTTATCTTGGAGATTGCAAAACAGAATTATCCAGATTATCTGATAATTTAGTTGATCTAATATTTATATCTCTGCCATATGTCAAGTATATGATTTCATCACAACCATGCATACCTTCAAAAAATTTTAGATTTATAAGAAGGTGACAAATTTGAGACATCATGTTTGAGTTCCGATTTCCGGGACGATTTTGGTGTCGAATAGCTTTCATAAAAAAATATTAACCTCGTTACCAAGCCCCTGCTTGGTAACGCAGGATGTTGTTAGAGCGTTCCCAAACTGGGGTTTGGGAACGAGGGAAAGGGTCTCCTTTTTGAAATATTAAGTCATCGTTATTACATTTCCCTTGTGACGATGAGAAACCAAAATTTATTGACACTATAACGAGAAAAAAATCAGAATCCGTTTTGAAAGAAGGATGAAATGGAAATTGATATTAAGAAATTTACTTACGTTACCGGCTTGATTGGCAGCTGAGTAATAATTTTGCTTTCAGTAATTACTGCGCTTGTATATCAGGGTACTCAGGGGGAGCATTATTCACCCCTCAATCATTTCATTTCCGAACTCGGGCAAAGGGGAGTTTCCGAATTTGCACCGCTTTTCAATATCGGGCTCATGATTGGTGGTCTGCTTTTTGCATTATTTATGCTTGGACTCGGCATGCACATAAAGAAATTCTATGCGTATATTGCTGCCGGGCTCGGTGTTATCACAGGCATTGCATGCGGCTTGGTTGGTGTGTTCCCCATGAATAATATGCACATTCACGTACCGGTTGCTTTGACTTTTTTCCGTGGCGGGCTGATCACGATTTTGTTTTTTACATTAATTTTCCTTTTTGATAAGCAGAAAAAGATCTCCAAATGGATGATTATTCCCGGTGGAATTACTGTGCTGGCTTTTGCAGCTTTCTTGACCATACCTAAAATGTTGGGATATGCAACAGGCACTTCTCTTTCTGTGCCCGATGTCCGACCTGCATTCTGGCTGAATCCATTCCTCGAATGGCTTGTTTTTCTGACGGTTATTTGCTGGGTGATTTCTTTGTCCTGGTATTTGGTGAAGCGGAGCGAAAAAAATTAGAAAGAACCTCACCCCAGCCCTCTCTTTCGAAGGAGAGGTAATCAAAGTATGGTGAGGATGGTTATAAATAACTATTTGACAAAAAATGCAGAAAAATGAAATATGAACTTAGAATTGGATTTGGTTTTGGATTTAAAATTGAAATGCCCTGTTTATGCATGTTTGCTTTGGGTTAGGTGTCAAAGGTAGGATATAATATCTCAACAGCTGTCGGATATGATTGAGTATTATCAACAGTGAGATTTATTGGATCACTATCTGTTTTATTGTTGCTCTCGTCATAAGCTCTAATTGTTATTGTATGAGATGATCCATCTTCGTAAATGTTTGTATCCCAGATAAGAGAATAAGGCTCTGTTTCATCAATACTTGTAGTTGCATCCCCATCAACCCATAGTACAACTTTATCAATTTTATCGTTATCAATAGCTACGCAATTTATGATTGCATATTCATATACCGTTGTTCCTGTCTGAGGATTAGTAATTGTTACAGTTGGCGGAGTTGTATCTGGTCCAGTCCGTTTTTCACAACCAACAAAAAAAACAAAAGAAAGTGATTATAATTAATAATGCTTTTCTCATATTATATCTCCTATTAAACTATATTGCAGCTAACGATTAGTATATGAGGCGTTGGGTATTTCGAAGCACCTCATTTTCAATCCGCTAGAATGTTTATTTATATTCATAATCTTCAATTTAACCACTTGCTGCCCAATGACTTATATACATTGTTAGCTGCTGGGCTTTCTTCATTCCATTGCTTTTTATGTTTGCCAATTCCTTTTTTCTGCGGTGGCATTGCAGGCTCTTCTGTAGGTTTTGGTTTAGCGAGGCTTGTGCGACCTGCAAATGTGCCTGGAATTAGGGTTGATTATTTATTTTTTCTTTACAATAAACTCAAATTCATTGGCCTCAAAAAACTCAAATAGATTCATGTGTCTAATATTATAATGTTTGCAAGCAGCGGGCAATCTTGTTGCTTTTCGCTCACTCTCGGTTGTTACCATTACATAAGCTGATTGGTCACCGAACATTCCGTCTTGTTCCATTATTTCAACCAACATTGCGACAAGCCAAGGGTCCGCCTGGTCTTTTTCCGATTCTGCATCAATCAGTTTTGGAAAATTTCGTAAAATATTAGGCACTAACTCAAGTTGTCTTTGCGATGTTGAAATAAAATTAGACCTGAACTTATTTAACCATAGAGCAAGGTCATCTTTTTTCCCAGTCTTTGGAACAATCTCATCAAATACAATTTGGTGTGATAAAATCTTTTTACGGTTAAATAAGTCATCTAAATAGTGACCATAAATCAGGTATCATCCGCATTGGATAAAAACGATGCATGGTTATAAATGCACTGGCATCAACGCAGTATATTTCTCTTACATCAGATTTCATTTATTAACCGATTAACTCTTAAACCAAGTGCATGAGCAGCATCCGTATAGTTAATACGGTTTGTGCCGATTGCTTCAAAAACGATATTATAAAAAGTCTCACCTCTGGAAGCTTTACTTTTAACCTCAGGTAATACAAAACCTTTCTTTTTGGGTTTGTCTTTTTTATAAGTAGCTTTTATCTCATCAAGTAAAGTGTAAAACTTAACATCAGGCAACATTCCTTCTTCTTTTAACCTGCGAAGATAAACTTCACGGCTAACTTTTAATTTGCGAGCATAGGTTGTGATATCCATTAAATCATCCGTTGGGACAAGTGTATTGACCGGAGCCAATAAGTTACCTGCAAATGTATTGCATGCCCATTCTTCTTTTTGATTTTGCTCCACATTGTCAACCAAACACATACTGGATTGATGTCTGATAATATGAGCCAATTCATGAAAAAGGGTGAAAACGCGACCTGTATAACTATGATTGATGTTGGTTACAATAATGTATGGCAAACTGTTAGTCATGCAAAAGCCTTGAAGTTCATCTATTGGCATGGAAAATTGAAAAATTAGTATGCCCAATTTTTCTTCAATAGCTATTCTCCAATTTCTATAAGCTTCACTTTCAGACTTCCATTTTAGTTGTTGTTCTATATCAATTCCTATCAATGCCCTTAATTGTGCAATAATTTCAATTTCACTTTTTAACGTTTCAATTTCTTTTAACCAGCTTAATTTTTTGTTCCAATAATTATCACCTTCAAGGTCATTAGCTATTCTCTGCCAATGAGCACTCCTTCTTAAAGTGAGTAATATTTCTTTAGAAAGAAAACTATCAGCAGGCGATAAATTTCTAAAGTCTTTTGGCTTTTTTATCTTGACTGGGACTTCAGGCAAGAAGAAAATAGCAAGTTGTCGTTTATAATAAGTAGCCAGGTTTTGCAATTTACCAAAGGGGATTTCTTTCCCCTCTTCTTCCCAATTGAGATACCGATTGGATTCAACAGAAAGCTTAACGGCTACCTCTTCAACATGGTAGCCTGCTTCCTGCCTTGCCCACAGCAAAACCTTCGGGTTGATATTTACATTAATTCTTACCATTTAATTTTATCCGGCGAAGTTATTAATTAAATTTTATTTTAGTGATTTTATCTTCAAACTTCAATAAGCGTATTTGCAACCGTTTCCGTTCTTCTTAGTCATTTATTCAGTTTTTTATCGTTAATATTCTCTAAGTGTTGGCAAGAGCAAGCTCTTTTGCAATTTTGGGTTTTAGCGTGAGCCCATATATATTGCAAATGTGCTTGTTGTACACTTGCTTTCTATTTGTCTCGTCCTGAATTTCCTTTTCTATTGGCAAACATCATTTCTTTCGTTTATTATTTTCTTAGCCTTACAGCTAACGATTGTATTCCCGTCATTTATCGCGTATACCCCCCAAATTGGGTGTGTATACGACAATTGTCGTGGATTTTGGTTTTAGTTTCTTTCATAATATTTTTCATTATTTAAACAGTTCTTTTCGTCCAATTTCATAATTAACAACAGCATTCAGCTCAGTTAATACTCTTTTATTTTATATCCTTCCTTGTTGTCAAATTTTGTTATAAATTAAATTTGAAACTTGAGACATGTCTGCTGCGCTTATAGGTGAGTCGGAGAGCATGTCTTAAGTTGTCGCGCTTGCGAATTACTTATCACAAGCTCTTCGACTTGTGACAAGATAATTCCTACTTCCCTCTATCAAATATCGAAGTTGGGCAGAATTCCTCGATCCTCTCAATAATCCTTTCTGCCTGCTTAAAACTTGAGACATGTCGTAGAGCATGTCTTAAGTTGTATATATTTACGAATTACTTATCACAAGCTCTTCGACTTGTGACAAGATAATTCCTACTTCCCTATATCAAATATTGAAGGTGGGCAGAACTCCTCAATCTTCTCGATAATCCTTTCTGCCTGTGCTTCGACTTCCTTTTCTGTACAATTATTTGTATTTATCTCAAGAACCTGGGTCATTTTCCTGGCTCGCGGAATCCAATTATCATACTCATCATTTAGCTGCTGAAGATAACTTTTCGGAATACTTTTTTCGCTTTCTCTTCCACGCTGCTGTATTCGCTCAACAAGCTCGTCCACATCAGCACGCAGGTACACGATCAAGTCGGGATCCTGCAAATAATAGGTCATATTTTTAAAAAGGTCCTGGTAATTCTCAAAATCACGTTCGGTCATAGAGCCATTTTTATAAAGGGTTCGTGCAAAAATTTCTGCGTCTTCATAAATGGTTCTGTCCTGAATGCATGAGATGTTGTTATCAACGATCTTTTTCTGCATCTCAAATCGCTTTGAGAGAAAGTACACTTGCAGGTGAAAACTCCATCTGTCCATATCCGCATAAAAGTCATCGAGATAGGGATTTGTAATGACCGGCTCGTAGTACGCTTCCCATTGCAGCTTTTCGCTGATCAGCCGGGTCATGGTGGTTTTGCCCACGCCGATATTTCCTGCGATTGCAATAAAATAATGGTCTTCTGTGGTGCTTCCAGAATCATTCATGGGTCGAAAATCTTTTGCTCTGATCATATATGATCCTTCGTTATTTATTTATAAAGCATTATTAATATTTTGAATTTCAAAATCAGAATTTCAAATGACAAATAAAATGTCAAAATTTAAATGGCAAAGCAGATATGCAACATTGGCCAGTACACTGGTATGCTTCGAGAACCTCAGCATGACAGCGAATTTAATTATTGTTAATCTACCCCATTTCTAAATATTTAGATATTAGAAATTATACCATCAGGATTACTTATACCCGAATTCTTTTAACACTCTTTCTTTTTTCCGCCAGTTTTTGCGTATTTTTATCCAAAGATTAAGTCGTATTTTTTTCTGAGTAAGGTAATGAATATCGCGCTGTGCAGCAAGGCGTATCTCTTTTATCATTTCTCCGTTTTTGCCGATGATGATCTTTTTTTGGGAATGGGATTCCACAAAAACGTTAGCCCACACCTCTGCCCGGTCATCCTCTTCTTCATACATGTCAACAGTAACTGCAGTGGAATAAGGTATTTCCTGGTGAAGATGCAGAAATATTTTCTCGCGGATGATCTCCTGTGCAAAGAAGCGCATGTTGCGGTCTGAAATATTATCAATAGGATAATATGGGGGATGGATCGGGAGCAGCACAAGGATCTTTTCTAACAATTCGTTGATCCCGATGCTTTTTTTCGCTGAAATAAAAAAAATGTCCTCAAAACCCCAGTCAATAAGTGTGGCATTTGCCTCTTTAAGTGTTTTTTCATTTTTTGCAATATCAATTTTATTAATGACTGCGAGTTTTGGGATCTTTGATTTCAGGAGGATACCGCTAACCTGCGTGTCATAATCTGTGGGAAAGGTTTCGATGTCGATTATAAACAGGAGGACTTCGGCATCCTTAAGCGCTTCGGAGATCGAAGTTTGCATTTTTTCCTGAAGAAGATAGCGTGGTTTCAGAAAGCCGGGTGTATCAATAAAAACGATTTGATAATCATCGCGGGAGAGAATACCAAGCAGGTTCTGGCGCGTGGTTTGAGGTTTGGGAGTCGTGATGGAAAGCTTCTCGCCGAGAAAGGCATTCATCAAACTGGATTTGCCCACATTTGGTTTTCCGATTATGGACACAAATCCTGCCCTAAAATTCATCTGTTCAGACATTTTTGCACAACCTATATATCATCATTTCAAGAATGGTTTTGTTAAGCTTTGCATCCACAGATTTGAGTTTTTTGTCAGCTTCCAGCAGTAGTGCAAAGATCAGGTCAAAATTTTCAAGCGAATAATATTCGGAAGAATTCATGAATGACTTCAAGCCCCAGCCGCCAAGCGAGCGTTCAATTTCTGTCTTTGATCTGTTCTGCTGAAACCGTTGAATGAGAATATCCCAAAGCGTGGTATAGAATCGTGTAAGCATAGTGACGATAAGCACAGGCGACATATTATTTGCCATAAGGTTTTCCAGCACTTTTATTGATTGCCCCAAATTACGCTGAGTTAATGCATTTTGAAGCTCGTGGATAGTGTTCCCTTTTGAAATGCCAATACATGCCTGCACGTCTTCGGGAGTAATGTGAGTTCTGCCCCCGGAGTAAAGCGCAACTTTTTCCAGTTCGCTGTGAAGTTCCTGGAAATTAAGCCCAATGTAATCAACCATGATACGCGCAGCATCATTATCAATTGTCTTATTTAGAGCAGTGGATTCTTCTCTAAGAAAGCGGATCGCCTCGCTCTCATTATAAGGATGATAGAAATAATATGTTTGTGCGAACTTTGCAATCTTGGCATAAATTCCGGAACGGGTATTTTCCTTATCGGATTCGATCACAAAGATAGTATCCGGGATCGGTTTTTCAAGATACTCAGCTATTTTTTTCTTATAGACAATGTGCATTGATTGGAAATTTCGCAGAATGACCAATTTTTTATCGGAAAGCATTGGTGGAGTTTGCAGTGCTTCCATGACCTCATTAGCTTTCGCTTCCTCTCCAAAGAATATATCGAAATTGAAATCCATCACATTGGGTGGAACGATTGCAGTTTTGAGCTGATGAAATGCTTTATCTTTCAGGAAACTTTCTTCATCTGTGAAGAAGTAATTATTGTGAATGATCCCTTTTTGAAGCTCAGCTTTGAGGTCCCAGTATTTAAGTTTTTTATTCATCAGAATTTTCAGTGAGTAGTTCGAGTTGGTCTTTTGTTTTCATGTTCTGGGGTTCGGCAATATCTGTCGCCATAAGCTCACGTATCTGGTGAAGATTGGGAAGGTCTTCAATATCATTGAGTCCGAAAAATTCGAGGAATTTATCAGTTGTCGTATAGAGCAGCGGACGCCCGAAGGTTTTCATCCTGCCCGCAATTTTGATAAGCTTCACTTCCAGTAGATTTTTTATATGATATTGAGAATTCACTCCTCGGATCGCATCTACTTTTGGGCGTGTAATTGGCTGATGGTAAGCGACAATCGCAAGCACTTCAAGAGCGGAAGAAGTCAAACTGATTTCTTTTTTCTCTTTGTATAATTTTTCAATAAGATGATAATACTGCCGATCTGTTGCAAACTTGTAGCCGCCTGCGATCTTTCTGATGCAGAAGGTTCTCCCCTGATCGCTGTATTCAAGGTTCAATTGCGCAATCAATTTATCGACATCTTGGCTATCATCAATTTCAAGAAAATGAGCTATCTGTTCAGCCGAGATAGGTTTATCTGAAGCAAAAACAAGCACTTCAATTGATTTTTTTGGATTCTTTGTCATAATTTATATAAAAAATATTGTGATAATTCCAATGATCCAGCAGTAAATGGAGAAGTAAAACAACTCGGCTTGTTTGATCATTTTTATAAGAAAGGAAATAGCGAAATAACCCACAATTGCAGCCACTATACCGCCAAGAATGAAATTCAGCACCACTTCACTTGACGACATTGCACTTTGCATATTTTTTATTTTCAAAATAGTGGCACCGAGAATTGCAGGGATGGAGAGAAGAAATGAAAATCGTGTCGCCAGATCGCGGGTTCTGCCTGTAAAAATGCCGGTCGTAATTGTCGCCCCTGAACGAGAGATGCCGGGAATGATTGCAATACTCTGAGCAAAACCTACCAGTAAAGAAGAGGGAACGCTCATTTTCTTTTTGGTCGTATTCCTAATTTTGTCAGACGCAAAGAGAATACCGCCAGTAATGATGAGCATGAAGCCAACAAGAACCGTGTTTTCGAAAAGTGATTCAAAGATGTCCTTAAATGCGAATCCAATTATCGCAGTAATTACTGAAGCGATGATCAAATGAAAAAGAAGGTGGTGTGCATATTTTATATTTTCGGGAGCATCTTTTCTCCAGTTGAAGATAGACTGGATTATTTCCCATATATCTTTTCTGAAATAGATGATCACGGCGACAAGTGTGCCAAGGTGCACTGCAATCTCAAAAAGAACACCCGGGTCGTTAAACTTCAGAAGTTTTTGAAAAATCACCAAGTGGCCGGAACTGCTTACAGGAAGAAATTCAGTAAGTCCCTGCACAATGCCGAGGATTATTGATTTAAGTGCGGTCATAGAACATATTCTTTCGGAAGCACAATATCTGTGATAGGAACGAGCTCGATATTATTTCCTTCAAGATTTTTCAGTATCTGTTTAAGTTCTTCAATACTGCTTTTTTTTGCATGGGTAATGACAATGATCTTGTTTTTTCGCGATGCGAGATCCAATATATTATTTGTTTTTGCAATAACTCTATCAGGATACTCTCCGGAATCGAGGAAGATATCTCTCTGACAGGTTGGAATTCCCATGTCTTCTGCAAGAGTATAGCCCACAGACTTTGCCGAAGTGCGGCTGTCAAAGAAGCACATGTCATTAGCTTTCAGAATTTCAAGAACCGGTCTCATGACATACTCATGCTGCGTTGCAAGGGAACCCATATGATTGTTCACACCGATGCACAAGGGGAGTTGTTTGATGAACTTTTTCATTCTTTTCTTTATTTCATTTTCAGTTAGATCGACATAGATCGCATTCTTGCCGGGGTCATCTTTCGGGTAAGTTTCCGGCTCCATAGGCACATGTATAATGGTTTCCCTGCCTTGATTATACGCTTTTTGCATGATCTCTTCACTATAGGCAAGATCGGGAAGAATGGCAAAAGTGATCGATTTGTTCAGAGCCAAAAATTCATCGAGAAGAGGTCCGGAAAAATATCCGAAATCATCAATAATAATTGAGAGTTCTGTGATCTTATCATAGAGACCGCTCGTGTCATTTTTCAAAATGAGAATGTAGTATTCCTTTGACGCAGGGTCAAAAATTTCCATTTCGATCTTGCTGCCGTCATCGGATTCCTTCACACTCAGTATCTGGCCGCCATTTTCTTTGACCTTATCAGTAATGAAGATATTGCTGATCGTCAAGCTGAGTTGATTAGAATTTATAGTTATCTCTTTATAAGTTTTATCATCAATTTTGTAGGTTTTGATGAACTTGTCAGGAATCTCAAGGCGTTTGAGTGCATACTCAATAATGTTGCCTACTCCCTGTACTTCCGTAGTTTCTTCAGTGACGGAAAGTGTGTGATCCCGAGGTGGTTTTTTGAGCGAAATGACCACCTGCCAGATGAAAAAAACAATAATAATAAAAGCTGCGATGACCAGTAGACTCTTGAATTTCAAAAGGGTATTTTCGTCTTTCTTTTTTGAAGTTTTCTTCTTATATCGTTTGCGTTGTTTATTTGCCATATAGACTTAAAATGAGTAGTGCTTTTTCTTTGTCAAAATTATTGACAAAGATTTAATTGTACGTGAGTTTTGCTTAACGAATATGAATGGAATTGTTCTTGCATGGTTGATATGATTTTTTACATTGTATTATTAAAAACAACTCAAGAAATATACATTGTATATCTTGTTCAAAGAAGTTCAAATTTTTACAATATTTATAAAATATGAAGGAGAAAGCATGATTGAAATCCGTATGCATGGTCGTGGTGGCCAGGGAGCGGTGAAAGCTTCTTTTGTGCTGGCTGAAGCTGCTTTCCAGGGTGGAAAGTATGTTCAGGCATTTCCTCGATTCGGTGTTGAGCGGCGTGGTGCTCCTGTAGAAGCCTTCACTCGGATTGACGATAAGCCGGTACAGATTCGATCACAAATTTATTACCCGGATGGAGTAATTGTACTTGATCCGACGTTGATAGAAGTAGTTGATGTCACCAAGGGTTTGAAGAAAGGCGGGTGGATATTGATCAATTCCGATAAGGATCCTGAGTTTTATGACTTTGGTGATGACTATAAGGTTTATACTGTTGATGCAACTGAAATTGCAGTTCAAAACAGACTTGGCTCACGTACAGCCCCCATTGTGAACACAGCGATTGTCGGCGCCCTTGCAAAAATTACCGGTATTGTTACAATTGATGCAGTTTTTAAAGGAATTGATAGTTCTATTCCCCGATTTCAAGAAGAAAACAAGAGTGCTGCTAAGCAGGCTTATGACTCAATAGCGAGCGGATAGAAAGGATGTGAATATGGTTATTAAGTTTCAAAATAATGATAAGCCGGTTAGGATCACCGGCGCGAAAGATATGCCTCCAATGCCTGCTGCGCTTGGCTCAATGCGTCAGAACAAAACAGGCAGCTGGCGAAATGTCCGCCCTGTCATCGATTATGATAAATGCATAAAATGCTTTATCTGCTGGAAATTTTGTCCCGAACCTGCGATCAAGATCGTGGATGAACTTCCTGTCATCGATTATGATTATTGCAAAGGATGTCTTATGTGTGCAGAAGAATGCCCCAAAGATGCAATTGGTTTCGAAAAGGAGGGTAAATGAAAAAGACAATGATTGGAAACTATGCAGCTTCTTGGGGTGCACAGCTTGCTCGAGTGCAAGTAATTGCCGCATATCCGATCACACCCCAGACGCTCATTGTTGAAAAATTATCAGATATCGTGGCTGATGGTGAGCTTGATGCGAAATTCATCAAGGTAGAATCAGAACATTCTGCAATGGCAGCTTGTATTGGTGCTTCTGCAACCGGTGCACGAGCATATACTGCAACCAGTGCTCAGGGCTTGGCTCTTATGCATGAAATGCTTCACTGGGCAGCGCTCGCAAGAATGCCGATAGTAATGACCAATGTGAACAGAGCAATGGCTCCGGGTTGGTCGATCTGGGCAGACCAGAATGACAGTCTTTCACAAAGAGATACCGGATGGATGCAGATCTATGCTTCGAGCGCACAGGAAATACTTGATTCAACACTAATTGGATATAAAGTAAGTGAAAAAGTATTACTGCCGACCCTCATCTCCTTTGATGCTTTTTTTCTTTCCCACACTATGGAAGTTGTTGATATGCCGGAAATTGAATTAATTGATAAATACCTTCCACCTTATAAACCTGAATACAAAATGGATGTGAATGATCCCCGTTCTTTTGGCGCTCTCACAGACGAGCAGTATTACTATGAATTCCGCTATAAGATGCAGAAAGCTATGGACGAAGCAGTTGATGTCATCAAAGAAGCCGGCAAAGAATATGAAAAAATTACCGGCAGAGCTTATAATCTGATCCATCCATACAGATGTGAAGATGCAGATATGATACTTGTTACTTCAGGAACTATCGCAGAGACTACAAATGTTGCTGTTGATGAACTTCGTGCAGAAGGCAAGAAGGTTGGTAATCTACGAATCCGCGTGATCCGTCCTTATCCAAAGAAAGAAATTCTGGAAGTGGTCAAGGGTGTGAAAAAACTTGCTGTAATCGACAGGAACATCTCGCCAGGTTATTCCGGTATTTTCTCCCAGGAATTGAAATCAGCTTTATATAATGAAGTAGATATTCCGGTGCGTTCTTATATTGCAGGACTTGGCGGGCGCGATGTAAAAATAGAGGATATTAAAGATATGGCAAATGATACACTCAAGAATGATGCCCCAAATGACCTAATATGGAAAGGAGTCAAAATATGAGATTAACAATTCCTGAACACGAAATAATGACTCCCGGTCACCTTGCCTGCCAGGGATGCGGCGGTTCACTTGGGATGCGCTATGCACTAAAAGTGTTTGGCAAAAATACAATGCTTTCCATTCCCGCCTGCTGCTGGGCAGTGATAGATGGTCCCTTTCCTTATACGTCTGTGAACGTACCTCTCTTTCATACTGCCTTTGAAACTGCTGCAATTATGGCATCAGGAATAAAGGCAGGTCTTATGGTGCAGGGAAAAGATACAACAAATGTAATTGCCTGGGCTGGAGATGGTGGCACTTTTGATATCGGTTTGCAGGCAATTTCAGGTGCAGCAGAAAGAAATGATGACATTACCTATATTGTGTATGATAATGAAGCATATATGAACACAGGTATTCAGCGCAGTTCTGCGACTCCTCACGGTGCATGGACAACTACTACTCCTGTAAAGCACTACAAGAAAGGACCGAAGAAGAACATGGTCGAGATCATGGCTGCTCATCGCATTCCTTACACTGCAACTGCATCAGTGGGATACCCGGAAGATTTCTGTAAGAAACTTGAGAAAGCAAAGAACACGAAAGGATTCAAATTTCTCCATTTGCTTGCACCTTGTCCCACAGGATGGAAATATGACCCGAGATATACTATCAAATTAGCAAAGCTCGCGGTTCAAACTAATTACTTCCCGCTTTATGAAATTATTGATGGAATTCACTACAAGCAAACTATGAAAGTGAAAGAACGAAAACCCATCAAAGAGTACTTAAAGTATCAGGGAAGGTTCAAACATTTGCATGAAGATGAAGTGCAGTTTCTTCAGGATTTCATAGATGAAAACTACGGACTCCTCAGGACGAAATTAGAGTAATTGTGATAATAAATTCAAATCCCCTCTTTGCAGAAAGCTGTCCATTACACACAAATATTAATTAGCCTCGTAGAGGTGTAATATTTGTAGCCGATTGCGTTAGAGACCGTAATGTAGAAAAGATATTATAAAGCTCCATAGGAGCGATATATTTCGCCCTTATAGGGCTATCAATTAGGCTTCTTTTTTACCGAGGATTTACATCCTCAGCTATAAATATTTCACCGCTGCGCGGCTATACATATTTCACGAACCTAAAGTCAGTTACAAACTTGTGTGTAATGGACAGCTCTTTTCAGAAAGAGGTAATTAATTTTTTTAATAAAAAAAATTAATTAAAACTTGACACGTTTTTTTTATAGGATTTATATTAGTGTCCTCATAATTCCCTCCTTTACTCTTAGTAGAGTCGAGCCGCTTCCCCGGCGGCTCGTTTTTTATATATCACAATCAATAACTTCTCTTTCAGAAATCATTGTTTTGATCTTTAGAGTATTACCTCCGTACAAAAAAATTACTGCCCCATCTTGATCTGTACGGAATAATTCATTTATAGAACTATCTAACCTCTCAACGATTTCTTCATCGGGATGATCATATCTATTTTTTGTTCCAACAGAAATTACAGCATATTCTGGTGAAACATATTCCAAAAAATCAAGAGTTGAAGAACTATTGCTGCCATGATGTCCAACTTTTAAAAGATCCGAATCAAGTTTATTTCCCCAATTTTCAACAAGAATTGCTTCAACTTCCTTCTCTGCATCTCCGGTTAAAAGTACAGAAAGGTCACCATATTCAATTTTTATCACGATTGAATAATTATTTACGTTGGCCTCGTTCTTATATTCATAAGTAGGATGAAGAATTTTGAGGTTGATTGCCTCAAACTCCTCAAAGACAAGTGAGGTATCTGCATAGATAATTTCTATATCATTATCATCAATAAATGTTAGAACATTATCATAAAGCTGGGATTCATAATCACATCTGGGAAGCAGTACTTTATCTATTTTGAGATTGTTCATTACAGCTTGAGCACCCCCAATATGATCCGCATGAGGATGGGTAAGGACAAGAAGGTCTATCTCCTTAATTCCACGTGCTTTAAAGTATGGAACAACAACCAGTTCTCCATAATCCCTTCGCATAGTTTTATCGCCAGTATCGATGAGTATTGTTTTACGATCGGGTGTGCGGATAACTATCGCATCACCCTGTCCTACATCGAGGACTGTGATCTCAAGATTTCTTTCCAGTAATAATCCGGGAACTATTAGAATTGATGCGGTCAAAATTGAAAAGGAAAGAAATTTATATAGTTTTATCTTCGTATTGTCTGTATTTTTCCAAAGTAAGATTAAAAAAAGCAATACTGCATATAGAGCAATGATCTGAAATTCACTCATATAAAGAAAATCGAAAAGAAGAATTCTGTGTATTGCAACAAGGCGAGAAATCGCAAAAACGATAAAAAGTAACAACTTATTTGCCGCAGCATAAATGGCACATATTGCAGAAATTGGAAACAAAATTGAAAAAATGGAGAGGGGAAGCGCCAGTGAAATAAGGGGAATCGCTATCACATTTGCAATTATTCCGCCAAGCGCAAGTGTATGGAAATAGTGAATAGTAAGCGGCGCAAGAACTATCTGAACCATCAAACTCAATAGTACAAGATTCAACAGCCAGAAGATTTTTGGATGATTTTTTCGAAGCGGATTTAATTTTTGAGAGAGATACTGAAAGATAACAAGAATGGCAAAGACCGATATAAATGAAAGCTGAAATCCGATGCTGAATAGCTGTAAGGGATTGATAACCAAAATGATAAAAGCGGCTGCAAAAAGAATATTTATGGTACTG
Source organism: Cloacimonetes bacterium SCGC AAA252-N17 (assembly GCA_000404785.1). Taxonomy (GTDB): domain Bacteria; phylum Cloacimonadota; class Cloacimonadia; order JGIOTU-2; family JGIOTU-2; genus Celaenobacter; species Celaenobacter polaris. The sequence continues at coordinate 31,235 of ASNI01000026.1, forward strand.
GTCCTTCTCTGTAATATTTTTGCCAATAGCACTAAGCTGATCATAATCACTGCTCGCTGAACAGAAGGAACAGCATGAGCAAGCAGCATATAATACATTAGTAAAATTATTGTAAGAATTCGAGCTGCAGTTCGATTTCTTAATACTATCTGGAAGATCGTCAGAAAGATGAGCGCGATCACTCCAGTATGCAACCCGCTGACAGCAAGTATGTGTGACAATCCCGATGAAGCAAAATCCTGTCTTAATTGCAATGGCAGAGAACTCTTTTCACCAAGAAGGATCGCTTTCAGGAAGCCGGAATATTTTGGTGAATAAAATCTATCGATTCGAGCTCTAATCCAGTTTCTGGGCACAACAATGAGATAATAATAAAGGTTTTTTGATTCATTTGTAATCGTATAATCAGATTTATAAAGGTACGAAAGCCCGTGAATATTATTGTTCTCAAGGTATTCCCGATAATTAAAACTGTATGGATTGTTGCTCTTTAACGGTCGAAAGATCGTTCCATTATAACAGATATGATCTCCATAAGAAGGAACAGCATTACTATATTTGTCCTTTATTGTAAGACGAATATTACCCAGCACAGGAACGCCTTCGAGCTTAGTAAGCTTAACTATACAAGTGATCTTATCAGATGAAACTTCGGGTTCTTCAATTATTTGTCCCTCAATCTGAACCTTCTCAATGCCCAGATGATCAATGAAATGTGCAATATGATGTTCCGTCTGAAGCTGACTGATTTGAAATCTGAATATCCCGAAAAGAATAAGCAAGCCAATTATCGGAAATAGAGGTCGCTTTTTATGAATTAGAAGAAATGTCGCAGCAAAAAGGAGTGCAATTGCAATGTGAAGAATTGGAACGGAGAAAAATGAACCCAGAAGTAATCCTGCAATAAAACATGTAGTAATGGGAATAAATGGATGATTGAAGATATTCCTCATAATGCGCCAAGCATGATCCTTTTAGTAGCTGGAATAAATTTTTTCTTTTATTTCTTTGTCTTTTCCAATAATTGTTTCAAGATCAGGTTCGTGAATATTCGGTATAGAAAGTTCTTTTTCAACGATCTTTGGAATTTCTATGAAAGATATTTTTTCCTGCAGGAAGAGAGTTACTGCAGCTTCATTAGCAGCGTTGAAAATCGTGGGCATTATGCCGCCATTCTTTCCAACTTCAAAAGCCATGCGCAGCAGAGGGAACTTCTCAAAATTAGGTTTATAAAAAGTGAGCTCGTGGATTTTCGCCAAATCTATGTATTGAGCTGTTGCATCAAGCCGGTCTGGATAACTAAGAGCGTACTGGATTGGGATCTTCATATCAGGAAAACTAAGCTGTGAAATGATAGAACCATCTATATACTCAACCATCGAATGGATAACGGATTGTGGATGGATGAGCACGTCGATTTCATCAAAAGATATATCAAACAGATAGTGTGCCTCAATAACTTCCAGTCCTTTGTTTGCCATAGTTGCAGAATCGATGGTGATCTTATCTCCCATCGCCCAGGTAGGATGCTGAAGCGCATCTTTAAGCGTGATGTTCTTAAATGCTTCAATCTTTAGATTTGAAAAGGGTCCACCTGAAGCTGTAAGCAATATTCTTCGCACTTGAGATTTGTCCTGCGCTCCTTCAAGACACTGCATGATCGCGCTGTGTTCGCTGTCAACAGGAATAATTTTACACTGATTTTCTCTGGCAAGGTCAGTAATAATATCACCAGCCATGACGAGTGACTCTTTATTTGCAAGTGCGATATTGTGAGCTGTTTTCAGTCCGGCTACAGTGTATTTCAGCCCAGCAGAGCCGACCACTGCATTGAGCATAATATCATAATCGATTTCTTTCAAAAGGGTTAGGAGGGTGTCTTCTCCATGATGAATATTGTGTGCTTGCCCTGTTCTGTCAGCGCCATTTTCACCTGTGATCACAAAATGATTTATTGGAACTTCGTTCGCACAATTAAGAAGCTCATCAATCCTGTTATGAGCAGATGCGAGTACGATCTTGAATTCATCGGGATGTCTTTTAACGACCTCGATGGTTGACTGTCCGATCGAGCCGGTTGCGCCGAGTAATGCGATTTTTTTCATAATTTATCCAATCAAAGTAAAGTAGAAATATAAAAACGGTGCACTTATCAATAAACTATCAAACCTATCGAGTATACCGCCATGACCCGGAATGAGATTGGATGAATCTTTCACTCCGAAATCACGTTTCAGGTTGGATTCGACCAAGTCGCCCAACTGCCCGAGAAATCCTACAATAATACCATACGCCACTATGTCTTTCCATGAATTGAGCACAAAATATCCAAATATGAGATGTGCCAGTTGATTAAGCAGATAGGCGCCGACGAAGGCAGTGATAAAACCTGCAACGAACCCCTCGATGGATTTATTCTTGCTGGAACGAAAGATATTTCTATGCTTACCGAATCTGACGCCAAGAAAATATGCTGCAGAATCCGTCAGCCAGATGCAGCCGTAAAGTATGATGAGGAGAAATTTTCCATGCTCGAGGGTCCGCACAAGATAGAGAAAAGACAGCAGCAGGGGAATGTAGATCAGTGAAAACATACTGTAGGAGATTTTTTCAACTGAGTGCTTTTCTCTGTTTGCAAACACATCCCAGGCAAGGAACAAGAATATGAACAGAAAAAATAAAGGCACAATGTATGTGAATTCGAAGAAAAAGATCGACCATGTGACCAGAAGTCCGCAAATAATGAGGACTGAGAGAAGGAGTTTCACCTCTTTGTGATGGCGGGTGAGGAGGTAGAACTCCCGAATGCCAAGTATGGTGACAAGAGAAAGAAGGATTTGAAGTGCATATCCTCCAAACCAGGCACAGACCAGCATAATAGGTCCATAGATCATCGAACTTAACGTGCGGACAACCACCTTTTTCATAAGCTGTTACACTCCTCCAAATCGGCGTGAACGTCTCTGAAAATCAATAATTGCCTGTAGAAATTCTTCCGGAGAGAAGTCAGGCCAGAGCGTTTTTGTAAAGTACATTTCAGAATAAGCGATCTGCCAGATTAGGTAATTGCTGATCCTCATCTCTCCGCCTGTGCGAATAAGCAGATCGGGGTCGGGAGCATTTTTTGTATATAAATAGCGCGAAAAATCTTCCAAAGTTATTGATTTTACATTCTCTTTGAGCAGTGTATTTATACCTTCGACAATTTCCAGTCTGCCACCATAATTGACTGCTACGAGAAGATGAAGCCCGGTATTATTTCTGGTCATTTCATAGGAGCTGTCCATTTTCTGGGCAAGTGAGCCAGAGATACCTTCTCTGGATCCGATGAATTTGATGACCACATTGTTTTCATGTAGTTCTCTTATCTCTTTCATGAGCGTATTCTCAATAAGAGTAAGCACTGCTCTTGGTTCGTTATTCGGGCGTTTCCAATTTTCCGTGGAGAAGGCGTATATCGTAAGATAGTTTAGCCCGATCTCACCGCAAACCTGTACTATCCTTTTTAAAGCTTTTGTGCCCTCGAAATGCCCCTTTATGCGAGGCAGTTTTTTTGATTTTGCCCATCTGCCATTACCATCCATAATAATTGCTATGTGCTGTGGCAGGGGATTTCTTTTAAGGGCAAGAATAAGTTCGGATTTTGATTTCATAACAAAGATTATTGTTGATAATGGGCAATATCTCTGTCAATAAATGCGTTTGTGAATATCAATGATTCAAGTTATGTATGTGATATTGATGAAAGTTAAATATGCACTAATTAGTAAATCCACCTTAAATCTAAAATCTTCAATCAGTGTTCGACATTCTTAAATTAAATACCTAACTCGGATAAACCGAACAAAAAAGAATTCACCACAGAGAACACAGAGATCACCGAGAAAGATA
>ASNI01000027.1 GCA_000404785.1 Cloacimonetes bacterium SCGC AAA252-N17
AATGAGTCCACTCTAAAAAGTTCAATTTAAGAAATCGAGAAACCGTTGAAACGGTTAATGCATTTTTTTGTTTCATTAACCACCAACTTAAGTTGCTGGTTAATAGGAAGATAGCTAATTGTAACCGATTTATCGGTTTCCAAATATTTGATGCATTTTCTAACATATTTCTAATTACACACTTTTTATAGTGAACTCAATAATACAAAAACAAACTCAAGAACTGGACTTATCAGTTCCGTGAAACGGGGCGTGGAGTTCAGAGCGACATTACCCCTCTTTATTCATACTGAACTCCATCCGCTAGCTGGCGGAAGTCCAGCCCGATAACGATTGCTAAAATATGGTTTCATAGTAGTTTCAAATGTTCACCCTCCATTTTTTTATTCTCCATATTCCACTCTCTGGAATTGCTATATTTTTGAAAATCTTCATTGGAAAACAGAGTTCTTAGATAAAAAATTTATAGCACTTTTTACTCGCTTGTGAGGTCAAAGGCAATTATCCAAATAACTTGACTGCTCAGGGGCACACCCCTTCAACGTGTCCAAAATATTGCAAGGACTTCATACATGGTAGAAAGTGATTTCGATAAAATTGATGCAGTCTTACACGAATTTGAATGCAGAAAAGGTTCCCTGATCCCCATTTTACAAAAGACACAGGCACAGCTTGGATTTCTTTCCAAAGAAGCTATGGAATACATATCTGAAAAGACAAAAATACTTGTTTCAGAGATCTACGGTGTTGCAACTTTTTATACTCAGTTCCGTATGCATCCAATTGGAAAGAACATTATCCGTATCTGCCATGGAACTGCCTGCCATGTTGCTGATGCCAGGAAAATTTCAGAAGCACTCTATGAAGAATTGAAGGTAGAGTCGGGCTGTACAACAAAAAATTTGAAATTTACTGTCGAAGAAGTCGCATGCCTTGGATGTTGCAGTCTTGCTCCTGTGATAATGATCAATGATAAAGCATATGGTCGCTTAACTCCAAGCAAGATCAAAGATATATTAGCTCAGTATTAATTAAAAATAACGAACCAAATTTAACCGGATTGGGAGAGAATTTGGAAAATTCAGTAAGAATAAAAATTGGTTTGGCGAGTTGCGGGATCGCAGCTGGCGGTTTGGATGTCCTTGAGAAGGTGGAAAACTTTCTCAAAGAACATGATGTAGATGCACAATTGGATCACACAGGTTGTATCGGGATGTGCTATGCAGAAGTGCTGATGGAGATCGAAGATGATGAATTCGGCAGCACAATGTATGGCTATCTAAATGCAGCGGATATTGATGATATTCTCAATGCTCATTTTGTCGAGAAAAAACCTCTCACCGAACATATTGTCTTTTCTGACAAGCTTGGTGGCAAAGAGAAAGAAATCCTGGATTATCAGACGAGAATAGTACTTCGTAACTGCGGAGTGATCGATCCTGAATCCATTGATGAGTACATCGAACGCAGCGGTTATGAAGCTCTGCAAAAAGTCTTGAAAGATATGTCTCCAGTCGATGTGATCGATGAGATCAAAGAAAGCGGTTTGAGAGGTCGCGGCGGCGCAGGTTTTCCAACCGGATTGAAGTGGCAGTTCGCTTACAACAATTCGGCAGATAAAAAGTATGTGATCTGTAATGCTGACGAAGGGGATCCGGGTGCGTTCATGGACAGAAGTGTGCTCGAGGGTGATCCTCATAGTGTCCTTGAAGGCATGCTGATCGCTGCCTATGCAATTGGTTCTGATACAGGTTATATTTATTGCCGTGCGGAATATCCTCTTGCTGTGAAACGGCTTAGGATTGCGGTCGAAAAAGCTAAAGAAAAGGGATTTCTCGGAAGCAATATTATGGGATCGGATTTCAATTTTGATCTTACAGTATATGAAGGAGCCGGTGCTTTTGTTTGCGGAGAAGAAACTGCACTCATGTGCTCGATAGAAGGTAAAAGAGGAATGCCAACACTTCGTCCTCCTTATCCTGCAGAGTCGGGTTTGTGGGGAAAGCCAACAAATATAAATAATGTGGAAACCTATTCTAATGTTGCCTGGATAATCCGAAATGGTGCAAAGAAATATGCAGAATTCGGCACTGAAAAAAGCAAAGGCACAAAAGTTTTTGCACTCACAGGCAAGATAAAAAATGGCGGACTTGTGGAAGTTCCTATGGGTATGACGCTGCGAGATGTGATCTATAAAGTCGGCGGCGGCATCATTGAGGACAGAAAATTCAAGGCAGTACAGCTTGGCGGACCTTCAGGTGGTTGTATTCCGGAAAGTCTTCTCGACACTCCCGTTGATTATGACTCGCTCACAAAAACAGGCGCTATCATGGGCTCGGGTGGCATGGTTGTAATGGATGACACAACTTGCATGGTTGATATGGCTCGTTTCTTTCTGAACTTCACACAGGACGAATCTTGCGGAAAATGTACGTTCTGCCGTATTGGAACCAAACGAATGCTTGAGATACTTAATAGAATTACTCAAGGAAAAGGCGAATCCGGCGATATCGAAATTCTTGAAGACCTTTCCCGTAAGATCATAAAAGGTTCCTTATGCGGACTCGGACAAACAGCTCCCAATCCTGTGCTTACCACGATCAAATATTTCAGAGATGAATACGAAGCACATATTAATGACAAAACCTGTCCTGCCGGCGTCTGTAAAGACCTGATAAAATATCTCATCATAGAAGACAAATGTATCGGCTGTGGAGCGTGCAAACGGGCTTGTCCTGTGGATGCGATCACGGGCGAGAAAAAAGAAGTTCATACTATCAATCAAGATATCTGCACAAAATGCGGCGCCTGTATGACCGCATGTAAATTTGATGCAGTGAAAAAATTATAAGCGGGCGTCATGGCAGATATAAAAATTTTATTGAATGGAAAAGAAGTAACTGCAAAACAAGATCAAACGATCCTGGAAATTGCTACTGAATACGGCATTGAGATACCAACCCTTTGCCACGATGAATACCTGAAACCCTACGGCTCATGCTGGGTCTGCCTGGTAGAAGTGAAAGGAGCAAAAGGTTTTGTCCCTTCCTGTGCCACAAAAGTTTATGAAGGAATGGAAGTCAATACTGATTCCGAAGCGGTACTCGAAGCGCGGCAGATGGCTTTGGAACTTCTCCTTTCTGACCACTATGCAGATTGTATTGCTCCATGTATTCTGAAATGTCCGGCACGAGTGGATGTGCAGGGCTATGTGGCATTAGTTAATGACGGGCTTTATCATGAAGCGATTAAGCTCATCAAAGAACGGCTTCCATTGCCGCTTTCCGTAGGACGGGTTTGTCCTGCTTTTTGCGAAAAAGAATGCCGTCGTCAGATCATCGATGAGCCCATTGCAATACGCCAGATCAAACGCTATGCTGCGGATAAAGACCTTGAAGATTCTGCGAATACATACATTCCTGAGTGCAAGCCCTCAACAGGTAAAGAGATTGCAATTGTTGGCGCAGGTCCGGCTGGATTGACAGTTGCCTATTATCTTGCGCAACAAGGACATAAATGTAAAATTTATGAAGCTATGCCAGAAAGCGGAGGTATGCTTCGCTACGGTATTCCTGAATATCGTTTGCCCAAAGAAATTCTCGATAAAGAGATATATCTGATAAAGAAACTCGGAGTAAAGATTCATAATAATGAACGGCTCGGAAGAGATTTCACACTTCAATTCCTCTATAAAGAATACGATGCTGTCTTTTTGGGATTTGGTGCATGGACTGCGGTCAGTATGAACATCGAGGGTGAAGACCTTGAAGGATGCTATCTTGGTATTGACTTTCTTCGCGATGTAGTTGAAGGAAAGATCACAAAAGTGGGCAAGAAAGTTGCTGTTATCGGTGGGGGAAATACTGCTATTGACGCTGCGAGAACAGCTCTTCGTCTTGGTGCGGAAAAAGTCCTGATCGTGTACCGCCGTGCTGAAGAGCAGATGCCTGCTGATGAAGTGGAAGTAATAGATGCTAAGGAAGAAGGTGTTGAATTTCATCTTCTGCAGAACCCCACAAAGATAATCGGAAAAGACGGCAAAGTTGAAGGTATGCAGATCATCAAAATGCGTCTTGGAGAACCGGACAGCAGTGGCAGACGCAGACCAGTTCCGATTGAGAACTCGGAATTCATTATGCATGTGGATACGGTTATTCCAGCAGTCAGCCAGAAACCGGATACTCAATTCCTGCTAGATGAAATTGCAAAAATAAACGGAAAAAATCTTAATCTAACACGATGGAGCACAATTGAGGTCGATGAAGACACAATGTGTACAAACATCGAAAAGATATTTGCAGGCGGAGATCTCACAAGAGGTCCCTCGACAGTGATCGAATGCGTTGCAGATGCCTACAAAGCAGCAGAAAGTATTGATGCATTTCTTAAGGGTGAGAAAATTCAACCTCTGAAAGAAAAATTCAACAGCAAAAAAGCTGAATCATATAAAGACCTCGATCCCGAAGATTTCAAAGAATACGAGAAAGCATCTCGAGTTTCTTCAGTGCATCTTGAAGCAAAAGAACGAATATCAAATTTTAAGGAAGTTGAGAAAAATTTCACAAATAAACAGGTTCATGATGAAACTGCACGCTGTATAGAGTGCGGATGTGATGTCAATCCTACATGTGTGCTGCGCAAGTATGCCACAGATTATGATATCATTGCCACACGTTTTATGGGAGAGGTGAATAACCATCCAATCGATAAAACTCATCCCTTTATTCTGCGTGATGCAAACAAGTGTGTGAATTGCGGACGCTGTGTGCGAACTTGTCTTGAAATTCAGGGAGTGGGTGCATTGGGTTATATTTATCGCGGGTTTAAAACTCTTGTTGCTCCCGAATTTGGTGAATCCCTCATGAATACATCTTGTCTGAGCTGCGGGAAATGTATCGATGTCTGTCCTGTCGGTGCGCTTACTCCGAGAAATACACAGTATAAATTAGCACCACTTGATTATGAAGAAATCCAAACTACTTGTGCATTATGCGGAGCTGGTTGCAGCGTCAAATATATGAAAAAAGATAACATCATCCTTAAAGCTGAAGCAGCGGACAGTCCGATCACAGGAAACAATGTATGCTTCAATGCTCATTTCGGCTATGAGGTACTTCAATCACAAGAGCGTATTACACAGCCAATGATCCGCAAGGAAAATCAGCTTCAACCGGTTGATTGGGAAGAAGCGGTGGATTATATAACTGACAAATTGACCGAGCTTGAAAAAGATGTGGCTTTCTTCAGTAATGGAAATTATACTAATGAAGAGTTGTATCTTATCAGTAAACTGGCAAAGCAATATAAATGTAATAAGAAATTTTCCTGGGAGCTTAACGGTTCAGTAGTAAAAGATAAACTCGGCATTAATTTTTCTCCCAATCCAAGTGCAGACCTAGATGCTGCCGATCTGATCGTTATGATAGGGGATGTTACTCATACTGTTGGAGTGAAGATTATGCAAGCACTCAATAATGGTGCAAAATTGATGCTGATCCATCCTGATGAGAATAGATTTGCCCGACGTGCAGATTTCCATATTAAAACGAACTATTACATAGAAGTGATCAATGAATTCACAAAGTATCTCATCGAATATCGTCATCATAATATTGATTATATTGCCCGTTATATCGGAAATTTTGTTGATTTCAATCATAAGCTCCAACATACTATTCAAACAGATGAATTTATGGATTTTGCCCATGAATTATTGTCATTCAAAAAGGTTATATTTGTCTATTCAGAAAGTGATCTGGATTATGAGACACAAAATGCGATATTAAATCTGAGTATGCTTCGTGGTGATATCGGCACAGAAGGAAATGGTATTATGAGCTGTTCTGAGCTTGCAAATAAGCCATCACTGCTTGAAAACGGATTTGTTCCCGTGAAAAATTACCGGAAAATTAAAGTAGCAGCAATATTTGGAGAGGATCCTCTGTATAATAACAAAATGGAGATCTATGAGTGGTTGAATAATCTTGAGTTCCTTCTTGTAGCAGATTCCTTTATGACCGAAACTGCAAAAATGGCACATGTCGTATTACCGCTCAATTCGTTTATAGAATCTGAGGGTACTATTACAAATGATAATAATGTCGTTCAAACAGTGACGAAAGTGCGCAATACTGTTACAGGGAAAGAGAACTGGTATTTGCTGAAAGATCTTCTTGGTTTGGATTCCACATTGGAAGAATTCTCTGAAGATGCGAACAAAGGACTCAACTCAGATGAACGTGTTGAGAGCAGATATATTCCTTCAGAAGAGGAAGCACAGAAGCTACTGTTGTCCTTTACTCACAAACCTTTAGTTGTCCGAGCTGATATCGAGCTGAATGCGACAAGGAAAAAAATTCTTGATTTTAAAGAAAAGATGCTTGGGAAAAAATAATATCTCTTAATAAATTCCCAAATAAAAAAGCCCTCTAAATATTTAGAGGGCTGTATTTTTATAAGTTTATAGACTAAACAATTCCTTGATCGAGCATTGAATTTGCAACTTTGAGGAAGCCGGCAATATTCGCACCATTTACATAGTTCACGAAATCACCTTCTTTGCCGTATTCAACACACTGTGCATGAATACTCTTCATAATGTTATGAAGTTTGGCATCAACTTCTTCGCTGCTCCAGCTCAGACGAAGGCTGTTCTGGGACATTTCAAGACCGGAAACAGAAACACCACCAGCATTTGCAGCTTTTCCTGGACCAAATAGGATTTTGTTATCAATATACACATTGACCGCACCAGGAGTTGAAGGCATGTTTGCACCTTCAGAAACACAGATACAACCATTCTTGATAAGGGTCTTGGCTTCTTCTTCGTTGACTTCATTCTGAGTAGCACATGGAAGAGCGACATCACATTTGACACCCCAGGGGCGCTCACCTTCGTGATATTCAACACCAAATTCTTCTGCGTACTCTTTGATGCGTCCGCGTTTGACATTCTTGAGTTCCATAAGGAATTCCCATTTCTCACCCGAAATTCCATCCGGATCATAGATGTAGCCGCTGGAATCTGAAAGTGTGACCACTTTACCACCGAGTTGGTTGACCTTTTGTGTCGCATATTGTGCAACGTTGCCGGAACCGGAAATTGTGACGATCTTATCCTTGAAGTTAAGGTTGCGGGTTTTCAGCATTTCTTCTGCGAAATAAACTGCACCATATCCAGTTGCTTGCGGACGGATAAGACTACCACCCCAGTTCAAACCTTTGCCTGTGAGCACACCAACGAATTCATTTCTCAGTTTTTTGTACATGCCGAAAAGGAAACCGATCTCACGACCACCAACACCAATATCACCGGCAGGGACATCAGTATTCGCACCAATATAACGGAAAAGCTCAGACATAAATGTCTGGCAGAAACGCATGACTTCAGCGTCAGATTTTCCTTTAGGATCAAAGTCGGAACCGCCTTTACCACCACCCATGGGGAGTGTGGTAAGACTGTTTTTGAAAACCTGTTCGAATCCTAAAAATTTAAGAATGCTCAGGTTAACGCTCGGGTGAAAACGGAGTCCGCCTTTGTATGGTCCGATCGCACTATTGAACTCAATTCTGTAACCGCGATTTACCATAACTTCGCCATTGTCACGAGTCCAGGGGACACGGAACATAATGGTACGCTCTGGTTCTACAATTCTCTCAAGGATTTTGGCTTCCTTATAACGAGGATTGGATTCATAGACGGGCCAGAGAGATTCAACTACTTCTTTTACAGCTTGAAGAAATTCAGGTTGATTAGGATTATGAGCCTCAACCTGATACATGAATTCTTTCATACTCATGAGAAATACCTCCAGATATTTATTATATTTATGGTATGATTTTGCGTAAAAATGAACCCTATTATTATTTGTCAAATTATAATTGAAAAAGCTTGGATAACCCAAAAAAATATTCAAAAATATTGCAATTCCAGCGAGTGGAATACAGAGAAAGGAAGATGGAGAACGAACTTTTTTGAAATTTTCAATGGACTTACATTAGTTTAAAAGCATTTACGGAACATGTTCCATTTCTCAGAAAAATGAAAGATTAATTAGGGGAGCACATGATTGAATATAAAAAGCAATAAATAAGATCGAAGAACTGACTGCTTCTCTCAATGATGAATGGGGGAAATAGGTTATTTGTATATAACAGCCAATCCTTTGTAGCCATCCATTTTAATAACCAGCGGATGTTCTACACGAACATGGAGAAAGTGATCGGTTTTCTCTATGTTTTTTTGAAATCTGAGCCAATCCCAATCCAGAAAATCATTGTCGGAATGATGGGAAATACTAAAATACCCCACATCCATAGATACAAGATTATGGAAAAAATGCGTTCCTTGCGAGCTGTCTACTGCAAAATTTTCATTGCCTGTTTCAACAATTATCTTTGCCATGTTGATATCTATCCATTTCACGGGAATACCGAGAAATCTATCTCGTGATCCCCAACGTCCAGGTCCAATAAGAATATAATTCCTATGTTCAGCTCTCATTCGCTTATTTAATTCAGAAATTTCGTTATGCATTTTTTCGGTTTTGGTTCTATCCCATGTATCAAGATCAACAAAAATCACATCATACACTGAGTCTATGATACCGTTACCCATACCATGTCCAGTGTAAAGCATAAGGTCATCTCTTTTCAGATTTTCAGGATCAATGGAAATTTCATCAGTATTTATAGTAAGTGGTCTGATCTGCAGGACATAAAATGTAGGATATATTTTTTCCTTTTCATCCTTGTTAAGATTCACTGCAAACTCGATCTCGACAGGCATTCCTAGGGCTTTTTCACCGATATCGAGAATCTCCTCTAAGATTTTTGCAAGAGGGAAGTAATTGTATTTCAAAATATCTGCAAAAGTGACGACTTTTGTTCCCTTTATTGTTGTTCCATCGACGAGACGATTGTTTTCATAATCCCACATAGAAGTCATGTGCTGAAGGGTTCCGTGCTTTTCTACCTGCTTGATCGGCATATATGCAAGAGTGCTCTCATCTCCATCAAGCAGATTGAAATCCTCCTTATCCATTGCAACTGCATAAAGGAATTTCTGCGAATCCTTCACCAATCCTTCCGGTGGAATGATCTCCATCTTTGGGTGTTTGGGACAGAATCTGAAACTTCGATCACCTTCGACCACTGTTTTACCCAATCCGACAGCCAGCGAAACAACACCGTCACCGCTCTTTAGATAGGAAATTGGATAGAAGTTATGGGACTGCCCTACACCGGAAAAGTGGGGGTAATAGCAATTATCGTATCCTGAGCCAACAATTTCCTGAATGATCACTGCCATTTTTTCTTCTTCAACCTCATAATTAATACTCTCAATATAAGTACGCGCTCCCTCGAGATATACTGATGAGAACACCAGTTTGATGGCATCGCAGAGCTGATACAGGCGTATTTCTTTGTCAGGATTATTATTAGGAAGCAGGTAGGTTTTGTAAATTCCCGCAAAGGGCTGTGCCTGCGAATCCTCAAGAAGTCCTGAAGAACGCACGGCAATAGGATAAGTGATATGCTCTACAAAAACCCTTAATTTTTGGATGAGCTCTTTGGACAATGTGCTTTTTATAAAGATCTCCTGAATTTTTTTATCGGATTTTGAAATAACCCATTCACCGATATTGTTTCTTTCAATAAAAGAATCATATTCCGACGTGCCGATGATCGAGGTGCTGGGTAGAGCGATATCCACTTCAGGAAATTCCTCTTCGAATTCCATTGTCACGAGGAGCGCATTGAGAAATGCCAAACCTCGACCCTTTCCGCCTAATGAGCCCTCTGCAAGACGGATGATCTGATCCACTTCGGAGAGTGCAGACGGTTCAAAGTTTATTATTTTTCCTCGAGTACGGTTTTTACGGACAGTTTGGAACACATCGAGGAGATAGCTTCTTAATTCCTCAACATCGTTAAAATCCTCGATTTTTGCTGGAAGGATTTTCTTCGCAACCTGAATTTCTCCATGCGCGATCAGCCAACTTGAAAAATGATTTCTCTCGCCATGATAGAAAATGGATTCCCCGACGAGGTTTTTGATCTTCTCCTCAAATTCAAGCATAGTCGTTGCTCTATCCATCTCTGTCCCTGCTTTGTTTCGGAAAACAAAATCACCATATCCAAGATTATTTGTAATGATAGTTCGAAGGTCATGAAGAAGGGTTTTAGAAGTCTTGTTGAGAAAATTTACCCGGAGGTTTCGAGCTTTTTCTTCATTCTCAATATCTGAGGATTGCAGAATGACAGGTATGTCCATGTGCTGCTTTTTCATTCTATCAATAAGCTTGAATCCCGCATTTTCATCCAAAATACCGTTATTATAAAATTTCACATCAGAGATCACTGCAACCATGTATTCCTGGTATTTCTCTACTAATGTGACCGCTTCTTCATAGGATTGGACAAGCAGAACTTTAGGGCGTGCGCGCATTTTGAGGCGTTTATTGATGTCACTCAGTTCTTCATTGATGAGTCGTTGAGTTTGTTTGACGATCTCAGAATAAAGGAGGGGGAGGAACATGGAATAATATTTTATCGAGTCCTCAATGAGCAAAATAACGCGGACATAGCCCTGTTTCGTGTCATATTCCACGTTTTGAGCATCCTCGATCATTTTGATCATTGCTAGGAAAAGTTTGGTGTCTCCATTCCACAAAAATACCTTATCAATATACTGCAATTCATCTTTGTTCTTTTCAACAATTGAGATATCGGACTGCACATTGAGCAGCAGAAGTATCGGCATGTCCGGGTCCTGTTCTTTAATACGTTTACTCAACTCAAAGGGACTGATCTCACCAATCCTCATCATGGTAATGACCAGATCGAAGGATCGCTTTTCCAACAATTTCAGTGCCTGCTTGCCAGTGGGAACACTCGTTACACGCGGGGCTGTACTGAGGTTGAGTTGACGGTATTCACCAAATATCTGTTCTGATAACCGTCCGTCCTGCTCGAAAATGAACGCATCGTAAAAGGTCGATACAAGTAGTATTTCTTTGATACGATATTTCATCAGATTGTGAAAGTTGTCTTCACCAAATTTAAATTTATTATAATAATAATTGAGTTTCGTAAGATCCATGAAAACTCCTGACAATGATTACAATCAATAAATGCAGGAATGTAATTTTAATGCAATTTTTTTATGAAATTTATAAGATGAGTGTCCGTCGGGGAGTGGTCCCCGACGGCTCAGAGGAGTTTAGCGAGGTGTCAGGGACCATTCCCTGACACTTATTTTTTCTTTAACACTTTCATCAGATCAACCGAGATCATCAGATCATCTTTTCGCTGTTCACTCTGTAGATCACCGCTCGGGAACGTTGCATAATTATACTCAAAATATACAAGATTATTTATATTAAATTTTACTCCTACTCCCGAAGTGCTTCCTTCAATATGCCCCTGCTCGTTATGAAATTCACCCCAACGAAGGAAAAAAGTGTTGAAAAACCCAAATTCATATCCGCTGCTCCACTCGCTGTTATAATCTCCGAGCTTTTGAGTATCATATACATAACAAAAAGATAGGTTTTCTTTTAGAAAAGGTAGAGGTAATGAAATTGAATTTCCGAAATGATAGCTTATTTTTCCGGCTATACCAAATTGATTTCCATAGGGAAGTGGCCAATCACCGGATTCGTATGACATTTCACTCTTAAATAGGTTCATTTGATAATATCCTGCAGTAGCTTCAAATGCAAGAAATGATTGTTTTGAACTCAATCGTTGATGATGAATGAAATGTCCTAATAATCCAAGTCCATGCATGGTCGCGTGAACAATTTCGCGATCAAGACTGTCTGCAATTAACAATGGGAGATTGCTGGTTATATATCGAAAGTCATATCCTCCAGAGAAGGTGAACGAATCAGAGTTTCCTGAATTATGAAGTAGGTTTAAATGAAATAATTTTTTCGCAACAGCTAATCGTGAGCATGTTTCATAGGAATGAAAGGTGCCAATAAGATGTCCCTCTGCATCATAAGCTTCTTGATCTCCATAATCACAAGTTGTTCCTAACTTACCGCTGGCATTAATCATTGGTAGGAGGATTCCGAAATTGCTGTTTGCATAAGAAAGATAGGAAGAATTTAGATACATTCCATGTATAATATCCTCAAACCAAGGATCGCGGGACCAGCCCCAGCTCAATCCGCTATTGTATGCAAGCAGGGCTGGGTTACTCCAGCTATTGAGTGGATTGTTTCCCCAGATATATGCAGTACCGGATTGATTCCCGAATGCGGTGCTTGTAGCTGAGGGATTGATCATAGTAAAAATTCCAGTGAATTCCGAACCTGCGGTGAGGTGTCCTGTTAAAACAAGTAGGATCACAAGTAAAAATAATTTATATTTCATATAATCCTCCAATACACTTATTTTTTCTTTAACACTTTCATCAAATCAACCGAGATCATCAAATCATCTTTTCGCTCTGTTGTGTCTGGTGAACCTATTGAAAACGTTGCATAATTATACTCAAAATATACAAGATTGTTAATATTAAATCTTACACCAATTCCCGAAGTGCTCCCTTCAACATGACTTTGTTCATCATGAAATTCACCCCAGCGCAGGAAAAACGTATTGAAAAAACCAAATTCATATCCGCTACTCCACTCCTCGTTACAATCTCCGAGTTTTTGTGTATCATATACATAACAAAAGGAGATATTTTCTTGAAGGAAAGGTAAGGGTAAAGATATCGAATTTCCAAAATGATAGCTTATTTTTCCAGACAGCCCGAATCTGTTTCCATAAGGAAGTGAGTAAGTAGCGGATCCATATGAAATTTCACTCTTAAAGAGATTCATATAATAATATCCTGCAACAGCTTCAAAGGTTAGGAAAGAATTTTCTGAACTCAATCTTTGATGATGGATAAAATGTCCTAAAAAACCGAGTCCGTGCATGGTACTCCTTCCTACATCGCTACCGAGACTATCAACGCTGAGCGGACATAGATTACTGAATATATACCTGAAATCATAGCCCGCAGAAAGCGTGAATGAATCTGAGTTTCCTGAGTCCTGAATAAAGTTGAGATGAAAGAGCTTCTTTGCGACGGCGAATCGTGAGCATGTTTCATACGAATGAAATGTGCCAATAAGATGTCCCTCTGCATCATAAGCTTCTTGATCTCCATAGTCAATAGTCGTACCAAATTTACCGCTTGCATTGATCATCGGTATGAGGATACCAAAGTTGCTGTTTGCATAAGAAAGATAGGAGGAATTTAGATACATTCCATGTATAATCTCTTCAAACCACGGATCACGTGACCAACCCCAGCTCAGTCCGTTATTGTATGCAAGCAGTGCTGGGTTACTCCAACTGTTGAGAGGATTATTTCCCCAGATATATGCAGTGCCGGATTGATTGCCGAATGCGGTGGTTGTAGCTGAGGGACTGATCTCAGTAAAAACTCCAGTAAATTGTGAACCTGCAGTAAGATATCCTGCACTCACAAGTAGGATAATCAGTAATAATAATCTATATTTCATATAATCCTCCAATATACTTATTTTTTCTTTAACACTTTCATCAAATCAACCGAGATCATCAGATCCTCTTTTCTTTGTGTTGCCTGAAGTTCGCCACCCGGAAATGATGCATAATTATATTCAAAATAGACAAGATTGTTAATATTAAATTTTACACCAATTCCCGAAGTGCTCCCTTCAATATGCCCTTGCACGTCATGAAATTCACCCCAGCGTAGGAAAAGAGTATTGAAAAAACCAAATTCATATCCGCTACCCCACTCATTTTCCCAATCTCCAAACTTTTGAGTATCATATACATAACAAAACGATATATTCTCTTGAAGGAAGGATAAAGGTAACGAAATCGAATTTCCAAAATGATAGCTTATTTTTCCGGTTAGTCCGAATCTGTTTCCATAGGGAAGAGGTTCGTCTCCACTCTCGTATGGTATTTCGTTCTTAAATATGTTCATTTGGTAGTAACCGGAAGTGACCTCGAATGTAAGAGATGAACCAGGAGAAGGAAATCGTTGATGATGAATGAAATGTCCTAATAATCCGAGTCCGTGCATGGTGCCGTGTATTATATCTCTATCAAGGCTGTCTGCAAAAAATAATTGTAGATTACTGGTTATATACCTAAAGTCATACCCGCCTGATAACGTGAACGAATCTGAGTTTCCGGTGTTATGAAGAAGATTTAGATGAAAAAGTTTTTTTGCTATTGCAAATCGTGAGCATGTTTCATACGAATTATAGGTGCCAAGAAGATGTCCCCATGAATCATATACTTTTTGGTCACCATAATCACAAGTTGTTCCGAACTTCCCACTTGCATTGATCATCGGTATAAGAATACCATAATCTTGATTTGCAAAGGAAATGTAAGAAGAATTAATATACAGCCCACTCACAACCTTTTCAAACCAAGGATCACGGGACCAACCCCAGCTCAGTCCATTATTATATGCAAGCAATGCCGGATTACTCCAGCTATTCAGCGGATTGTTTCCCCAAATATATGCAGTACCTGCTTGATTTCCAAATGCGATCGTTGTTGCTGAGGGATTGATCTCAGTAAAAACTCCAGTAAATTGTGAACCTGCAGTAAGATATCCTGCACTCACAAGTAGGATAATCAGTAATAATAATCTATATTTCATATAATCCTCCAATATACTTATTATTTCTTAAACACTTTCATTAAATCAAGCGAGACGGTAAAATCATTTTTTCTAGCATTTTCATCTGTATCATCAGGATATTCGGTGTAATTATATTCAAAATAAAAATAACGCATAAGATTAACTCCCACACCCAATCCAAATGTATGTCCCGAATATTTATGTGTATTGTTTTTATAAAACCCACGACGAAGGAATATGGTATTAAATAGTCCCAATTCGATTCCATGTCCCCATGAGGAAGGATCGTCTGCATATTTCGAATTGCCGTATATATAAGAAATAGAAAATGTACCTTTAATTTTAAAAGGGGAAAGATAGTTTACTACATTTTCGTTAAAAGGCATAAAGCTAAATTTACCTCCGAATCCCATACGGGTACCATAAGGAAGGGGATAAGTGTATGTATCATTACTTAAGTTATTCTTGGTGACATTCATCGTATAAATTCCGCCGGTAATATCAAGATCGAATCGAGAAACTTTCGTGGTGATTATTCTCAAGGGTTTGATTAATCCTACTACTCCTACACCGTGCATATACCCGCTTGCATCCGCTTCTCCAAGAATAATAGGAGGTACATTACTTGTAACATATTTCAGGTCATACCCGACAGATATCTCGAACTTATCATTGATAGTAGGAGCAATCTTTTGAAATATAATTTTTGTTAATTTACAGGCGATGGAAAATCGGGAACATGTTTCCTTATACGAATCCGACTCATCATTATTATAATAGTAGTATGGTAAATCATTATATTTAAAAGTTGTCCCAAATTTATAATTTGCATTTACCATAGGAACAAGGAGTGTGAAATAATCATTCGCGTATGAAATGTATGAAGAGTACATGTCAGGATTTTTATGATCCATACTATAATATAATTCACCTGAAGAGACCCAACTCAGTCCCTTGCAATACGCAAGGAGTGCCGGATTACTCCAACTATTAAGCGGGTTGTTGTTCCAAATATATGCAGCCCCCGATTCATAGCCAAGGGCAATTATTGTTGAAGATGGATTGAGTGTAGTAAAAGTTCCCACAAAATCAGTATTAGCATTAAGTGTTCCAATAATAAGAACAATCGCAATGACCAAAATATAATTTTTCATTTTATCCTCCAATTATGGTATTTCTTATTAAGATGGGGATTTGAGTTGTCAAGGAAAAAGATTGAGATATCATATAGCACTTAGGTAGCAACTTAAAGATTTATATAATTTTCGTATAAATGTTATATACGATATACTATGAAATAAGACTAAATTATCAATAAATTCATTAAATCATATTTGATTTCGTTTTCAATTACAAAAAAGGGTACCGAAAGAGAACCTATATGGTACCGGAATGGTACCGTAAGATGATTATTTACCCTTCAATACGTAATATGTGTTTTTACCTTTTCCTCTTGTTTCAATGATACAAAGTTCCCACAATTTTGTTATATGCTTTCTCGCGGTTCGAGGATTGATAGATAACATATCTGAAACATCATTAGTGGAAATTTATTTTTTTCTAATAATTTTTGCACTATTTTCTTTAGAATGAGAATATTCAAATAGAGTCCTTTGTGAAAGTAATGATGAATTTTTGACATCTAAATTATAAAGATATTGACTAATCTTTAGTTAAATTTCTAAGTTGATTTGTGAGATTTTCACGCGTTGTTTACAAAAATTAAGAGCTGAAAGTGATTGTTTTCTGGGGTGGAAAGAGACTGTAACGTAATGACATATAGATAATTAAAGCGTTACAGGCTCTTTACACAGAAAACATAAAAAGTGTAAACAACGCTAGCTTTTCTTACAGTTGATTTAATAAAATATAATGATAAAATATTCCGATTATAATTGAAATTATATCTAAAATATGGATTGTGGAAAACATAGAAAGATATTATGATAACTACAAAAAGAAATTCAATAAAATTTTATCCTGATTCAAAAAGAGTAATTGCACGCTTCTTTATGCCTGGTGGTTCTGGTAGAGCAATATCCATTATTACAAAAGTCATAAATCTATCTGATAAGGATGTTCATATTACAATTAATCAAGTTTTGAGAAATTTTTCGCAGCGACATCGTAATATTACAAAAATTTTTGAAAAACATTTCGATAATGTAGAACATGTATTGAATGAACTAAATATTGAGACTGAATCTTTATCTTTAGAAAAAAAATTGCTTATTGGTTCATACTTCACTATGGAATATTCTATTGAATCGACAGCCTTCTTTAATCCAGCAATAGTTGAAGATCCTTACCAAACTAATTTAGAAGAAGGGCAGAAAAGAGTAATAGTAAGTTTTCGTGCTACAGGTGAAGGACATATATCGTCAATTGTATTTAGGAGTGGTATAATTGATAAAAACAATAACTTAAAATTTAAAGTTCCAGGTAAATATGTGAATGTACCAGAAGTTGTGAAGCGTCATGTTTATGAAAAAAATTTATTTCTAAAAAAACTCGATGAAATGAATATTCACAAAGATGTTATTGGCTTAGTTATGGATAAACTGGGAGATAAATTTATTTATGGTGAATTACAAGCAAGTATTGCTGTAGCAAAGAAAGATACAAAGTTAAGTTATACAAGAAAAAAAGTGGTTGAGGCAATTAATTGGCTGGCTGGTGCTCATTATAAAATATCATTTTCCCTTGATACGGCAATTTCAGAACGGGTCATCTTTCCTACTTCTTATACCGAAAACAATGGTATTGAGGATGCAAGATTTGTTAGATTTGTTGATGATGACGGAAGCATAACTTATTATGCAACTTACACTGCTTATAACGGTTTTGCGATTCTGCCAAAATTATTACAAACAAAGGATTTTTATCATTTCAATATTATGCCTATAAATGGAGAAAAAGCACAAAATAAAGATATGGCCCTTTTTCCAAGAAAAATTAAAGGTAAATATGCAATGGTCTCACGATTTGATGGTGTGAATAATTATATTATGTTTTCTGATAATATTAACCTCTGGCAAGATGCTCAAAAAATACAAGAGCCAAAATATCCTTGGGAATTCGTACAAATTGGTAACTGTGGTTCACCTATTGAAACCGAAAAGGGCTGGTTGTTAATAACACATGGGGTTGGTCCAATGAGAAAATATTGTCTTGGTGCAACACTTCTAGACCTAGATGATCCCTCAAAAGTAATTGCGCGTCTCCGTGAGCCGTTATTAGAACCTAATGATGAAGAAAGGGAAGGATATGTGCCCAATGTCGTTTACTCTTGCGGTTCTATTATCCACAATGGTAATCTGATTATTCCTTATGGCATGTCAGACTACGCCTCTACTTTTGCAAGTATATCTTTGGACGAATTATTTAGTAGCTTATTCTCTCAATCTGATATACCTCATATGAAGTCAAAAGAAAAAAAAGCTTCTATATTAATAGTTGATGATGATGCTGATTTTAGGGAAATAACAATGAAACTATTGGAAGAAGGTGGTTATCAGGTTGAGGAAGCATCAGAAGGAATTGAAGCCCTTATGCAAATCGCAAAAAAGAAATTCGATTTGATAATATCAGATATTCAGATGCCAGATTTTGATGGATTTCAACTACTTGAGTTTATGAATAAAAAAAATATAAGCATTCCCCTTGTATTTATAACCGGTTATCCAACTGAAGAATACGAAACTAAAGGTTTGGAACTTGGTGCTGTTGAATTTATTAAAAAACCTATAAAATTTGAATTACTTGTATCAAGAATAAGGGAAATATTAGAAAATCATTAAGATAACCATATGTTATGTATGAACAATTACGAAATTAATTTAAAATATTTTCATATACTTTTAGGTAATCATTTACCATTTTTTCCTGACTAAAATTTTTTTCAGCCCATTCCCGACAAAATTTGCGATCAATTTGTTTAATATCTTTTAGAATTCCTACTGCTTCATCAATTTTATTTACCAGAAAGCCAGTTTTCTCATGTACAATTAATTCCGGCATAGAGCCTTTGTTAAATGCGATAACGGGTGTTCCACAAAGCATTGATTCTGCAACGCTTAATCCGAAAGGTTCCTCAAAACCAATCGGATGTAAAAGCGCATAAGCTTCACCCATGAGTTTATCCCTTTCCTTTGGTCCTGAATTACCAACATATACAATGTCATCATCATTAATGAATGGCTTAATCTTACTGTCAAAATATTCCTGATGCTGAATTAAACCGGAAATGATTAGTTTTCTTCCAGATTGTTTTGCTATCTGAATGGATTCAGAAGTGCCCTTTTCGGGATGAATCCTGCCGAAAAACAGCAGATAATCTTTTGGCTCAGAACGGAATGTAAATTCATCGGTATTAATGCCATTGTAAACTGTTGCAGCGTAATCAAGCTCAGGGCTACGATCAGAATTACTGATAGAAATGTAAAAGCTGGTATTATTATATTTTTTATAAACAGGCAGAATTTTTTGAGAAGAAAAACCATGAATAGTAGTTACCATAGGTGTTCTAATCAAACGCGAATAAGTTAATGGAAGAAAATCGAAATTATTATGAATTAAATCGAATTTGTCTGCCTGTTCCATTATGTTGCTTATATGAAGGCACTCACATACTTTAGGGTCAAGCTCCGGGTGTTCTGAATAGGAATGTTCACAAACAGATTCCAGTTTGCCTTTTGTAATTGAATCAGCGGTAGCAAATAAGGTTACATCAATTCCCTTTTCAATCAGCCCTTCAGCAATATTTGAAGCAACCTGTTCCCACGGTCCATACTTTCGGGGAGGAGTTCGCCATGCAATAGGTGATAATACGGCAATCTTCATATTTAAGTTCATAAAGTTTTAGCGTTCTTTTTTATTACTTTTAACTAACAACTATATTGCTTTTCTTGAGTTATTCAAACAATGATCAACAAGATGTTCAATATTTGCAGTGCCCACACACATTACTTTATCGGCTCCACCCCAGTAGATTTTAATGCTTCCATCTTTTTCGGGAACAGCACCGCAGGTGAACACTACATTATGCACATAACCGGTTATTTCATAAACTTCTTCCGGTTGTAAAATCCATTCATCACCAACAGCAATTATTTGGGAAGGGTCTTCCAGATTATGCAATACAACACCTAGTCTGTAAACGCATCCGTCCATTGTAGGAAATGCGCCGTGATAAATGCTTAACCAGCCGCGTGCAGTTTTAATCGGAGGTGCTCCGGGACCTATTTTCATTTCATCCCAATGATACTGAACAGGCTTCATAATTAGTTTTGATTCGCCCCAATACTTCAGGTCAGGAGAATAAGAAATCCAGATTGACCAAGGTGATATTTCAGAATGAGGACGGTCGAGCCGTGCGTATAAACCGTTAAATTTTTCAGGAAAGATCACAACATTACGGTAATCGGCTTCAGTGATAAGAGAAAACCGTTCAACGGATTTAAAATCCTTAGTTTTTGCAAGACCTACACGCACACCATGCCGAGAATAGGCACTGTAAGTTATAAGATATTCACCATCAAGAAAAATAATACGGGGGTCTTCAACGCCGTACTCCTCATATTCTTTGAATATACCTTCAGCAGCAGGAACCATGAAAGGTTCTTTATCTACTTTAAAATTAAACCCGTCATCACTTTCTGCTTTGCCCAATATACTTCTTCCGGTAAGTTTATGAGACCGGAAAATCATTATATACCTGTCGTTGAATTTTACAACACCTGCATTATGTACGGTAGCAACCGGATAAGGCACATCATTCTTTGTAAGGATTGGGTTATTGTGATATCTTTTTATTAACACAATTTATAGTTTACTTTTCATTTCAACTGCTGTTGCCACTGTCATTAACCTACTTTTCAAATTCCTCAAATGCCTGAAGAACTGTTAAATGAGAGATCAAATAGGCCAGGGAACTTTCTGCACCCTGGTTTCGATTTACCTCATAACTCTCAAAGCCATCGCAACACCCTGTTGTTTCAAAATCAAACAAACTCATCCTAAGATCATTTTCTCCAAGGAACCACATGAAGCAGGCAAATAATTTATTAAGATATTCCTTATCCTTTGTCAGATGAAAAGCCTGATGATACATTAAGACCATTGCCAGGGCATCTATCGGCTGTTGTGCAAACATAGAGCGTTCACCATCTTTTTTATACCATTTTTCATTACCAATGATCGATAAATAACCATCCTTAATTGTATGTTCTGTTAAAAAGTCCATGGACTCCAAAGCAGTCTCGATTATTTTATCATCCTTAAATATCTCTGCCGAAAGTAAAAAAGCCAGAGGTAAAATACCATTATCATAAGCCAGCAAAGCTTCAAACCATTTCCAGTCAGGAGAGCTGTTTTCATCATAATGTCGGATTAACTTATAAGTAAGATTTCTCAATATTTCGGTCATTGAATCATCCGATGGATTACTCCGCAGGTAATAACTGATACCTATTATTGTATTAGCAATCCCTCTGATAGATTGAAGCTTCTCAAAGTTTCCGGATGCAGCTAAAAAAACAAATTTACCGGTCTGGAAGTAGGAATCGTTAGGTGCATTAGCAATCAGGTATCCCAGTGCCCAGATGGTTCTTCCGAAAGAATCTTCTGAACCTACCTCATCAAGAAAGCTACGGTTGAAACTGAGAAAATTCCTGAATGTCCCGTCTTTATTTTGCATATAATGGATATAGCTCAAATATATGGGAGCTAATTTCAGAGCCAGGGTATCCTTTTTTTGTCTGTAAGCCATAAGTACCATAAGTAATGCTCTTGCATTATCATCCAGGCAGTATCCTTCTTTTAAATTTGGAATACCAAATTTTGCATGTTGGATGATCCCGGTATCATCGGTTAAACGTGTTATATGGACAAGCGAAAATGGAGGCAGAATAAGCGGATCAAGAATGGTATCCTTCTTTGCCAGAACTACATGCTTATTGGTAATAACTTTTTGAGCGACTTCAATATATTTACCTCCGGTTTTAGGCCATGTAATTTCTCTGCCATAATCATATGCTGTTTTTTTGGAGTATTTTCAATTCTTCCAGTTTATCAAATAACCCTAATATAATAGCAGAAAGCTCATCTGAATCATTAAAATTAAAAAGCTTTCCCCTCCCATCCGCCAATAATTCTGTCGCATGCCAGTAAGGTGTTGAAACAACTGCTGAACCAACACCTATTGCGTAGGAAAGTGTTCCGCTGGTAATCTGAGCCTCATTCAGGTAAGGAGTAATATAAATATCAGATGCTGATAAGTATTTAAACAATTCTTTTTGATTAAGAAACTCGTTCAGGAAAAAAACATGGTTGGTCAGGTCTAGTTTTTTAACAATATGTTGAAGGTAAATACGATATTCTTCGCCAGAATACCGAAGAACATTGGGATGAGTTTTCCCTAAAATTATATATAAAACTTCAGGATATTTTTCAATAACTTTTGGGAGTGCCTTTAATACTGTCTCAATCCCCTTATTCCGGCTGATAAATCCAAAGGTAAGTAAGACCTTTTTATTTTCGAGATTGAATTCCTTTTTGGAATGTTGCTGGTTATATTGAATATCCGGCACCCCGTGCTCAATATATACAATTTTTCTTTTATCAACTTCATATAAAGTTGTTAGAAGCTCAATGGCTTTATGGCTCATTACAACCAGTTTTTTTGCCATTTTGCAAATTTCCACCAATACTGCTTTCTGATCGTAGGATGGATTTTTGATAATTGTGTGAAGGGTGACTACCAGGGGAATTTCCAGCCGGTGAAGTAAAGGAAGAATATATACACCATTTTGTCCGCCAAAAATGCCAAATTCATGTTCCAAAATACAAAGGTCAGCACCGCTGAGGTTTATAAATTTTGCTGCCGATAAATAATCTCCTTGATGTTCCTGTCGTATTGTAAGTTTTACTTCTTCAGGATAATCATAGGTTTGTTCATGATCATTCATAGCTACAACAAATCCTTCTATGGAAACTTTTTCACTTTCATTATTCTTAACCATGGAATTAAGAAGATTCATGGTAAATGTGGCAATTCCACATTCCCGTGGAGGATACGTTCCGATATGTGCGATTTTAATTTTTTGCATTCTTCTCTTTTTCTTACAGCTAATTACCATTATTATGAATATATAGACACATTTAATGTTGCAAAATCGAATTAATGAATTCGTTACTTTTATTATTTATTAAATAAGATGTTCGATAATCTACTTCATTAATTAGAAATCGATCTTTAAACAAAAATTCCACAATAAAATTATATAGTCAAGTGTGTTACAAATTAAATCACACATGAAGCCAAAATTTTTTCCAAATATGGCAATTACTGAGAGTGGAATACATAGAAAGGGAAATGGAGAATGGGCAATTTTAGTACTTGAAATTTTAAAATTTTCAATTAAATTTGAAACTCGATAACGGTTTCTTAAATTGGAATCGTGAAACATGAAAAACTCGATTGATCAATACTTGATTCCAGATTCACGATTTATCGGGAAGTATTACCTTTCTTTTTATTACTGAATGAATTCCATGACGAGATTGATTAGTAATTTTATACTTTAAATATTCTGTTATCCCTTTATCCATGGGATTTTCAAAAATGGAAATAAAGAAGTATCAGTGAATGACATCAAAATGTTAATAACTTTGACACTTATATTTCAATTTTCTCAATACAATATATGAAATTTAAAAAACAGGATATCATAAACAAAGACCATTTAGCCATCCACCTCGAAATCCAAGAAGCCCTTGCCCAGGGCATGCCTATCGTAGCCCTTGAATCGACCATTATCTCACATGGAATGCCATATCCTGAAAATATTAAAACTGCAAAAGAAGTGGAGAAAATTGTTCGGGAGAACGGAGCAGTGCCTGCAACGATTGCAATTCTACACGGCAGGATGAAGGTCGGGCTCACGGATGGCGACCTGGAATTTCTGGCAACAAGCAAAGAAATAGGAAAAGCATCTCGCCAAGATATTCCGTATCTCATTTCACAAAAGTTGCATGGCGCTACAACTGTTGCAGCAACGATGATCATTGCACAACTTGCAGGAATTAAAGTGTTCGTTACGGGCGGGATAGGTGGAGTGCATAGGGGAGCTTCGGAAACCTTTGACATTTCTGCCGATCTGCAGGAACTGACAAAAACTAATGTTGCAGTTGTATGTGCTGGTCCTAAAGCAATTCTGGACATCGGACTGACGCTTGAATATCTGGAAACTCACGGCGTTCCTGTCATCGGTTTCAAGACCAACGAAATGCCTGCTTTCTATACAAGGAAAAGCGGTTTTCAAGTGGAGATTCGTTTGGATTCCGAAAAACAGATCGCAGAATTACTCAAAGCCAAATGGGAACTAGAGCTTCAGGGTGGAGCAGTTATTGTAAATCCAATTCCGGCAAAGTATGAAATGGATCACACGCTTATAAATAAGGCAATTGAACTCAGGCGGATCTGCTGAATATCAGTTCTCACAATTTCCTTTAGCAAATACAATAAATTGTAATTTTCAAGNAAAGCACTCGTTCAAGCTGAAAAATTGAATATAACAGGCGAGAAGATCACGCCCTTTTTGCTGGACGCAATCAAAGAAATTACAAAGGGGAAAAGTCTGGCATCAAATATTGAGCTGGTGAAAAATAATGCAAAGGTGGGAAGCAAAATAGCTGTGGAGCTGGTTCAAATCTGCAAGACAAAGTCCTAACTCGAATAAACCTAAAAAGATGTAACCACCCGTCTTCGTTACACTACGCCGAGGCAGGCGAAATAGCACGAAATGACACGAATGAAAATGTTGATTAATTATAAAAGTGAGAATCATATCTACAAAAGTCATCACAAAAATGGATGAAATTTATCTACCAAAAAATGACAGAAGTTAAACGTTAAGGTGCTATTTTTTTGTCTTTGATACGCAAAGAAAAAAGACCGATCATAGATTGTGAAAATGTTCATAAATTGACTGTTTTCAAAAAAATATTCTTCGTTGTTTCTTTGCGTTTCTATCTTTGCGTCTTTGCGAGAAATTTCTAACGACAACTTGTTGGTGTAAAGGGAAGTTTATTTTGGTAAAAAATAATTTTCGTGACTTTCGTGACTTTCGTGGTTAAATGGTCCTTTCAAAAAAAAATAATAAAAATTTCTATCCCTCTTGACAAAAGAAATTTTGACGATGGTATTTACACACAAATGAAAATAAAGACGAAACACATCTTCATCACAGGAGGAGTGGTGTCGTCTCTGGGAAAGGGAATCGCTTCTGCGTCGATTGGCTTCCTTTTGAAGAAACTCGGGTACGAAGTTACTATCCAGAAATTGGATCCCTATTTGAATGTCGATCCCGGTACGATGAGTCCATTTCAGCACGGTGAAGTCTTTGTAACTGATGACGGCACAGAAACCGATCTTGACCTCGGTCATTACGAGAGATTTCTCGATATTTCTTTGAACCGGATGAGCAATCACACGGCAGGGCAAATATACGATACTGTTATTCAGAATGAGCGCAGAGGCGTTTATCTCGGGAAAACCGTGCAGGTGATTCCGCATATTACAAATGAAATTAAAAAGCGTATAACCAGTCTGGATAAAGAAGCAGATATCGTGATCACTGAAATCGGCGGCACGATCGGCGATATAGAGAGTTTGCCTTTTATTGAAACCATTCGGCAGTTCCGCTTGACTTACGGCGCAAAGCATTGTTTCTTCATTCATTTGACGCTGGTGCCATACATCGCAGTAGCAGGTGAATCCAAGACCAAGCCGACTCAGCACAGCGTGATAAAACTGCGTGAAATCGGTATCCAGCCCGATATGCTCATCTGCAAGTTACCGACTTTCTTGGTGAATATCTGAACACATGCAGATAGCTAATAGGAAGATCTTCAATAAAATCATATGTTTTACGGAACTCCTCATCAGTCTCACCCGGAAATCCAACTATTACATCGCATCCGATCGCAGTATCAGGGATCGCAGTTTTGATGTTTTCAATGATCTTCATGAAATCCGTTGTGGAATATGTCCTGTTCATTTTTGCAAGTACAATATCAGAACCGCTTTGAAGAGGAATATGAAAATGGGGACATATTTTTTCTTGAGATGCGAGGAACAGGATCAAATCATCATCAAAAAACATCGGCTCAATTGAACTCAGGCGGATCTGCTGAATATCAGTTCTCACAATTTCCTTTAGCAAATACAATAAATTGTAATTTTCAAGATCAAAACCATAAAGCCCAAGATTGATGCCGGTCAGAATGATCTCCTTAACTCCTTTAGCTGCAAGGGTATTTACCTGCTCGATAACAGATCGAATCGGACGGCTTACTGGTTTTCCCCGAACATAAGGAAGAATGCAATAAGCACAGAAAAAATTACAGCCATCCTGAACCTTCACAGGAACTCTGGTATGCAAGTAATATGAATCTGTAGAAAGGTCTAAAAAATTTTGCGGGCTCTCTTCTATTGATTTTTCAATATGATGAAATATTTCATGTTTTTTATTATTTGGAAAAAGGACTAACCGCTCACTGTTTTTATTAAAGAAAGAACTTCCCTTATTCACATAACAGCCGGCTACCACGACCTTTCCGCCAGGAGAAATACTTTTTAAAGCCCTTCGGATTGCATATCGGGATTTATACTCAGCCCTGTTCGTCACACAGCAGGTGTTTATGATGACAATATCAGGTTTATCATTTAGATTGCAAAGAACATACCCATGTTTCACAAATTGATTGAGTATTGCTTCGGACTCAAATTGGTTCGTTTTGCATCCGAGAGTAGTTATAGAAATTTTTTTCACTCAGATTTTGTACTTATTTATGTAATTCGTGGAATTCGTGAGCTAATTTTTCAATCACTTCGGGGTAAAGCTGATGCTCGATCTTGAGCACTTCTCCTGCAATCTCCTCGGCAGATGTGCAATGATCAACTGGAATTGCCCGCTGCGCAATGATCTCCCCGTCATCATAACGCTCGTTAACGTAATGAACCGATGCGCCGGAAAATTTCTCTTTCATCTGAAAAACTGTTTCATGCACACGCATTCCGTACATACTTTTACCTCCAAATTTTGGAAGCAAGGCGGGATGAATGTTGATGATATCTCCCGAATAATTCTGCAGGAAATCTTCGGACAGTTTTCTCATAAATCCGGCAAGGACAACAAGATGCACATTATTCTTGTTGAGAAGAGCGAGGAGTTCTTGCTCAAAGGTATTTTTATCATCGAGAAGTATGTATCGAACTCCGAATTTCTCCGCTCGTAGAGTGATAGGAGCATCTGCTCTTGTTATGATAAGGAATTTTGCCTCAATCTGCACATTACATTTTTGCAGATGTTTCATGATCGCTTCGAAGTTCGAGCCCCTGCTTTTGCCCGAGGTGAGAAATGCAATATTGAAGGATCTCTGCATACTGATTCTAAATAGATTTTTTTAGCATATCAATGAAATTTATCTCACTTGGATTTACACGATTTAAAATTGCCAGATAATAGCTTATCATATCGCATAAAAGAATCGTTGAGAAGATTTTTCCCATAAGGGTTTTTCCGTCTGTGAAGATCTCAAGATATTCTATCTCTTCGTACGATGGATTTGCATCTTTTTTCTCTTCTTCAGACAGTCGAATAATATCTTTAAAAACCTGTGCGCGTTTGAGATATTTCTTTCTCTCTTCAAAATCACTGATAAAGATTGGAATGAGCGAATGGATGTAACCACTTTCCCAGCCCTCGATCTCATTGTGGTTCATTTCCGAGAAGGTGTTGCAGAATGCATGAGTTTTTGCATTCTCATTGATCTGGCATTTGAACCTATAGGCAAGGGGAAATAATTTTGGATTGCTGCTGTAAATAACTGGGATTTTTTTATAGATCTTCTGTGCCAATCCTTTTGCAAGATTTTTGGATTCTTCCACATCACAGTTGATAAACTTAAGCTTATTATTCAAGTTCAGGAGAGTGAGTTTTGCATTTATGTTCTGGTTCTCGATAAGCTCTAATTCTTCGAATATTTTGACAATCGAGAAAAACAAATGCCCTATCGCAGCGCGCGGTTGGAATCCCGGTGGTATCATTTTGATGAGGTATCCTTCCTCTGCGCCATAATGTTTCAATATTCCACCGGATGTGACCATTGCTATCTGGGCACCTGCTTCTTTCAGTATTTCAAAGCAGGATACTGTTTCAGTAGTATTTCCTGAATAACTGCATACAATACCAAGGGTTGTTTCATCAAGAAACGGAGGAATATTATAGTCCTTAAATACATGGATATTTAGGGTATTTCCGAATAGAGTTTTTGCAATATCTCCCGCGATGGCAGAGCCCCCCATTCCGCAGATATACACCTTAGAAATATTCTTATAGAATCGTGCAATATCGCTTTTTTTCCTGATTAAAATAGCTTTCTTCGATCTGCTGTGGAAGAGATATGATCTGTTTATACATATGCTCAGTATCAAATCGATTGAAATTTCCAGTATAATCTAAACTAATTGATGAAGACATTACTCTCCTTTCTTCATAAAAGTATGAAATTATTTATTTTTTAATTAACTGTTCATATTGTGTTTGCAGTTCCTCTTGAGAAGCATTCCGATGCTTTTTGTAAAATTTCTCGAGTTCTTCAATGGTGAAACGTGATAGTATTTTTTTAACCTGAACGATGTTGCTGATATTTGCACTAAAAGAGCGTAATCCCAGACCCAAAAGTAACGGAACAGCGATGGGATCACTCGCCATTTCTCCACATAATTTCACATCGATATTGTGCTTCTTTCCTGCATTAATTGTTGTCTTGAGGAGTTCTATTACTGCAGGATCAAAATAGGTGTACTCATCGGCAAGAGCTTCGTTATTCCTGTCTGCTGCCAGCACATATTGAGTGAGATCATTTGTGCCGATACTAAAAAAATCTACATGTT
Source organism: Cloacimonetes bacterium SCGC AAA252-N17 (assembly GCA_000404785.1). Lineage (GTDB taxonomy): Bacteria > Cloacimonadota > Cloacimonadia > JGIOTU-2 > JGIOTU-2 > Celaenobacter > Celaenobacter polaris. Next base: position 28,617 of record ASNI01000027.1, read on the forward strand.
CTGCAAACAGGTCAGCCAGAATTGCGGAAGAAGGAATTTCAATCATAATACCTACTTCAATTTTATCATTGAATGCAATTTTCTTCTTTGTGAGACGAACTTTTTCTTCCTCAATAAGTTCGCGTGATTGAATTATTTCCTTTATCGAAGAGATCATTGGCAGCATGATCTTGAGATTTCCGTAAGCAGATGCCATAAGAATGCCCTTAATTTGCTGTCGGAATATCTCTTTGTATTTAAGAAGAAATCGGATACCTCTGCACCCAAGATTTGGATTTGCTTCCTTATGAAGTCCAAACTCTCTTTGCAGTTTATCCCCGCCAACATCAAAAGTGCGTACATACACAGGCTTTCCAACAGGAAGATTTTCAATTACCTGTTTATATACTATGAATTGATTTTCTGCAGAAGGAAAAGTGTTTTCCAGAAAATAGAGAAATTCTGTTCTAAAAAGACCTACTCCATCTATATACTTGACCTCCGGCATTTCACACTCTTCAGGAAATTCTATATTTCCCATCAGCTCGATCTTGGTTTTATCTTTTGTAAGAGTGGGTGTTTTCAGGAGTGCAATCTTTTTTTTGTATTCCTTCTTTACCCTCTTCTCGAGAATTTCATATTCTTTTATGTGCTTCATATCAGGATCGAGAATGACTTTCCCCTCTGTCCCATATACAATAACAAAATCATTTTCCTTAAATTCTTTGAGCGCATTTTCAATATTAAATATTACCGGTATGCCAATTGATTTGGCAATTATGGCAGAATGAGAATGAGGTGAACCCTTTTCCACAATGACAGCCAGAGGATGTGAATCCTTAATACTCAGTACCAGTGATGGAATGATTTCCGCCAAAACAACAACTTTATTCTCTTTCACAAGATCATTGATATGAATATCCTGATGGTGCATATTTCTAATAATACGCATCTTGATATCTTCAAAATCTTCTTTACGCTGACTGAGCACTACATCATCAATATCCGAAAGGCGGTCGATCATTTTGTTAAAATATTCCTGAACGGCTCTGTCTGCGGGTTTCAGTTCTTCTCTGATAATAGCTGCTACATCCTCAATAAGTATTTTATCCTTTAGGATCTCTTGATGGGACTGCAGAATATCCCTTTCATCTTTGGCTCGAGTTTCAAGGTAAGTGAGCAAAAGGTCGATCTCATTGATCGAGAGTGTAATAGCATTTTGGAAACTCTGAATGTGATCTTCTATTTCGGAATCTTTGATGTGTCCTTTCGAAACCGTAAAAATATCGCCTTCTACAAGATTAATATTACCGGCGATGAGTCCTGGAGCAATGGAATATCCAATATATTCTTTCATTATTCTTCTCCGAATTTATCCTCGAAAAGTGTTACGATCTCTCCCATCATCTCCTGCTCATCAACACCATCAAAGAACAGTTCAAGCTCCGTATCTTTACCAGCTCCCAGCATCATGATACCCATGACACTTTTCCCGTTTATTTCCATATCATCTTTTCGAATGAGAAAATTGGATTTATATTTGGAAGCAGTTTTGGAGATCAACGAAGCAGGACGAACGTGGATGCCAAGTTTGTTTGTGAGTATGACAGTTTTTATGATCATTTATTCTTTATCAGTTTCAAGATAGGTTCGTATTCTGTTTTTGCGTTCAATCTCCTTTTGAACTCTTTCATTAAACACTTCTGCAGCATTATGACCATAAACCTTCAGCATATGGTTCATAGCTATAACCTCAACGATAGCAGCAATGCTCTTACCGGGTGAAACAGGTAGATATATGATTGGGATTTCTACATCGAGGATGCGGTTAAAACGTTCCTTCAAGCCAATTCTTTCATAATCCATATTATGACGCCACGGAATTAGCTCAACCTGAGTTTCAATCCGTTTCTGCATTCTAATGGCGCGGATTCCGAACATAGCTTCAATATCGAGAAGTCCAATACCGCGAATCTCCATAAAATGTCCGAGCTGCTTATTTACATCTCCAATAATAATATCCATTCGTTTTTTAATATGGACAACATCATCAGAAATAAGCCGATGACCACGTGAAACCAATTCCAGTGCACACTCGCTTTTCCCGATTCCGCTCTGACCAGTGACTAGAATTCCCACACCGAACACATCAACAAGGGTTCCATGAATGGATTTGGAAGGTGCAAACCAGTCCTGCAGGAAATTCGATAAACCATGATAAAGAGCAATAGTTTTCATGCGGGATTGGATCACGGGAATGTTATGTTCATCAGCAAGGAAGACCAGCTCTCTTGTAGGAAAAAGCCCTTTAGAGATCACAAAACAGGGGATATCGAACTGGGAGAAAAGTTTTTTTATCTTATCATATCGAGTAGAGGGTTCAAGGGATTTTAGATATTGAACTTCAGTTTCACCAAGTACCTGAATTCTATCATAGGCATAGGTATCTGTAAATCCGGCAAAAGCAAGTCCCGGACGGGAAAGTTCAGGCGTAGTAATTTCCTTTGAAAGTCCCTTTTTCTTTGAAAGAAGAGTAAAAGTTAAATCCTTCTGTTTAAGCTCGAATAGCATTTCTACAGTTAATGCTTTCATTATTGCCTCATTTATTGAATTTCAATGACTTCGTAGCCGTTTTTGATCTTTTTTATTATCGCATACTTATCTGTTCCTGTATTTCGAAAAAGAAAGAAACCATTATCCCTTTTATTAAACTCGTCAATTGCTCTATCAAGGTCAAGTTCTACGGGTTTTATAGTTTTTTGAATGATATTCAAAGTGGCGATCTCTGATTTTTCAAGTTCTTTCAGTGCGACCTTATCGTTTGAATGATGCCGCTTCATCTTTCCGATCTGTTTTTTGATCTGTCGCTCGATTTTTCTTATTACGCTATCGATGGCAGTATACATATCCTGTTCGCGGGACTTAGCAACTAAGTTCAATTTTTTTACACTCAGATTTAATTCAGCAATGTTTCTGTTCTTCTCAGCCCGTAATATCATCTCATCGACGATAATATGGTCGAAATATTTTTTAAGTCCTCTCATTGCGATATCCGCATAATCCTTGATAGGATCAGTTAACTCGAAATGACGTGCAGTAATTGTGATTTGCATAGTTTCATACCTCGCTTTATTTATTTTGTAGAATGGTTGCCAAATTTTGAGAATAATAGGAACTTCTCACCAGCGGAGCAGACTCAATATAGAGAAATCCCATTTTCATTCCTTTGTTTTTATAATCTTCAAAAAGTTTCGGATGGATATATTCCTGCACCGGATAATTCTTTTTTGTTGCCTGCAAGTATTGCCCGATTGTCAGCATATCTACTCCAACATTCCTGGCATCTTTCATAACTTGCAATACTTCATCTTGTGATTCGCCCAATCCAACCATAATACCTGTCTTTGTAATGATTTTTGGATCCTGCTGCTTCACTCTTTCCAAAAGAGCGAGCGAACGCTTATAATCTGCCTGAGGTCTGATGGTTGAATATAATCGCTTAATGGTTTCCAGATTATGATTGAAAATCGTCGGTTTTTCTTTCACAATTGTATCAATTGCACTTTCTTTTCCATTGAAATCGGGAGTGAGCACTTCGATGAATACCTTATCTCCGAGCAAAGCTCTGATCTCTTTGATGGTTTGCTGGAAATGTCCAGCACCTCCATCTTCAAGATCGTCACGTGTTACAGAGGTGATGATCACATGCTTTAGACCAAGTTTTTGTGACATTTCTGCGACTCTGCGCGGTTCGTCAGGATCAAGAGGTAATGGATATGCAGTCGTGGGTATCGCACAGAATCTGCAATTTCTTGTGCATTCATCTCCCATAATAAGGAAAACAGCGGAGCCCTTTTCAAAACATTCTCCCCGGTTTGGGCAGCGCGCGCTTTCACACACTGTATGAAGTTTATACTTCGATAGCATTTTTGCGAGATTGGCAGTATTCGATGCACCAAGCATCTCTGCTTTCAACCAGGATGGTTTTCTTAATAGTTTATTCATGTATTTTATACTAATAATTTACTGGAAAATGTAAAAGGCAAATTTAATTAACTGAAGATTCGCGGGACGTGGAAAAATACTTAAATAAATCATATTTAACCTCTTATAATATATTCTTCGAAATGATGAGTAAGATTTATATTAATTTCTAAATCCTAATTTCTAATGACAAATAAAATGTCAAAGTAATTTTTTCTTC
>ASNI01000028.1 GCA_000404785.1 Cloacimonetes bacterium SCGC AAA252-N17
AAAAAATAATGGAAATTTGTATGTATTTGAATGAGCTGGAATATTGCTAACACTTATGAAAAATCTAAATGGAGTACCCGTGAAATTCGCCTATAATCACAATGTGCTTATCCTGATAATAAGGAATGATAATAACAATGAATTTATATAATAGTTAGTTACAATTGCGAAAAAGAAAAAAAGGCGTTGATTTAATATGGTTTTGAAAATAAAAATATTAATAATGGAATTAACTATTAAATTATCTAATAGAGGATAATATGACTAAAGAACAAAAATTTTTCAAAGCGCTTCAGGATATTTTTATTGGCGCAAAAATTGAAGGCGAGGTCGGTTTTATCAAATATTATGAACTTGAACAATACGAAGAAGCACTGGCAAACTTTAAATATAAAGACGGGGATTTGTTTAGTGTTCCGGGAAAATCGCCTTATCAGGAATATGTCTTTATGAAAGACGAGAAAATGCTAAAGGCATTGGAGATTGATTATAAAAAAAATGAAGTAACTATTGATTTAACAAAACTTTACCCCGATCCCTCGGCTCCGCTCGGGACAAGCATTTATATTGCCGAAACATTATCAAATTTGACCGGCAAATGGATTAAAGCTATTAGAAAAGATGAAGTGGAATTTACAGATGGGACAAAAATTAACACCAAAGAATTGGACTATAAACTTATTAAGCCATTAATCTGGTGGGACTGACCCCGGAGACAAATTATGAAAAAAGAAATTGCCACAACTAAAATTGCCATTTTTAAGGGCAAAAAAATCAGAAAAATCATCTATAATAATGAATGGTGGTTTTCTGTTATTGATATTATTGAAGTATTAACAGGCACTGCAAGACCAAGAAAGTACTGGAATGACCTAAAAAGAAACTTATAAACGAGGGGTATAATGAGTTGTCCGAAAATATCGGACAACTGAAATTATTATCCAATGACGGCAAAAAATATATTGACTTAAAACATACAAAAAGTAGAAAAATATCATAATCTTATAAAAAATGAATACGTTGAAGACAATAAAAGGAGAACACATGAGTAAAAAGAAGATACTCACAACTGCTGCCGGGATTCCTGTTCCTGACAACCAGACATCCCTGACAGCCGGGAAACGCGGTCCCACACTCCTACAGGACCATTATCTGCTGGAAAAATTGGCACACTTCAACCGCGAGCGAATTCCCGAGCGCATCGTACACGCCAAAGCGGCAGGTGCGCATGGAACCTTCACCGTAACTCAAGACATCACTCAATACACCAAAGCAAAAATTTTCTCAGAAGTCGGTAAAAAGACCGAAGTCTTCGGGCGGTTTTCGACTGTAGCCGGCGAGAAAGGATCTGCAGACACAGTGAGAGATGTTCGGGGCTTTGCGCTGAAGTTCTACACTGAAGAAGGGAACTGGGATCTCGTCGGGAACAACACACCAGTATTTTTCATCAGGGATGCCATCAAATTTCCTGATTTCATCCACACCCAGAAGCGCGACCCCCAAACGAACGCCAAGAACGACACAATGCAATGGGACTTCTGGTCACAGGTTCCGGAATCGCTGCACCAGGTAACCATTCTATTCTCGGAGCGAGGTATTCCAAAGGGCATTCCCTTCATGAACGGCTACGGCAGCCATACCTTCAGCTTCATCAACGCCAAGAATGAAAGGTTCTGGGTAAAATTCCATTTTAAAACTCAGCAGGGAATCCAGTGCATACCACCGTACGAAGCCAGCCGTATTGCCGGAGAGAATCCGGACTATCACACACTCCAACTATTCAATGCGATCGAGCGTGGCGAGTACCCAAAGTGGACCTTATACATCCAGATCATGCCTGAGGACGAAGCCAAAAATTACAAATGGAACCCCTTTGATCTTACCAAGGTGTGGCCTCATGGCGACTATCCCCTGATCGAAGTTGGCGTAATGGAGATGAACAGAAATCCCAAAAACTACTTTGCAGAAGTTGAGCAAGCCGCCTTCTCACCTGCGAATGTGGTGCCGGGAATATCCTTCTCTCCATGCAAAATGTTGCAGGCACGCGTCTTCTCATATGCGGATGCACATCGATACCGTCTGGGTGTCAACTACGAACGCCTACCTGTGAATGCACCCCATGCAACAAAAGTAGAGAATCCCTACCAGCGGGACGGGCGCATGCGATTTGATGACAATGGCGGACCCGGTCCGAACTACGAGCCGAACAGCTTCGGCGGTCCTACAGAGGATCACTCATATAATGAACCGCCACTGAAGATCTCCGGTGACGCTGACCGCTACGAGCAAAAGCGCGGTGTGGACGATGATTACATCCAGCCCGGCAACCTCTACAGGTTGATGTCCCCGAAGCAGCAGAAGGAGCTGATCGATAACATAACCGGTTCCCTAAAGAAAGTTCCAAAAGAAATCCAGCAGAAAATGATCGTTCATTTCCGCAAAGCTGATACCGCCTACGGTGATGGCATTGCAAAAGCCCTGGGATTGATGTGACACATCAGGACATAATCTTAGAATAACCTGATTCCTCTCAATCTTCTCTCCAATTTCAAATTTCAAGTTTCTCTTTGCACAGCCCAATAATATTGCTAAAATGAATATTTTCTTGACGTATGTGATATGATTTTATAAAAAATGTCCACATGCCATGATTGGAAAAACTTAGGTGAAAAAAATAATGGAAATTTGTATGTATTTGAATGAGCTGGAATATTGCTAACACTTATGAAAAATCTAAATGGAGTACCCGTGAAATTCGCCTATAATCACAATGTGCTTATCCTGATAATAAGGAATGATAATAACAATGAATTTATATAATAGTTAGATACAATTTTAGAAAAGCAAAAAAGGATAAAATATGAAACTGGAAAAAATATTAGACCAATTAAATTCATTCGAGAAAAATTCATTCTTGAAAATTATTGATAGTATTATCTCAAAAAACCCAAAAAATATAAAGGAAGTTGAGAAAATTTTAAGCGACACGAACAAAGAATTAAAAAATGTTGATAGTTTGAATATTGCAAGAGTTTTTAATTTAATAGAAGATGAATTTATAGAATTTGTAAAAGCAGAATTCGTTAATACAGCTTCTCAATTAGATATCTTGATTGATATTGCAATAAGAGATGGAAATTGCATTATGAAGCAAGACTGGTTTGCAAGGCTTTACGAAAAAGAAATTAACAAAATAAATATAAAATTAAAAGAATTTAAGAGTATAATTGAAAATAATAAGTCAGAATTAAACCCACAAAGAAAGAAGGATTATAATATTTACAAAGCTTGTATAAATACAGCTTATTCGAATGATTTAGAGAACAATCAAGAGCCAAAAATCACAAATGACGAACTTTCAATACTTCTAACTCTTTCGAAAGAACTTGAATTATCCCAAGAAGAAGTCAAGTTGATAAATTATTTGATTATCCCTATTAAGAAAATAGAAATTAATACTTTAATCAATTACTTAAAAAATATCGGCGTAATTTTATACTCAAGAAAAAACAGCATGGTATATGTAGCCGATGAAATTGTCAGAATATTGAGAAAAGTTAGGAAAAAAGAAGTTGCAGACAAATTTTTTAGAAGAGTTTTAAGATTATTAAGAGAGCCACAAATCAACTTAATCTGCAAAAAATAAAACATTAGCAGAAAATTACCTATAGAAGACAAAATTAATCTAATAATAAATGAAGGTGTTTCTTTTACAAATGTATTAGCTAATGATATTTTTAAAGAAGACACCAAAGTAACGGAAAAGAAAATATTTATTAATGACTTATGCAATAAAGTACTAAAAATATTACCTTCACTAAAAGGATTTACTCTGGAAGATAAAATTTCAAACCTCATAAAATATTTTGAGAACATAGAGAAAGATGAGAAAGTTGGAATATCAATTGATGGTTATGAAAAACTTTTAATGGAATTAGGTGAAAACTTACCAAAATTAAGCAATCAAATAAAATCTGAATTTGAATTACAAGAAGAAAAAATTTTAAAAAGCAGTTATTTATTAGACTTCAACATAAAACCAAGAGATGTTCTTGAAATCATTTCAGAAAAAGAACTTGAAGAATTTTGCAAACTTAAAGGCATAAAAACAAGGGGTGATATTATTCGTAACATTTTAGATGCGTACAAAGATGCTGAAAATCTTTACATTGAAAATTACGAAAATATTGGTTTTAGAAATTTCACAGTTCTAAAAGAAAATGGAATAACAATAAAAGAAAGTGAATTAGGGATAAAATTTGAGGATTTAACTAAAACTATTTTAAAAAAATTAGGTTTTAATGTTGACGAGAGACTACGAAAAAAATTAAATACTAAAAAAGACAAAATTGATATAGTTTTGAATTTAGGAAACAACAATTTAATCATAGTAGAATGTAAAACCGTTAAAGAAAGCGGATATAATAAATTCAGTTCGGTTTCAAGACAGCTAAAAGCCTATACAAATTTGGCAAAATTAAATAATTTTAACGTTATTAAATCATTACTAATTGCACCAAATTTTAGTGATGAATTTATAAATGATTGTGAATTTGAATATGAACTTAATTTGTCCTTATTAACAGCGTCTTCATTGGTCAAAATACTCGAAGGATTTAAAAACTTAAAGAAATATAAACAATTTTCTTACAAACTTCTAATGAGAGACGTCTTAATAAATGAAGATAGAATATTGAAAGCAATCTCAAAATAGAAATAGAAAATGAACGGAAAGCAACAATAACTAACAATGTTATCGGCAACCTAAGGAAACAAGAATGGAAGAACAAATCTTCATATTGAATAAAAACCAATCATTAGTCGAATTGAATGAAAGTGATTTCGTAAATGAAAAACAGTTTCAAGAATTATTGGAGAATTATCCACAATTAATTTCAGGAAGTCAAATAAATCCTGACAATCCAAGAAAATGGTTATTAATTTCAAGAGAATTTGGAGTCCCAGATGACGAAGCAGGAAATAACAAATGGTCTTTAGACCACTTATTCATAGACCAAGATGGAATACCTACCTTAGTTGAAGTAAAAAGAAGTACCGACACACGAATTAGACGAGAAGTTGTCGGACAAATGCTTGATTATGCTGCAAATGCAATTTCATATTGGTCAATTACTGAAATAAAAAATAAGTTTGAAAAATATTGCGAAGAAAATAAATTAGACGCTGAAATAAAAATCCAAGAACTTATTGATGACAACAGAAATATTGAACAATTTTGGGATACGGTTGATACAAATATAAAAGCGGGAAAAATAAGAATGTTATTTGTTGCGGATAAAATCCCTAAAGAACTTCAACGAATAATTGAATTTTTAAATGAACAAATGACACCTGCTGAAGTTTTGGGCGTTGAGATAAAACAATTTGGAAACGAAACAATTAAAACACTTGTTCCAAGAGTAGTAGGACAAACTTCATCTGCTCAAATTAAAAAAGGTTTAAGAGAATATAATCAATGGACAGAAGAAACATTTTACGAAGAATTGGAAAGAAGAAACGGGCAAATAATTGGTGATATAGTCAGAAGATTAATCAAACATTTAGAAAATAAAGTAACTCGATTTTGGTTAGGTAAAGGAAAACGAAGCGGTTCAATAGTACCAACAGTTGATTCAGCAACAAATTCACATTTTCTATTCGCAATTTGGACTTATGGAAAAATCGAGATTTATTTTCAATGGTACAAGGGGAAAAAGCCATTTGACAGCATTGAAAAACGAAAAGAACTTTTAAGCAGACTGAATGAAATTGAAGGAGTCAATATTCCTGAAAACAAGATTGATAAAAGACCCTCATTTTCACTAAAACTGCTTAAAGAGAAATCAGAATTTGAGAAATTTATTAAGACTTATGATTGGTTTTTAAACGAAATTGAAGAATAGCCAGCTGCTAAAACGGCATCATAAAACATTTCGTGGATAGGGATAAATTTATACTACATAACATTTAATCATCATCTGTATCGAGTTGATACTGAAGCACTTCTGAGTGCGCAACATTTTATATATTTAACCGTTAAGAATAAGTTAGAACAACAACATATAACAAATCGTTCCACCTGACATTTTTCGCGGGATAACTACACAAATTTTTCAAATAAATTGACAGCCCATTCTACAAATAAGTATTTCATTTTAAAACTCAAAACAGGAGATTTGGAGTATAAATCCCTACAAACAATAAATTACACCATTTGCATGAACCTAAAATGTCAAGTATTCTGCGCAAGATACTTGACAAATGAATTATGTTTTCTACCTTATGTGCATAAATATTTTGGTAAATCATTATGACAACAGCAAAAAAAATTAAGAATAAAATTGATCGTATATCCATTGGTGCCACATTCAAATACCAGCAGCTCGATATTACACCTGCGGAATTTAATGCGGCTGCCAAAGCTATCGAGCGGCTTATTGCGAAGGCAGTAATCAAACGGGTATCGACGGGTGTTTTTTATAAACCAAGGATGACTGCATTCGGTGAATTATATCCAAGTGAAGAAGAACTTTTAAAACCATATTTATTTGTTCGGGGAAAACGTATCGCCTATATTACAGGCACGGCTCTTTATAACCGCATGAGTCTTACCTCTCAAATTCCTAAAATTACAAAGGTCGCATGCAGGAATAACCGCCTTACTATTCATAATGGTGTTGTTCGGATCAAATCAGTAAAAAGTTATGTGGACATCACAAATGATAATTATTCATTACTTCAGCTTCTCGATGTGCTGAAAGACTTTAAAAATATTGCTGATCTCAATAAAAAATCTGCAATAACATTTCTTCAAAATGCAATCAAAGAATTATCAGACAAAGAAAGGACAAAACTCGTAAAATATGCACTTCAGTATCCACCTCGCACACGTGCTTTTCTAGGAGCTTTGCTTAGTAAGATTGAGAGTATTGGCAACATTTCCAGTTTAAAGGCAAGTCTCAATCCCTTTACAGTGTATGATATTGGCATTACAAAAAATGAGCTTTCAACTGTAGAGGAATGGAACATAAAGTAATATGAAATTACACGAAAATAACGAACTGTTCGCCGATGCTATACTGGCAACGTCCCAATTCCTGGATCTGCCGGAAATTATTATTGAAAAAGATTATTGGATTACTGTTGCACTTCATGAGATATTCCACTCACCGCTAGCAGGTCAGGCAGTTTTTAAGGGTGGTACAGCTCTTTCCAAATGCAACAAACTCATTGAGCGTTTTTCCGAGGATATCGATATTGTAGTTTTAAGAAATGAAGGAGAAACAGACAACCAGCTAAAAAGAAAGATTCGAAATCTTACCAGGATTGTTGATTCAGTGATACCGGAAATTGAGATTGAGGGAATCACACATAAAAAAGGAAATTTTAGAAAAACTGCTCATCAGTATAGCAAATTCTATAGTGGGGAATTTGGACAGGTAAAAGAGTATATAATATTAGATACCACATGGCTTGGAAATTATGAACCCTTTACTCGTGAAGAAATAAGCTGCTTTATTACTCAAATGATGCAAAACAAGGGACAGGTCGATTTTATCGAGCAGTACAATATTCAGCCATTCCCTGTGCAAGTTTTATGCAAGGAAAGAACGTTTTATGAAAAAATAATGAGCTTAGTTCGTTTCTCAAGACAAAGTAATCCCTATACCAATCTTGCAAATAAAATACGCCACATATATGATATTCACGTGATGCTGCAAAATAACGAAATTCAAAGCTTCTTTGAGAGTGATGCATTCGACAATATAATGATCATGGTCGGAAGGGATGATGTTATCAGTTACAAGAATGACAATAAATGGTTGCTCGTACATCCAGCCACTGCCCTCATCTTTGACATGCCGGAAAAAACTTGGCATAGAATTAAAACACCCTACAAAACGACCTTCAAAGAATTGGTATTCGGTGAACTTCCGTCAGAAAAAGAATTAATTCTCTCTCTAAAAATTCTTGCAGAAAGATTAAAGCTCGTTGAATGGAAAGTAACAATATAGCTTATTATTCTCATTTTAGTAGTTGATCAGATACACATTTTTTTCAAATAAATTGACAACTCATTCTCTCAATATGTATTTCATTTAAAGCTTAAAATAGGAGGTTTACATGCAAACTATTGTAATAATAGTTGTTCTCGGGCTTATTATATTGTTCAAAGCGATACGTATCGTACGCGAATATGAACGTGGTGTTGTTTTCCGTTTGGGAAGACTTCTTCGTGCAAAGGGTCCGGGTATATTTCTGCTCATTCCATTTATTGATAGTATGGTCAAGGTCGAACTTCGTACCGTAACCATGGACGTCCCGCCGCAGGATATCATCACACGTGATAACGTTCCGGTCAAAGTTAATGCTGTGGTGTACTTCCGAGTTGTTAACCCGGAAGATGCAGTGGTCAAAATTGAGAACTATGTACAGGCAACATCGCAGATCGCTCAAACCACTTTGAGAAACATTCTCGGTAAATCAGAACTCGATGAACTACTTTCCGAAAGAGATAAGATCAGCATGGAACTCCAGCGAGTGATCGATAAACAAACGGATCCCTGGGGGATCAAAGTGAGTGTGGTCGAGGTCAAAGATGTGGAGCTTCCTTCCACAATGCAGAGGGCAATGGCTCGTCAGGCAGAAGCAGAACGTGAACGCCGTGCCAAGATCATCCATGCAGAAGGTGAACTTCAAGCTTCCGAGAAGCTCGCCGAAGCAGCAAAAATACTATCCCAAAATCCAGCTTCAATCCAGCTCAGATACCTGCAAACACTGAACGAGATCGCTGCGGAAAAGAACTCAACTATCGTATTCCCATTACCAATCGACCTTATTAAAGGTTTCCTTGAAAAAGTAACCCAATAATACATTCTTTGAAGGGAGTGTTCTTGACTTGTCGGGGCACTCCCTTTTGCCAAAAAAACAATATTGGATTATCTATGAAAGATAGAATAAGCGTTCCCTTAGATGTTCCTCAGGATGTTAAGGGTACATATATCTTTAATTATCAAGAGATCACCCATAAAAGCGGAAGATTAATGCTTTTTGCGGGAGACCAGAAGATCGAGCATCTAAATGATGATTTCTACGGTGAGGGGAAACCACAGGAAGAAGCTTCACGGATTTATAAAGGATCAAATTATGTATAAACTCGTGCTGCTGCGCCACGGAGAAAGCATCTGGAATAAGGAGAATAAATTCACCGGCTGGACAGATGTTGACCTTTCCGAAAAGGGGATTCATGAAGCAAAAGAGTCCGCAAAATTACTTCAGAAAGAAGGATTCACTTTTGATATCGCTTTCACTTCTGTACTCAAAAGGGCGATCAGAACATTGTGGATCGTGATGGATGATATGGATATGATGTGGCTGCCGGTGATACGATCATGGCGCTTGAACGAACGGCATTATGGTGCACTTCAGAGTTTGAATAAAAAAGAGACCGCTGAAAAATTCGGTGAAAAACAAGTGCTTATCTGGCGCAGAAGTTATGATATACGTCCTCCTGCGCTCACAAAAGATGATCCGCGTTACCCGGGAAATAATCCAATGTATGCGAATGTGCCTGAAAAAGATCTACCTTTGACAGAATGCCTGAAAGACACTGTTGCCCGATTCATCCCCTATTGGAAGGACTCAATAACTCCACAAATCAGGCAGAATAAGAAGGTCATTATTGTTGCTCATGGAAATAGTTTGCGAGCTCTTGTTAAATATTTGGACAATATTTCCGATGAAAAAATCGTTGGTCTTAATATTCCAACCGGCATTCCGCTTATTTATGAATTGGATAAAAATTTGGAAGCTGTTACACATTATTATCTTGGCGATCAGGAAAAAGTGCAGCAGGCAATTGATTCTGTGAAAAATCAAATAAGGAAATAGAAATGAAGCGAGAAAAATATCTTGTAACCAGTGCATTACCTTATGCGAACGGACATCTCCATATCGGACACGTTGCCGGAGCATATCTTCCGGCAGATATCTTCGTGCGGTTTCAAAAGCTGCTCGGCAATGATGTGATATACATCTGCGGAACTGACGAATACGGCGCCCCCATTTCCATTAAAGCAGAAGCTGAGGGCAAAACTCCTCGCGAGATCGTTGATCATTATCATGACAGTATAGTAAAAAGTTTTCATGATCTGGAAATAGATTTTGATAATTTTTCAGGCACTGCGCGTCCAGAGCACACAAGAATTTCTCAGAAATTTTTCCTGAATCTTCTCAATGCAGGTTATGTACTTCAAAAAACAACTCAGCAGCTTTACTGCGAGCATGACAAGCGTTTTCTGGCAGATAGATATATTGAAGGAACCTGCCCATACTGCGGCGCAAAAGGAGCTCGCGGAGATCAATGCGATACCTGCGGAAAACTCATCGATGCTATAAAATTGATCGATCCGAAATGTAAGATCTGCGGGAATACACCCGTTGTGAAAGAGACAACTAACTGGTATCTCGAACTTCCAAAATTTGAAAAACCATTGCGAGAATGGCTGAAAACCAAAACTTACTGGAAAGAAAATGTGCTCAATTTCATCCTGAGTTGGCTGAATGAAGGGCTTATTGAACGCTCCATAACACGAGATCTGGGCTGGGGAATACCTGTGCCACTCGATGATGCTGAGGGAAAAGTTCTCTATGTGTGGTTCGATGCCCCGATCGGATATCTTTCCTCGACTGTAGAATGGGCAAAAAATCTTGGAACCCCTGAACGCTGGAAGGATTACTGGCTCGATCCGAACACAAAACTCATTCATTTTCTTGGTAAGGATAACATTCCTTTCCACACGATAATCTGGCCCTCGGTGCTCATGGAGCAGGAAAAAAAATATGTGCTTCCCTATGATGTGCCTGCAAATGAATATCTAAATATTAAAGGAAGGAAAACCTCAACCAGCAGAAATTATGCGATCTGGATACGGGATTTTGTGAAGTATTTCGAACCGGAATTTTTGCGTTACTATCTTGCTGCAAATGCTCCGGAGACAAAGGACAGCGACTTCTCATGGGAGGATTTTCAGAGCAAAATAAATAATGAACTGGCGAATATCCTTGGGAACCTTGCAAACCGCGTGTTCACTTTTGTGAAAAAATATTTTAATGGAAAAATTGAAAAACCTCAAAACCTCTCTCAACTCTCGGAAAATACTCTTGATGAAGCTTATAAACTGGTGAATGAAATTAAAGAATGTTATGCAAACTATCGTGTCCGTAAAGCAGTTAAACTCATTATGGATATCGCCCGAAGCGGCAATAAATATTTTGATGAAACCAAGCCGTGGTTTTCTGTGAAGGACGACAAGGCAGCAGCTTCGGAAACTTTGTACGTATGCACAGAACTACTTCGTATCATATCAATTGTGTTCTCTCCAGTGCTTCCGAAAGCGATGAGAAAATTACGGACTATGATGGATCTGAATACTCCTCTCAACTGGAATGAGATTGATAATTCAATCACAAAAACTACGCTTGGTATAATCGAACCGCTTTTCAGGAAGATCACAGATAAGGAAGTGAAAGAGCAGAATGAACTTCTGGAAAAACAGTACGGTGTTGCTCCTGCACTCGAGCACAAGCCCGAAATCGACTATGATGATTTTACCAAAATTGAACTGCGGGTCGTGAAAGTGATTGCAGCAGAGACAATACCAAAAGCCAAAAAACTCCTCAAACTAAAAGTAGATTGCGCAGGCGAGATCCATCAGGTTATCGCTGGTATTTCCCAATATTATAAGCCGGAAGATCTGGTCGGAAGGCAGATCGTGCTGCTAATGAACCTGAAACCGCGAAAATTTATGGGCTTGGAATCTCAGGGAATGATCCTTGCGGCAAACTCCAAAGAAGGCATTGCAGTTGTCGTGCCCGAAAAAGAAGTTCCTGAAGGAAGCGAAGTTCTGTGAAAAAATTTTGGTTAGTCCTTTTTATCACTTTTCTCGTATCGGTGCTTCATGCAGCCGAGATTAAAGAAGGCATGTTGTACGTTGACGTCGAAATAGTGCCGAATGCTCACACGATCGAGTTTTCATCTCCAGGCACAATTATTATAACCGAAGAAGATTCACCCTTTCAGCTTGAATTCTTGAACACCTCGCTTTCTATACAGATCCCTGACGGTATCGAGATCGTTCCTTTCTGGATGGTCGGAATAAAGAAATTTGCCTCTCAAAAAGATGCAGACATATTTGTTTTGACTTTCCCCGAATGTTTCAGCAGAGAAATTACTGCAATATCCTTTGATGGCAAGCATTTCTCTGTTAAAAATGAATTTGCTGTATATTTGAGCAACACTTTTTCATCCTATGAAGAAGCAAAATTGAATGCGGAAATCGGTTCCTGGATCGAAGAAGATTATGAATATTCATACTGCGACCTCATGATCTATGATATTGAGCAACAGAAGGATTACTACCTTCGTGCACCGATCCGGATTGAAAGCTCCGCACCCATCACTGTGGAAAATGTGCCGAGATCCAACTTCTGGAATCCGGTGGAATTCGTTACACGAGAATACAAATCAGACCTGCGGGTCATCATCAATCAAATCGGTAAAATGAACCTGATAGCCCAATCTAATTTTGAAAATTATATAGCAGGAGTTATTCCAAATGAAATAGGCACAGACTCACCAATGGAAGCAATGAAAGCGCAGGCAATAGCAGCAAGATCAGAAGCGCTTTTTAAAGTATTGAATGGCGTTCATAAAGATGATGGCTTCGACCTTTGCGCCAGTGTGCATTGCCAGGTTTTTTCCGGAATTACAGATATAAATGCTGTTACTGAAAGCGCTGTTGAGAATACCCGCGGCATCGTTGGAGTATATAAAGGAAATATTATCAATGCAGTGTATTCTACAAGCTGCGGCGGCAGAACCGAGACCAGCTCCAATGCCTGGAGCGGAAAAGAAGTTCCATACCTCACAAGTATTTATGATGGAAAGGGTTCAAGTTCTTATGATCTGACACAGAATTATTATGCCGAGAAGTGGATCAAAGATCCGCAACCGGTATTCTGTAATGTGGAAGACGAAAAGGGCTGGGTCAGGAACACGTATACATGGGAAAAGAAATATACTCTCAGTAATTTCCAGCGCATGATGAGTAACAAAGCGAGCTTCGGCGCATATATCGGCTACGAGGTACTTGAACGTGGAGAGTCCGGCAGGATCATAAAGATGAAGCTCAAGGGCTCGCATGGAGAATTGCTGCTCGATAATGAGCTTCTCATCAGGCAAACTCTTGGCGGATTGCGCTCATCACTTTTTTATATCACAAAGGATTCAGAATACATCAGGATCATTGGCAGAGGAAGCGGACATGGCGTTGGTATGTGCCAGATCGGAGCGATAAACATGGCAAAGCAGGGCTATACATATGAGCAAATTTTGAAACACTATTTCAAGGGGATTGAGCTGAAGAAGATCGAGTATTAAAATAGTTGACACTTTGTCTCATTTTTAATACATATGTCTCAAATTAGAGACAATAACATGGAACTACATATTACAGAAAATCATTTAAAGGTTTTAGCTCTTTTTACCAAAGGCTATCAAAGAGAATATTACATTCGTGAGGTATATAAAAACATTAGCATCGGACTTCAAACGGCCCAAAGAGTTCTGGATGATCTTGAACATAAAGGAATTTTAATTTCAAGAACAAAAGGAAAAATAAGAGTATTCGCACTTCAAGATAACCAAGATTCAAAAGATTATTTAATCTTAACCGAACAATATAAAAAAATTATTTTTCTTCAGAATAATTTGTTAATTAAAGAAATTGTTGAAAAAATTACTCCGCATATTAAAGGCATTAGTCTAATTTTCGGTAGTTATTCTAAAGAAGAACAAGACAAAGAATCTGATTTGGATTTGTGTATAATTGGTGAATTTAACAAAACTGAAATTTTTAGAGTATCAAAAACATATAATATCTCATTAAACATAAAGAACTATTCCATTAGTACGTTTGAAGAGAAAAAGGATGATGATTTTCTATTGAAAGAAATTATCCAAAATCATGTGATTATCACACAACCGGATCAATTTATTGAAAGGATTTTATGACTGTTATCGCATGGTGCTTTAAGCAAAAAAGAGGTTTGAAATTAATTAAGCCCAATTCCAATCTTGCTCACGCGTATATACAAAAAGGTGAAGAATCTTTAGCAACCATGAGCGAAATAAGTAATGTTAGCTGGAAAATCTCAACTGCTTATTACACTATGTATTTCTCTCTCTATGCTGTCTTACAAAAAATTGGAGTGAGATCGGAAATACACAAATGCACAATTGTATTTGCTCAAAAATATCTTACTGAGTATTTTACTACGGAAGAACTTGAATTCATAGAAGCTGCAATGAATGAAAGAATTGATACGCAATATTATACTGACCCACAAGTGAATCGGGAATTTTATAATAACTTGATTTTATCAGCTCCAAAATTTTTAATAAAATGCAAATCACTTTTACCTGCCCTTTCTGAAAAAAAGATCAACTCAATACGAGCTCTTATCATTAAGAGCAATTGACAAACATAATATGAAATGCTCGATACTATGATTCTAAAATTAACTTCCGCCAGCTGGCGGATAAAATGAAACACCATAAATTCTACATCCGAACCTATGGCTGCCAGATGAATGTGGCAGACAGCGAACTTGTTGCAGGCATTCTCTCCGATGCAGGTTACCAAAAAACAAACATAATAGACGACGCAGATATTATCATCTTCAATAGCTGCACAGTGCGGCAGCATGCCGAGGATAGAGTGCTGGGAAGGATCACCGCGGAAGCAAAGAGAAAAAAACAAAATCCGGATATGCTCATCGGCTTGATCGGATGCGTTGCCCAGCGAAAAGGTGAAGAGCTTCTTGAAGAAATTAAGAGTCTTGATTTTGTTGTGGGAACCGACCAGTACAGGCAACTTCCTGAGATCATATCCAAATGTATGTTTCGGAAGGAGCACTTGTTTGCCGATGTCCAAAATAATATAGAAAACTACGAAAATATATATCCTATCAGAAATAAGGGTGTAAATGCCTTTGTGACAATTATGCGGGGTTGTGATAATTTCTGCTCCTACTGCATAGTTCCCTATGTGCGAGGAAGGGAGCGTTCCAGAAATCACAAAGAAATTCTGCTGGAAATCAAAAATGTAGGCAAAGAAGATTTCAAAGATGTGACCCTGCTCGGGCAGAATGTAAATTCCTATGATGACGGCGAATACACTTTCCCCGAATTGTTAAAAGAAGCATCACAAATTTCTACCATTGAGCGTCTGCGTTTCGTCACGTCACATCCGAAAGATATTTCTGACAAGGTGATTGAAGTTATCGCAAAAGAACCTAAGCTCTGCGAACATCTTCACCTGCCTATGCAGTCCGGTTCGAATAGTATTCTGAAAAAAATGAACCGCAAATATACATCAGAAAAATATCTCGGCATCATACATAAATTGCGAAATGCGATACCCAATATTGCAATCACGACCGATGTGATGGTCGGCTTCCCCGGAGAAACTGAAGAGGATTTCCTACAAACCTACAATCTCATGAAACAAATCCGATTTGATTATGCTTTTACGTTCAAATACTCCCCGCGGGAAGTTACTGCAGCAGCATCTTATTCAGAGCAAGTTCCTGAAGATGTCCGTCTAGAAAGATTGAAAAAACTTATAGAACTGCAAGAGCAGATCACCTTTGAAAAATATCAGGAACAGATCGGCAGAACCGTACAAGTCTATGTCGAGCATACCAGCAAAAAAAGTGATAAAGAACTTTCCGGCAGAACAAGAGATAATAAAATTGCAGTATTCCCCGGAGACAAAAAACTCATTGGCACTTTTGTTGATATTGAAATTATTGACGCAACCGGCTGGACACTAAAAGGAAAACAAATTCAGCGTACTAAACTCTGATAAACAGAAAAAAAAAGAAATTCACCACAGAGATCACAGAGAAAGATCGGAAAAGTTAAGTAAAAATTTTAATGGTATAAACACTTATCAATAAAGGATTCACAGAAATGAATGAAATTTATTGCCAAAACATGTAAAAATATTAAAATTAATGACCAAGGAACAAAATGGAAGAAGTTGAAGTACTCATAATCGGAGCAGGCATTGTCGGGCTGGCAATTGCAGAATATGTCGAGACTTTGATTGATTAGAAAAAAAATAAAAATTGACAGATTTCAAGCAAAATGAAGCTTTCAAACACATAAATACTTGGGGGTAACATGAAAAAAATTATTTCTTTGTTTTTCATTTTCGTTTTTTGTGTATGTTCTCTTTTTGCTCAGGAAACAAATCTCCTGTACAAAGAGAAAAAAACCTTTTCAAAGGAAAAGATAATATCAATCTATCTCTGCAATTTAGAAGGATTAGAATCATTAACTGTGGAAGAATTCCAAAATGCAGATACGCTCTACTTTTGTTATCAGCCGATGGGAAGCTGGAAATTCAAAGAAAAAGACCTCTACGATGACATTGCCTGCATTCATATTAAACAGAACAGCAACACTATTCAGCAGCAGAATATTATCCCGAAATACAATACTAGCAACGAGCTTTTTGAAGTTATTGCAGCATATCCCAAAAACCAACTCGTGCTTGCATCGCCTTTTTCCTTTTATAACGAGCTTGAAAATTCACAACCTCTCACGCTTCCTGAAAAATTCTGGCTTCATTACGAAACATACAGCCAATATTACACTCGTGGAGCTGAGCTGGCGGATCAGAAAAGCTATATTGAATCTTTTTCCTTGTTAAAGCATTTCTTGAGCAATAAGTCGGAAGTGGAAGGGCTTTCTTTTCACCGGCTGGTAATGCAAATACTCAAGAAAGATGTGAAGAGTTACATTAATACAAAGCAATCCGAATTCAATATACTGAAACTGGAACTCATGAAAATTCTCATTGAGGAGAATCTTGTCCTGCTTGATGCCCTCAATGCAGAGACAGCCGCTGCACAGGATAGTTTTCTGATATATTTTGATTATGTGCAGACTAGTGAAAGCAACACTCTGAAAGAAAAACTTACACAGATCGTGACCGAATCCGGTGATCTTCTGCAGAAAGATACAGGCGAATTCAAACTTCAAAAGCTCTCGATCTTTGAGAAAGGACACTACTCTGATAACCGCTTTGCTTTTTACATCGATCTGCTCAGCAGAATGCTCTGCTATACTGATAGCATACACACTACTGACAGTCTTCGTCAGATAAATGCCAACATCATTGATTTCTTCCCTGAACAAAGAGATCAACTTGCATTTCTTGAATGGCTGGATGATTTCCTTACCGGGATCAATCTGCTCAATATCATTATAGAAAGAGAGCATTATGTGCTCAATGAAACCGCTATGCTCAATCTTGAAAACCAGCTTTTGATCGAAAAACAACCCTATTATGAAATAATCGCTGCTTTCAACGCACTTGGTTCAAAGGATATAGATGGCTTTGCACAGAAAATCTCAGACTCCTTCATAAAATGCACTGACGAGCAGTTACTTGATCTTCTCGAGCTTCAGTATCTCTCCTATCTTGCCACAAATGACGAAATTCCCAGCACTGTTACAGAAACCATCAACAAAGGACTCATGTTCGAAAAAGAAGGCAACATCGCAGAGGCGGAACAACAATATACAAAAGCTTCCATGCTTGCAAGCAACTACGCACCGCCGCAATTCTATCTTGGGCGTATCTATCATAAAAAAGATGAAAAATATTCAGCAGAAATATATTTCGATAGAGCATTAGCGATTTCGCCTACTTACATCTCCCCAATGAAATATACTATTGATTTTCTTATCGAAGATAGTAATTATGAACAAGCTCTCGACCAAGCGAATATAGCCCTTGAATCAAATCCTATTTGGTTCTTTTATTATCTCAAAGCAAATGCGCTCTTTCATCTTGAAAAATATACCGAAGCCGGTGATGCCTTGAACAAGGCGATCGAACTGAATGGCTTCAACTTCGATCAGTATATTCTTCTCGGTGATATTAATAAAGGACTTGATAATATTGAACAAGCTCGGGAAGCTTATGGAAATGCCGGTAAGATCGATCCGACCAACAAAATCTTTACAGAACGAATGGAGTCTCTAAAGAAGTGATATGTTTAATTTGAAGAATTTCTTTCAGATACCCGATCCCGATAAGCCCGTTGATAAAGAATCTATGGAAAAGAAAATTCAAATTGCCACCTGCGCACTTTTTTTGGAAATCGCAAATAGTGATGAGCACTTTTCAGAGGAGGAACGCAGCACAATCATTGAAATCCTCAATAATGAATTCTCCCTATCCGAAGATGAAGTTCATGCACTTATAGAAAAGTCCGAACACACTCTCGACGAAAGCATTGATCTATGGCAGTTCACCAATCTGATCAATCAAAATTTTTCTGATGAGGACAAAATAAAGATCCTTGAGAATCTCTGGAGGATTATCTATGCTGATGAAAAGCTGGATGCCCATGAAGATTATCTTGCGCATAAGATCGCAAACCTTCTTCGATTACCACATAAAACATTAATAGAAACCAAATTAAAGGTAAATAAACATGAAAAAAGAGATTAAAGAACTCTGGCCCGAGCTATATTGGATTGAAAATGAAGACCTTCGCGAAAAGGTCGCAGCAACTTGGGAACTGGCATTCAAAAAAAGTGTACTAACACCCGAAGACCTCCAAAGGATTCCTTTCACCCTTCTTGTTGAAGACTGCAAAGTAAGCTTCATAGCACACAAATGCGCAGTGGTTCATGTTGCTTATGAGTCAGCAAAAATTATGCAGAAATTCTTCGGCGATAAGCTTCCCATTGACCTCGATGTCGTTGTTGCAGGTGCGATACTTGCTGATGTTGGCAAACTCCTTGAATATGAAAAAGATGGCGATACGATCAAGTTCAGCAAATCCGGTCAGCTTCTTCGTCATGCCTTTACCGGCGTATCCCTTGCTCAGGCATGTGATGTGCCGGATGAAGTATGCCATGTGATCGCAGTTCATTCCAAAGAAGGAGATTCCTTCACTCGAACCACAGAAGGGCTCATCATCCATCATGCTGATTTTATGACCTATTTACCTTTTAAAAACCTTAAGAAATAAACAGCCAGAGAGGTACCTATGAAAAAAATAGTTGTGCCAGTTGATTTTTCCGACAATACAGAATGCGCATGTAATTATGCCATTCATTTTGCCGAAAAGGAAGAAACAGAGATCATGCTGTTCCACGCCTATAT
Source organism: Cloacimonetes bacterium SCGC AAA252-N17 (assembly GCA_000404785.1). Classification (GTDB taxonomy): domain Bacteria; phylum Cloacimonadota; class Cloacimonadia; order JGIOTU-2; family JGIOTU-2; genus Celaenobacter; species Celaenobacter polaris. The sequence continues at coordinate 19,254 of ASNI01000028.1, forward strand.
GTATCCCATTGCAACGACAGATATGGCCGATGATGTGGTGGACAGCTCGGCGCTTATTAATCCTGAGATAATGGATAGCATTGAAAAAGTCGCGAAAGTCGGCATGAAACGCTTGAAGGATAAACTTGATAAAATGCTCAAACATGAGGAGATAAAAAACATACACCTCAAAACAAAAGTTATTAATGGTATGGTAGAATATGAGATATTGAATATCTGTAATACATATCATCCCAATATGGTCATCATGAGCTCTTCGGGGCAGGGGCATAAATCAGACAGAATACTTGGAAGTATTGCACTCAAAATCCTTGATAATGCCACAATTCCCGTGCTCTCAATCCCTGACAATACTGAGTATGCAAATATCCGTAATGTGCTCTATATCACCGATTTTGACGAGTCGGATATATCTGCTGTTGAAAATCTTGTAGACATACTCGATTCCTTAAAGGTGAAAATACACTGCCTGCATGTGGAGCATTCAAACAAAGATATTATTGATAATCTGCTTATGAATTACCTGAAGGAACATTTTGAAGAAGAATTCAAAAATGGTATAATGTTCTTTGATGTTGTTCAGGATAAGGATGTACTCAAAGCAGTCGAGGAATATATCAAAGATAAAGAGATCAATCTGGTTACGCTGCTTCATCACAAGCGTAGATTGCTCTCCAAATTATTCCATCCGAGTATGACGAAAAAGGTGTTCTATCACACAGCATTACCTCTCCTCACATTTCATGACATCCGCCAGCTGGCGGATAATGAAATAGAAGATTAGATCATAACTGCAAAGTTCTTGGATCGATCGGGTCCACGAACACAGTTTTGTTATTTTTATATACAACAAACCCGGGAGCGCTTTTCCTGGGTTTTGTTACATACCGCACTAATGTAAAATCCACAGGCACTTTTGTGGAGTGCTTTGCTTTGCTGTAATATGCTGCGATGCCTGCTGCGATTTCTCTGAGCCGTTCGGGAAGGTGCTCGAGTTTGTTTGGATTTTTTATAATTATATGTGACCCGTGATAGATTCTCGTATGAAAAAACCAGTCATTTGGTTTAGCAAAATGAAGTGTCAGTTCATCATTCTCTTTGCCGGAACGTCCAACAAAAATATCCCACTGCCTACCTTCAACGGAGCAAGAAAATTTTCTAAAAGGAGCAGCTTTCTTCTGCTTTTCCGAGCCCGATTCCTTTTCATTCAGCATGGGCTCAAGAGCTTTTATACTTTCGCACGCATTGATTTCCGCAATTTGATCTTCAAGCTTCTCCAGTTTCTTTTCATTAGCAGCAATATTCTTGATGAGCTTCTTTTTGCCGGATTGTGTTTTTTTATACTTCTTGAAATAGTGCGCCATGTTTTGCTGTGGCGTCCAGTCTGTTCTTAAAGGAATCACAATATCGGGATTTCCATCATCAAAATAATCTGTAACCACTATTTCTTTCATCCTACCCTTGATCTTATGAAGATTGATCTTGAGGAGTTCCCCCATTTTCTGCCAGTGTTCAGTATCCTTCAATTCCTCGAGATCTTTTTTCTGCTGCGTGAGAGTTCTAAGCAGTTTCTTCTTTTCGCGCATGTGATAATGTATGGTACTTTCTTTTATTTGTTGGAATCTATTTTGCACGATCTCATGCTCATACATATAGGCAAAGGCATCATTCACCGTTTTCATTTCAAGACAGTTATCATCCTCTTTAAAGAGAGTAAGATATTTATTCTTTGTATTGTAAAAAATTCTGCATTTATCTGACCAATGTTCAAGTTTGGCATGAACAATACTGATGAATTCCCACATCTCATTCGCCGGCATATCTGCACGAAAAAAGTGCTTTAAAAACTTTGGAGCATTACTGAAACGTATAACAAATTCCTTCCACGAATCAGGAAGCACCCCGGGAAATAAAGCTTCAAATTGGGATTTACTCGCAGAAAAAATGTAAGGTTTTTCAATTGTCGGTGGAGAATTGTAAGGAATCCCCGGATACAATTGCCGAAACGCACTATCTGAAACATGTATCCTTCGATGGCAGTCCAAAATGATATCCCTATCTTTCCCCACCCGTGCGAGGATCAGGTTCTCATATCTCGGGATCAGCTCAATGATAAGTTTGTAGTATGATGTTTCTCCATAAAAGGATTCTTTATCAAAAGTTATTATGAGCACTCTATCGTTTTCTCTCATCTCCGCATTTTTTATTGAGCTTTTAATTAGATGCTGTTTGAGCAAAAGCGTAAGAGGATTATCCTTATTTTCGACCTGTTTTACTTCCTTTGAAATAAAGCATAACGGATTTTGCCCATTGATAGAAACCGCAAATCGTGTTGCAGAAAGATCAAAAATGTAGGTTGAATTATTATAATACACTTCCCTCACCGTCCTGCCGATCAGGTGTTTTTTATTATCCTTCAGCCATAACGTAAGAAAAGTATATTCCATTTTATTTTATTTAACCATCGACGGGATAAACCCGCCACTAACCTGCTTTTCGACTCCGCCAGCTGGCGGATTGCAATGACGAGGAGTCGAGGTGTGAAACTATACCTGGAATCCTCGTTCCTTAGGATTCAAAATTTATACTGCCCAATGGCTGGCAGGTAAAGGTTCATCATGCACAGATATTATTTTCAACCAATGCTCTTTGTTTGAAGTCACGAAGGAAATTGAAGTATTTTCTGGCAAGATATATTTCACATCTTAACCCACTTTTCGACTCCGCCAGCTGGCGGATTGCAATGACGAGGAGTCGAGGTGTGAAACTATACCTGGAATCCTCGTTCCTTAGGATTCCAAATTTATACTGCCCACTGGCTGGCAGGTAAAGGTTCATCCTGTTAAGATATTTTAAAATCAACAACTATGCACACTATATTATCAGCTCAAACTACTTGACAGCTTTCATCCTATATCAAAGAAGCACATTTTAGTCGGTTAATTATGGAAATAATATTAAAATCTATATTTCATTTAACTTTTCGAAAGGTTCAAAATGCAATTAATCTATAATCCTATATTTTTGGAACACGATACGGGCATGCATCCAGAAAATAAAAAACGGCTGACCTCACTTGGCGATCTGCCGGTGACAGAAGTCGAGAATGGGAAAAAATATCTTACGCTTGTACATACTCCCGAATATATTCAACGCATAAAAGAAGCATGCATGATCGGTGGTCATATTGATAATGACACAATCGTATCACCGGGAAGTTATGAAGCTGCGATATACGCAGTCGGAGCGACGATCATGGCATCCAAAACCGGAGATTTTGCTTTGACCCGTCCACCTGGTCACCATGCGCATATAGATCGGTCCAGCGGATTCTGCCTGTTCAATAATATCGCAATCGCTGCTCAGTATCATGCAAACAAAGGTAAGCGTGTGCTGATATTTGACTTTGACGGACACCTTGGAGAGGGAACTGTGAAATTCTTCAACACTTCAGATCGTGTATTATACTGGTCTCTCCATCAATATCCCGCGTTCCCGGGTGGCGGGGATGCAAATGAGATCGGTGCTGGAAAGGGTGAAGGATTCACAATAAATGTTCCCCTACCTCCAGGCAGTGGCGATGAAATTTTCATGGATGCTGTGGAGACTTTCCTGCCGATCGCCAAGGAATTTGATCCTGATATCGTTGCGGTCTCAGCCGGGTTTGACTCCCATCAATATGATCTACTGCTGGATCTGCGTTTTACAGTAAATGCTTATTATAAGATTGGAAAATTACTTTCTGAAAACTTCGATAATGTATTTGCCACACTTGAAGGCGGCTACAATATCGAGATGTTCCCAAAGTGCCTGTATAACTTTTTGGATGGCATTAATAATGATAAAATGCAGTTTAAAGAAAGGGAAACCGACTCAATGATACAAACCTATTATGAGTATGAGGGCAGGAAAGCAATGGCGTTGCAATCGCTTTCAAAACATTGGAAATCAATATAATAAAGGATATAGTAATGTTTACAAAGAAATTAGACAAACTTTTTAATCCAAAAGTGGTCGCGATCATCGGCGCTTCCGCAAGAGAGGGAACAGTTGGTCATTCCCTGATGAAAAACATTATTGGGTCAGGATTTGACGGCATTGTTTACCCAATCAACCCAAAGCGTACCAATGTGTTGGGAGTGAAAGCATACGCAAATATACATGATATTCCGGATAAAGTTGATCTTGCAATAATTGCCACTCCTGCAAAGACAGTTCCTACAATTGTTGAGGCATGTGGATATTCCGGTGTATCCAGCATTGTTCTTATCTCAGCAGGTTTTACAGAGATAGGTGAAGAAGGCAAGATGCTCACGAAACACATCTCCGCAACTTTGAGAAAATATGGAATGAGATTGATCGGTCCCAACTGTCTTGGTTTCATCAAACCCTCGATCCATCTTAATGCGACCTTTGCCAATAAAATGGCTCTGCCGGGAAAGATTGCTTTCATCTCGCAGAGTGGCGCACTTTGCACTGCAATTCTAGACTGGTCGGTAAAACAGAACGTGGGATTCAGCTATTTCGTTTCTATCGGCTCGATGATTGATGTGGGTTTTCATGATCTGATCGACTACTTTGGCACCGACCCGCTCACGACAAGTATTGTCATTTACATGGAATCATTGACCAATGCCAGAAGTTTCATGAGTGCAGCAAGAGCATTTGCACGTAACAAACCGATCATTGTCCTCAAAGCAGGAAAAAGCACGGAAGGTGCACAGGCAGCAATGTCTCACACCGGAAGCCTGGCTGGCAATGATTTTGTGTTTGATGCTGCTTTTAAAAGGGCAGGTGTCATCAGAGTCAATACAATTGATGAGCTGTTCAACATCGCTCAATCACTGGCTATGCAGGAAAAACCTGCAGGCAATAAGCTCGCGATCATAACAAATGCCGGTGGTCCTGGTGTTATTGCGACTGATACTCTCATCGCCAAAGGTGGTGAGATAGCTCAATTATCGGATGAAACCATCGATGAACTGAATCAGTATCTTTCTCCAAACTGGAGCAAAGGCAATCCTGTTGACGTACTTGGAGACGCCGGACCCGAACAATATGAAAAAGCGGTCGAGCTATGCGCAAAAGATAAAAACGTTGATGGTATATTAGTTATTCTCACACCACAAGCAATGACCGATCCAGGTGGTGTAGCAAAGAAAATTGCCGGTATTGGCAGAAAATGCAGAAAAACTTTGCTTGCCTCCTGGATGGGCGCAGATGATATTGAAGAAGGTCGGGAAATTTTGGAAAGCAACAAAATTCCAGTATATCAGACTCCGGAAGATGCAGTAAAATGCTTTATGTATATGTATGACTACTCTCGAAATTTGGAGATACTGCATGAAACCCCACCCCAAATACCCATTGAGTTCAAACCGAAAAAAGCTGAAAGTAAAAAGCTTATTGATGAAGTCCTTGCTGACAACAGAACCGTGATGACAGAATTTGAAGCAAAGCAGTTGCTGAACTATTATGAGATCCCGGTAATAAAGAATGGACTTGCAAAAACAGAGGAAGAAGCAGTAAAATTAGCCGAACAGATCGGCTTTCCACTTGTTATGAAAATTGCATCACCAGACATTCTGCATAAAACAGATGTCGGTGGAGTTATACTGAACATTGTGAACAAGGAAGAAGCGCGAAAAGCATATACCAAGATATTGGAATCTTCCAGGGCGAAGGTACCCGACGCCGATATTAGAGGTGTTTTTGTCGAGCAGATGCTCAAAAGAAAATATGAGCTTATCATTGGGTGTAAAAAAGATCCCATATTCGGTCCCACCATTGTCTTTGGTATGGGTGGTGTCGCAGTTGAAGTATTCAAGGATACTACTATTGGTTTACCGCCGCTGAATATGGCTCTGGCTATGCGGATTATTGAAGACACGAAGATATACAAGTTGATAAAAGGATACAGAGGTATGCCTGGCGCCGATATAACTTCCATTCAGTTCCTGCTTTATAAATTTGCATACCTGATTATGGATTTCCCGCAGATCAATGAAATAGATATCAATCCCTTTGGAGTTGATGAACGCGGAGGAGTTGTACTCGATGCTAAAGTTATGCTGGATGATTCCGTACAGGTTGCAGAAGAATATCCATACAAGCATCTTGTTATCTCTCCCTGTCCTTCGGAATACATCACTGAATTTACGATGAAAAACGGCGAAAAGGTAATTTTGAGACCGATCAAGCCCGAAGACGAGCTTATGGAGAAAGAGATGTTTTCCAATTTCTCCGAGAGAACACAAAGGTTCAGATTCTTCCAGCTTATTAAGGACATCTCTCATGATCAGCTCGTACGATATACGCAAATAGATTATGATCGTGAAATTGCTATTATTGCAGAGGTTACAGAAAACGGTAAAAAAATGATGGCTGGCGTGGTCAGATTGATCGCAGATCAGTACAATGAGACCGCTGAGTTCGCTATTGTTATTGCTGATCCATGGCAAAATCTGGGACTTGGCAACAAGTTCACGGACTATATTTGTGAGATCGCCAAGGCAAGAGGAATTCAGAAGATCTATGCAAATGTCTTAGCTAACAATCATATCATGCTGCACATGTTCAAAGTGCGTGGATTCAGCATGACCAAGGTTGAAGACGGCTTTTATGCGGAACTGATCATCAACGAACCCAAATAAGAAATCATCATATAAAATTGATAATATGTTTTGGGGAGTTTGGTTCTATGCCAGCTCCCCAATTTTATATTATACTTTCATTTGAAAACCGACTCAGCTTGCAAAGATGAATCGGGTTGAAATCATAGCACGCAGACCCACGCAGATTTAACTGATCCTCGCAGATAAAGAAATAATTTATTAGTTATCATTTTGTATTTTATCAATATTCGCTCCTCTCTCTCCGCTCTTCTCTCCACGCTGTGGTTACCAGCAACCCTACAAAAGAAAATATTATCTTCTCGCGTTTTTCCCATCTACACTAAATAAGCAGGTAATATCCTTTCTTCTCTAGAAAAATCTTGCAGCATACTAATCGTAAAAATCTCTGCATCGGGATAAATCTTTTTAAATCTCCTTAAACTATAAGTTGTTACTTTGCTCCATTTTACTTCAAGTGCGTTGAGTTTTTCATTTTTTAATATAAAATCAATCTCCTGTCTGGATTTGGTTCGCCAGTAATTTATTTTTGTCATAGCATTTGATTTTTTTATCAACTGTGTAAAAATAAAATTTTCCAGTAATTCACCCCTATCAGAACGGAATTCCGGTTCGTTAAAATCTGAAATCAAAAAATTCCGCAATCCAATATCAAGGTAATAACATTTCGGGGTTTTACGCAATTCTGAAGATAAATTTTTATGAAACGGATAAATCAACTTTATTATGTAACCCGCTTCTAGTACATTTAGATAATTTTCAAGTGTTTGTTTATTCAGCCGTGTCTCTGTTGCAAGTTGGGAGATATTCAGTTCTTTTCCCATAATTGCTGCTAACAATTTTACCAAATGATTAAATTGGGCTATCTTCTCAAGACGAAATATACTTCGTATATCTTTTAACACATAAGATTGAACAATATCCTGCAAAATTTGAATTTTATCTTTCTTATTCTCCTGAAGAGCGACCTTTGGGAAACCACCATAAATTAAATATTCTCTTAATAAATAATGAACTTTTTCTTTTTCAAAGCGAAGTGGGTCTTCTTTTAATTCAAATGGATTGATTTTCTGTAGCAACTCTGAGATTTTGTTTTCCTCTTTGAAACAGCAATATTCTTCAAAAGATAACGGATAGAGTTCAAAAATAATCTTCCTTCCAACAAGTGAATCCTTGAATTGTTTACGGATTTGTAAAGAAGATGACCCGCTAAGAATCAACTTATAGTTTTCAGAGTAATGGTCAACCATATATTTTATAATACTTGAAAAATCCGGAGCATACTGAATTTCATCAATAAAAATACAATTTCTGGTTTCATTTGATAATCCTTGATATTTTAAATAAGCCAAAAATTCATTAACTCCTTTATTTAGGATTGAAAGAAAAGTGGGATTTTCAAGGTCAAGATATATGTATTGATTTTCAGGAAGTTCATTCATTAAATGTTTCATCAGAGTAGTTTTTCCTACTTGCCTGGCACCAAGAATAAAGATGGCTTCCGGGCTATGAAGCTTTTCTTTTATCTTACTTTCTAATGTTCTTGGATAATAAATCATTATCACCTCTTTTGAACCATATAGTTATGGGTATATAAAAATAGTCAAACTTTTTTTACATATTAGACCATAACCGAGCTTTCAATTCTCAGTGTATTCTTTTCAGCGTTTATCTGCTTTATCAGTGTTGATCTGTGTTATATTCTTTTTTTATAACACGCCAGTCTTCTTCCTATAAATCGGAATACGCCTTGTCAGGCAGAACCACACGATCAAAAACAAAAAACATTGTCATCCTCGAGAGAGTGAAGCGACCGCCTGTCACAGCGTAATGAAATGAAGACGGAAAGGATCTCCCAAGAGGATAGATCAATGTTCTTGCGAGATTCTTCGTCTCCCGATGAATCGGGATCCTCAAGAATGACAATTTTCTTTTTAAGGATTTATTAATTTAATCAGCGTTGATCAGCCAAATCAGCAATAATCTGTGTGCTACTTAAACCTGAATCTGATGCAGAACCACGAAAAACACGAAAATTTACGAAATAGTATTAAGAATGTATAAGATGAAGATTTGAAATTAATCCAAGATTCAAGTTTTCGCTTTCGCACTTTCGGGATGTTGAGTTACAAATAATTCATTTTAGCGTTATCAGCGTTCATCTGCTTTATCAGCGTTAATCTGTGTGCTATTTCTTAATTTGAGTAATCTGTCCGTTTTAGTTCCCTAAAATTCCCCAGAGCACACCTGCTGCAACTGCAGAACCGATCACGCCGGCAACGTTCGGCGCCATTGCGTGCATGAGCAGGTAATTGGATTTATCATATTTCTGCCCTTCCTGCTGAACTACACGGGCAGAGTCCGGCACTGCGGATACTCCGGAAGCGCCAATAAGAGGATTTATTTTCGTCTTAAGAAATAGATTCATAATCTTGGCAAATAACACACCCGCAGCAGTAGCGATCGCAAAAGCAAATGCTCCCAAAACAAATATCTTTAACGATTTATAAGTAAGAAACACACTCGCTTGAGTACTTGCACCAACTGCAATACCCAGTAAAATTGTAACAATATCAGTCAACGCATTTCGTGCTACATTTGCAAGACGTTCTGTCACACCGGATTCTTTAAGAAGATTTCCAAGGAAAAGCATTCCGAGAAGTGCTATTGCTCGTGGAGCAATGGCAGTGGTCACTAATAAAGCAACAAGAGGAAATATTATCTTCTCGCGTTTATCCACAATGCGTGGGCTCTTCATCTTTATGACACGTTCCTTTTTTGTTGTCAGCAATCGCATGATCGGGGGCTGGATTATCGGCACGAGCGCCATATAGGAATACGCAGCAATAGCTATTGGACCCAAAAGATGTGGTGCGAGCTGTGAGGAAAGAAAGATAGAAGTCGGACCATCTGCACCGCCGATAATTCCAATTGCACCGGATTCAACAAGACTAAATCCAAGCAAGGTTGCACCGAAGAAGGTCGCAAAAATGCCGAATTGAGCTGCAGCACCAAGCAGAATAAGTTTAGGATTCGCAATGAGTGTGGAGAAATCAGTCATTGCTCCGATGCCGAGGAAGATCAAGGGCGGAAACAAACCGGTCTTTACACCAAAATAAATATAGCTCATGACAGAGCCCTGATCATAGACTCCAGCAAAAGTACCGGGAACATTGCCAAGTATAATTCCAAATCCAATTGGAACGAGAAGCAAGGGTTCATAACGCTTTACGATACCCAGAGTGATGAAGATCAGCCCAACAACGATCATGATAAGATTGGTGTAGTGGAGGTGAGCAAAAGCAGTAGTACTCAAAAAGCTAAGAATTTCATTCATCTTTGCTTTCCTCAATTTCAACTAATAACTGATCTTCAAGAACTGATTCGCCTACCTTTACATTAACCTTCTTCACCTTGCCCTTGACCGAAGCGGTAATCTCAGACTCCATCTTCATGGCTTCCAGTATGACAAGCAGATCACCTTCATTCACTTCATCGCCCTCTTTGACCTTCACATCCAAAATAACACCAGGAAGTGGAGCTTTGACATTGCCCGGACTGAGCATAGAATCTACGCTCTTTCCGCTCAACGAAGGTTGCAGAGTAAGTATTTTTTTTGGTCGCTCAAGGACTTCGTTACTCTTTCCGAATTCCGGTTCCATTTTCACCCTATATGCAATACCGTTGATCTCAACTTTTGCGTTGATCCCATCATATTCTATGACGCGTCCTTCAAACTTTTCGCCATTAACTTCCATTTTATATGTTTTCATAAGTATCCAATATTTAATCTTTTATGATTGGTGTGCTTCTTTGTATTATTGGTCTATTACCAAAACTTGCATTCGGCATCTGAAGTTTTGATGACTGCTGCCACGGGCTTATCTTTGCTCTCTTCATTGTGAGCAGCATTTTGCTGTGGTTCTCTACTTCATTTTCATGGAGAAATATTGTCATGATAACTGCGGTGAGCATTTTCTGATTCAGTGGGAGAACTGGTGCCCTTGGCCGTATTTGTGAGATTGAAACGATCTTCTTTTTGAGATTAAATTCTTTCTCGGTTTTGGACTGTCTCTTATCTTTCTTTTGCAGATGCTTTAGAAGGTCTATGATCAGCGCAACCAATACAAGACTGGCGAACACGATGACCATACCTGCGAATACAATGTTGCCTACTGTTGATTTTGAAGCAACATCCTCGTCCCCGGCTTCTGAAACCTCTGCGAAGCATGCAGAAGAGATCAAAACAAGAGCCAGAACAAGAAACAGGATTCGTAAGATCTTTGATTTCATTACAAAGGAATATTCCCGTGTTTTCTTGGAGGATTAGAATCCTTCTTGGAAGCGATCATTTCCATTGCCCGGATGAGTCTTCTGCGTGTTTCAGACGGTTCAAAGATATCATCAATATATCCCTTGGATGCTGCCTGATAGGGAGTTGCAAACATCTTCCTGTACTCATCTTCAATATCCTTGAGATATTCTTCGGGATTTTCTGCTTTTTCTGCTTCTTTACGGAAGATGATCTCAACGGCTCCTTTGGGTCCCATTACTGCGATCTCTGCTGAGGGCCACGCATACACGAGGTCTGCACCCACATGTCTGCTGTTATAAACGCAATAGGCACCACCATAAGCTTTTCGTATGATCACTGTGATCCTCGGCACAGTAGCTTCTGCAATTGCATAGAGAATTTTTGCACCCTCTTTGATGATGCCACCATGCTCCTGGCTGACTCCCGGAAGGAATCCCGGCACATCTTCAAGAAAGAGAAGTGGTATATTGAAAGCATCGCAGAAACGGACAAAACGAGCACCCTTCTTTGAGGCATTGATGTCCAGACATCCTGCGAGATATTCCGGCTGATTTGCCACAATACCAATGGAATGACCATTCAGGTGTGCAAAACCGACAACAATATTAGGAGCGAAATATCGTGCTACTTCCATGAACTTTCCATTATCAACAATACTCTTGATGATCTCAACAACATCATAAGGTTTTGAGGGGTTGTCGGGAACAATTGTATTAAGATTTTCACAAACTCTGTCAATAGGATCAGCACAAGCGACAACAGGGGGTTCTTCAAGATTGTTATTGGGAATATACTGCATGAGATTTCGTATCAGAGAGTAGGTTTCCTCTTCTGTTTCTGTAACGAACTGCGATACACCACTCTTCTGAGCATGTACCATTGCGCCGCCAAGCATTTCAGTGGTCACGTCTTCATGTGTAACTGTTTTTACGACCTTGGGACCGGTCACGAACATGTAGCTGTTCTTTTTATTCATTATGATAAAATCTGTGATCGCAGGCGAATACACAGCACCACCTGCACAGGGACCAACGATTGCAGATATCTGGGGAACAACACCGGAAGCCATCACATTCCTATAAAAAATATCTGCATATCCTGCAAGAGAATCGACACCTTCCTGAATACGAGCGCCACCGGAATCATTCAGTCCGATAAGCGGAGCACCCATCTTCATTGCCATATCCATGATCTTACAGATCTTCTCGGAAACGGTTTTGGAAAGCGAGCCACCAAAAATCGTGAAATCCTGAGCATACACGTACACAAGACGTCCATCAATGGTTCCGCATCCGGTGACTATGCCGTCGCTGAGGAATTTCTGATCCTGCATATCAAAATCCGTGCAGCGATGAGTAACGAACATATCGAATTCTTCAAAACTGTCCAGGTCGACCAATAATTTTATTCTTTCGCGCGCAGTAAGTTTCCCTTTTTTATGCTGAGCGATTATTCTCTTCTCTCCTCCACCAAGGTGAGCTTCTGCACGACCTGCTTTTAACTGTGCCAAACGTTTTTCTCTGTCCATGTATCTCCTCGCTCTTACGCTTCCATACAGAGTTCGAGCAAAACTCCATTGGTTGACTTGGGATGAACAAAAGCAATTTTTGTGCCGTGTGCACCATTGCGGGGAACGGTATCTATCATACGAATTCCCTTTTGTTCATACTCCTGTAATGCTGTATCTATATCATCAACGCTTACTGCAAAATGGTGAATGCCAGGTCCTTTTTTCTCGAGGAATTTTGCGATTGGACTATCCTCAGCAGTAGGTTGAAGAAGTTCAATGTGACTCTCCCCAATTTGTATCATCGCCACCTCCACTTTCTGGGATGCAACAATTTCTCTGCCAAGAATAGTAAATCCAAGTTTATTATAAGTTTCTATCGCTTCATCCAGATTGGGAACAGCGATTCCGATATGATTTATTTTTTCGATCATAGCCCGACCTTTATCCTCTTTCGCTTAAATATTTTTCAGCAAGTTTGATGCCCTGCCTTACTGCTTTCATATTAAGATCAATGAATTTCTCTTTTACTCTTGCCTTTATCGCACTTTTAAGTGAGTGAATAGTCACGATTTCCGTTACTTTGCACAGAA
>ASNI01000029.1 GCA_000404785.1 Cloacimonetes bacterium SCGC AAA252-N17
GATACAAATTAACAGTTTTTCTAAAAGTAATTTTCCGCGAAGAATTCTCCGCAAACACTTTATTCATGCACTATCCAGAGAATCTTCATCGAATTTTTGGGGGTATTCCTGAAATCTTTTTTAACAAAATATCTGGAAAGTAATCTCGAAAAATATTAACTGAAAATAGAATATAAAATGAATGAGCATGAGGTCTTAATGAAGAATATAGTTATTTCGGTCATACATGTTTTTTTAACCTGCTCAGTCTTATTATCACAAGAAATCCTTATCTCTGACGGAGTGGTCTAACAAAAATCATACATTATGAAAATTGACACCAAAAATCAATCTGAGGTGTATAAGTTTATTAATATGGCACACAAAAAAAAGCACATTGCATTAGCTCTGTTCTCAGGCGGACTTGATAGTCTTCTCGCAGTTAAAGTCATTCAGGATCAGGGAATAAAAGTCATTCCTATGTGCTTTGAATCACCATTTTTTTCCTGTAAAAAAGCAATCCAAGCTGCAAAACAAAACAATCTGTACGTGAATATCATACCTCTGAAACAGGATTATCTTGAAATGATCCAGAATCCCAAATATGGTTACGGAAAGAATTTCAATCCCTGTATAGATTGCCATGCTTTTATGTATAGGAAGCTGGGTGATATGATGGGCAAATTCGGTGCTGATTTTCTAATTTCAGGAGAAGTGCTCGGTCAGCGTCCAATGTCGCAACATCTGAATGGATTGAATGCAGTTGCCAAATGGAGCGGATATAAGGATTTGATAGTGAGACCGCTTTCTCAAAAACTGTTGGCAGACACGAAACCGATCCGTGAGGGCTGGATTGATAAAGAATTACTGCTTGGACTGCAGGGAAGAAACCGAACTCCTCAGATAGAATTAGCAGAGAAATTTGGCATAACCGAGTATCCAACTNCGGCTGGAGGATGTTTGCTTACAGATCCGGGTTACTCAAAGCGGCTTAAGGATCTCAAACAGCATAATATGTTCGCACTCAAATTTATCTCTTTTTTGAATGTTGGAAGGCAATTTCGGCTGAGCGATACTACAAAACTTATTATCGGACGGAATCAGAATGATAATGAGTATATTGAAATACTTTTTGGGAAGGATGCAAATCACAAAAATATAGTCCTTAAAGCTAAAGATATACCCGGACCAATCGGGATATTACAATCGCGTGATGAAATAATTGAAGATGAAATATTGATGGTAGCAGCAGAAATTCTTGTACGCTATCTCTCGAAAGTACTCAATGAAACTGTGGTGCAGGTAAAATTTCCTGATGAAAATAGCAGGGAGTTGTCAGTTAAAAAGCGATTGGACGGATTTGAAAGAAAACTCTTGATCAATTAATAAAACAGTCCATCTAAAAAGAATTATATTACCACAGAGAACACAGAGAATCACAGAGGGAATTAGAGAAATTGAATAACTCAAGCTCAGTTTATCAGGAAAATATTTAATTGCGGATAGTTTTAAAAAATACATATTGGATGAAATTAAGGAAGGAGATAAATTAAACAATTAAAGATAGTATTGATATTTGAGTTAGAAATTTTATTTGTAATTAGAAATTAGGATTTAGAAATTAAAATTGGTAATTTATGACATGATATTAAACTGACCCAAAATTAAATATCTATTTGTTTTAATATTATACTTTTTTTTCTCTGTGTCCTCTGTGGTTTTTAACGTAAGGTGACTTTCTTTATCATTTCGTAAAAGAGTGGAATGGGGAATCCCATTACATTAAAATAACATCCATCAATCTTATCTATAAATTGGCTTCCATATCCCTGAATGCCGTAAGCACCGGCTTTATCCATCGGTTCACCTGTCGATATATATTCTTTTATATCTTCATCAGAAATGGGGCTGAAATATACCTTTGTCTTTGCAATATCAGAAATTGTAACATCATTTAGAAGAATCGAAACTCCGGTAAAAACTTCATGACATTTACCTGAGAGTTTTTTCAGAATTATAAAAGCATCCTCATTATTTTGTGGTTTTCCGATTATTTCATTATTCAATACAACGATCGTATCCGCTCCAATAATGAGAGAGTTGGAGTGGGTCTTTTGGATTTCTTCAGCTTTTATTAATGAGTAGTGGAGCACAAAATCTTCAGGTTGCATTCCGTTGAAATTTTCTTCAATATGCGATGGGATTTGTTCAAAGTGCAAGCCCACCTGCTCCAGCAAAAACGCCCTCCGAGGAGAGCGCGATGCAAGAATAATATTCTCATTCTTCAGTAAATTATGTAACATTTTTATCTATTTCTTCGTATAATGTGTCTGTCAAGGAAGAAATTTTATTTAAGATATCATCAAAGGCACAGGTCATTTTTTCGCCTGTTTTTCGGATCTTGATCTCGACCATTTCCTGCTCGAAATTCTTCTTGCCGACAATAATATGAATTGGAATGCCAATAAGGTCTGCATCTTTGAATTTGAATCCGGCTTTCTCATCCCTGTCATCATAGAGCACATCAATGAACTCATCTTGCAGAAGTTCATACACATTATCGCAAAATTCAGTAATATCTTCATCTGAAGGCGACAGATTGATCAGTTCTACATCATAAGGAGAAATTGAGATAGGCCAGATAATACCGTCTTTATCATGAAATTGCTCGATAGACGCAGCCATTGTTCTTGTAATGCCAATGCCATAGCAGCCCATTTGATAGGGAACAGCAGAGCCATTTTTTGCATCGTAGGTAGCTTCCATAGCTGTGCTGTATTTGTCGCCAAGCTGGAATATCTGTCCTACTTCTATACCTCTGAATGAGGACATTGCTTTGCCGCATCTGGGACATTTGTCGCCATTCTCTGCCTGAATGAAATCCTGCCATGCATCGATGTGTACATCCCGTTCCAGATTGACATTTCTATAATGATAATCCTTTTCATCAGCTCCAGTGATCATATTTTTCGTGCCCTTCAAATTGAGGTCTGAATATATCTTTATATTCTTCTTTCCGACAGGTCCTACAAAGCCGGCAGTCGATTTTGTAAACTCTGCAATCTCATCTTCAGTTGCGAATTCAAGATTTACACATTGAAGGAAATTTGCTACCTTAATAGGATTTATTTCTCGGTCGCCTCGTATAATTATGGCGACAAAATTATCACCAGCTTTATATACAATTGTTTTAATAAGTTTCTTTGGAAGCACACCAAGAAATGCGCTCACTTCTTCGACGGATTTTCTGTCAGGAGTAGATACTTTTTCGAGCTGTTTCATTTCTTCATGCTCATTAAAGTCCAGAGCAGCGATTTTTGCATTTTCTGAGTTGGCAGCATATCCGCATTTGCAATGCAGCACTTCGGATTCACCGGTTTCTGCAAGCACCATAAATTCATGAGAAGATGAACCGCCGATAGCGCCAACATCAGCTTCGACGGCGACGCTTTTCAATCCACATCGCGCAAAAATGCGGGAATATGCCTTGTACATATCGTCATAGGTTTTTTTGAGACTTTTCTTGTCTTTATGAAAGCTGTAAGCATCTTTCATAATGAACTCACGGGAACGCATGACACCAAAACGGGGACGTATCTCATCGCGGAATTTTGTCTGTATCTGATAGAGATTTATCGGAAGTTGTTTGTAAGATTTTATATCATACTTTGCAATAAGTGTGATGACTTCCTCGTGCGTAGGTCCGAGAGCAAATTCTCTATCATGACGGTCAGTAAGACGCATGAGTTCAGGTCCATATACATTCCATCTGCCGGACATCTCCCACAGTTCGCGTGGATGAAGCACAGGCATAAGGATTTCCTGGCAGCCGATGGCATCGAGCTCTTCTCGAACGATGGTTTCAATATAGTTTATAACCTTCTTTGCTAAGGGCAGATATGAATAAATGCCGGAACCAAGTTTTCGCAGCATTCCTGAGCGTATCATCAGAGTATGGCTAGGAATTTCTGCCTCAGCAGGTTTTTCCTTTAGAGTAGGAATAAATGCCTGAGAAAATCGCATGAGTGCCTCCAACGAGAATTTGCATTCAACTTTTTTTTGTGGAGTGTTGGTGTCAAGAAAAGCATATGAAAGAGATAATCGGAATAAATAAGTGTCTGTTAATGAAAGATTAGTAAATTAAGATTTTATTTTACTCAACTTCTCAAATCGTTAATTCTCATTCGATTTTCTCTTTTTATTTTTTATTCAAGACGCAGATTGCTGATTAAAGAATAATCATCAAAATTTTATAAAATATATTCCAATATCATAATTCTTACTTCCTGACATAAAAAACAAACAATTCTATCAATAACTCAAAATCATTAGGGGAGGTCACGTAAAAAATAAGTTTTTCACAGGCATATTTTTTTTGCTCCTTATTCCAGCGAGCATGTGTGCACTGGATATTAATCTCAATAGTAACTATCTGACAATTACAGGCAATTTCGATGACTGCACAGTAAGTAATGAAAAAAGAGGGGAACAACATTGCAGCACACTCAAAATAGCAGAATACGCTACGACAGCAGAACCCGGAAAAGCAGAATTACCAGTCTATTCACAATTGATCTCTTTACTACAAAACGGTAATTTTGTATTGGAAGATCTCACCTACGATTATGATGTAACGGCATTGGATTATTATGTTCAACAATTTGGATGGGAAGATGGCACTAAAAAAGATGAGACATTTTATACAAGTGATGAATGGTATCCGAAAGAAATAGTCTCGATAAGTTCACCTGTTATTATGCGCGGATATAGATTCTGCCAGGTGTCAATAGCAGCAGTTCAATACAATCCAACCAAAAATTTGATAAGAGTCCTGAAAGATATCAATGCAACCTTTGCAATCGATCTAAAAAATAATGACAATCCGTTAATTGATACGAAAAGCAGACCTTCATCATCATTTTCTAATATTGTATCCGAACATGTATATGGAACTGTAAAAGATAACGTTCATGAAACAGGAAGTTATCTCATCATAGCACCTGACGAATGCATGAGTATATTACAACCTCTTGTTGAATGGAAGAGAAAACTTGGACACGAGGTTACTTTGACTCCTTTATCTGAGATTGGTGCTTCTCCGGATAATTATGATATTAAAAATTACATTCAAAATGCTTATCTCTCATGGGATATACCCCCGGAATTTGTGGTGCTTGTTGGTGATGTTACAGGAAATTTTATTATTCCCTCATTTTACGTTGAAGGATATATGACCGAATATGATGTATCGGATCATCCTTACACATTACTCGAAGGTGATGATTATTTCCCTGATGTGTTACTTGGTCGTATTTCTATTCAAAGCCAGATGGATCTCTTAACGGTTATAAGTAAAATACTGAACTATGAAAGCATCCTAGTTGAAGGTTCATGGTATAAGAGTGCGCTGATGATTTCTTGTTTTAATCAAGAAACAGGAATGTTTACTCATTATCTCACAAAAGCAAATATTGGTAAAAAACTCTTGAATTTTGGATTCCAGGGCGTAGACTATTTCACCTATCCTCTAAATACTGGCGTTTCAAATCTTATAAATATGATTGATCAAGGTCATACACTGATAAATTTCCGTGGTTGTGGCAGCCCATATTATTGGGCGAGCTGGTGGGGGTATTATTTTTTAGAACTTAGTGATATTCCATCATTAAATAACGGGTTAATGCTTCCTATGCTGACGAGTATAACATGTGGTGGTGCAGATTTTGCATATGCTGAAGAAGATATTTGTTTTGGCGAATTGTGGCTGACGGTAGGGTCGCCGACGAATCCAAAAGGTGCGATTGGTTTTATCGGACCAAGTGAACATGACACAAGAACACGATGGAACAATTGTATGGATATGGGAATCTATCAAGGCATTACACAGGAAGAACTGTATGGATGCGGAGAGATGCTCCTGAGAGGGAAAATGGAGTTGTATAATAATTTTCCCCATAATCATGACTGGGGTGGTTCAGAAGATTCAGATCAATTTTATTTCTACGTCTATGGCTTGCTTGGAGATCCCGGGTTACAGGTGTGGACAGATATTCCTAAAAATTTCTCTTTGATTTGTGATGATGGCATTTCATGTAATCAGAATTACATCGTTGTAGAAGTTGATGTCGATGATGATTGTTCAGATTTTATCGTTGCACTCACACAAGGTGATTCACTTATCACGAAAGGAATTACGGATGCAAATGGGAATGTTACATTATATGGAGATTTTACTCCAGGTATTTATGAAATCACTCCTTCAAAATATGGGTATCTTCCGAAAACACATGAACTGACAGTTTATTCAAACGAATCATTACAAATATCAAATATAAATTTCATTGATGATCCAATTTCAGGCACGATAGTTGAATATTCATTCGATCTATTACATTTTACCCCATACAATGCAGAGGATATATCAATTCTTATTTCTTCTAATGATGGAGAAGTCGATGTTATTACTGATAGTATATAAGTCGATTACATTCAATCCCAAGAAACTTTCACATTCCAGTATCTATATTTTTCAATAAATCATGAGTGGTTAAATGGAAATATTGCTAACTTGAAATTAGAGGTCAATTCTACATTAGGGGATCAAACGTATATAATTCCTGTTGAAATTATCAGTCCCGAATTAGTTGTATCTCAATTTAATGTCGATAATGCTGATTCCTGTCTGATACAAGGACAGGATGACGAAGTGTACATCAAATTAACAAATACGGGCTCTACTGGGACAAATTTTTTCAATGCATTCCTGATGTGCACAAATGGAAAGGCAACAGTATCACAAGATGAGAGTAACTATTTGACTATTGAGCCAACAGGAACAGGAGTGAATACAATTCCTTTCTCTGTTTTGCCAAACCAGGTGATCACAGGAGAGAATGCACAATTTGAATTACAGATTATTCAAGATGATTCTCTAGTCCAGACCATACAACTCTCGGTACCAATAGGAGTTGTGAGTACAACCAGCCCAACCTTCTCAGAATATGGCTATTATGCAATCGAGAGTTCTGATACGGGAAATTTCGAAGCCCCGGTATATGATTGGATAGAACTCGATCCGTCACTGGGAGGGGATGGAGTTCCTGTTGAAGGAAATTATGAGACGTATGACGGAGCTGCATATTTTATGGAACCACCATTTGATATATGCTTCTTTAGTCATTTCTGTGATAAAATGACTATTTGTACAGAGGGATGGATCGCTATGAGTGAAGATGTTATATATCATAGAAATAAAACAATTCCTTCTGGTTGTGGTCCTGCTTCAATGATCGCTCCTTTCTGGGATGATCTTAGAGATGGAAACATTTATACCTGGTTCGATGAAGTGGAACACAGATTTATTATTGAGTGGCAGGATTTTCGCACTGTATACGATTATTATGTTTTCGAAACCTTCGAAGTAATTATATTCGATCCTGAATATTATCCAACATCAAATGGAAATATCGAGATAATGTTCCAATATAAAGAAGTAACAAATAATGACCAGGATGATAATTATGCTACAGTTGGCATAGAAAATTATCAGCAAACCGATGGTGTACTTATCACATATTCCAATATTTATGCTTCGACAGCACATGAGCTTCAAGATGAAACAGCAATACTTTTCACACTTCATGAAAGCCCTGAAATACCTCTTATTGAGGTTTCTCCTCAATTCTTTGAGTTCACACTGCCGCAGGATACGACTGAAACAGGATATGTAACTATCACTAATACATCCTCAACCGAACTTTCATATTGGGTGGAAACTTCGCATTTTTCACGAGATGAAAATCTTAAAGGCGGAAAGAGCGTTCAAAATGATTTCATTATCTGCACTTCAACATTCTATGTGCCAGTAGTACCGATAGATATTCTCTGCTATCTGTATCATTCAAGTCCGGATAATGAGCCGGTGTACGGGGTAAGTTTGGATTTCCCTGATGGTGTTTATGTCAATGGTGCGATGGATATAGAAACCTTACTTTATAACGGTCAGACAGGATATGGTGCAGAAATTTCATGGGGATTTGGTAACGGTACTCCCATCTATACATCGGGAGCTCATGGATTCCAGATAAATATTACAATTGATGAAAGTATTACAGGACCGATCGAAATAGACTGGTATCTTGAAGGAGATGGCACAGGAGCAGAACCGCATTTCAAAGAGGGTACTCTTACACTGCAGCCCTCTGCAAATTCCTATTTATGGATGGACTATCCTGATGGCGGTGAAACACTGGTATACAGCACGACAGACACGATCCGCTGGATCACCTATGGTTCGATAGACAATGTTTCATTATATTTAACTCGCGATAATTGCTCTCATTGGGAAACGATTGTAGAGGACATTCCTAATACAGGACAATATGCATATACAGTTGACGGGATGCTTTCCGATTACTGCCTGATAAAGGTTAAGGATGCAGACGGATATCAAAGTGACATATCTGATGGATTTTTCTCAATAAACATTTTTGACATTACTCATCCGGAAGTTGGAGAGATCCTCGAATATAACTCACTCGATACGTTGTGCTGGAATTTTTCGGGAATATACTCTGAAGTCATCTTGGAATTTTCAAGAGATAATGGCTATACCTGGGATGTTATAAATGATGCATTACCAAATACCGGCGAATACGAATATACTGTTCCCGGACCTCCATCAAATTGGTGTGCATTCCGTATTGTTGCACCTGATTACAGCATGTCAAACCGCAATCATGGAGTGTTTACAATTGTTGATTCTCCTGTTCATTGGCTTGAGGTAGAAACCCAATATGGCACTCTATCACCCGGGGAATCTGCACTTGTTCCTATAAATGTATCAACGTGGGATATTGAACCCGGTTCTTACGAAGCATATGTGAGTGTCACATCCAGCATAGGGCAGAAGATCAACATTCCTGTTACTCTTGAAGTGAGTTATGGAATCAATCACGAACCTGAAGAACCTCTTCAGTCATTAATCGCCCATCCCAACCCATTCAGAAATTTGACCACAATTTCGTACAATAAAACCACGAGCTCACTAGAATTAGCTCAAATTAGAATTTATAATATAAAAGGGCAGCTGGTCCGAGAATTTAAAATTCAAAATTCAAAATTCAAAATTGATGAAGTGGTTTGGGACGGTACAGATAAATATGGAAATAAAGTTTCATCCGGTTTGTATTATTACCAGGTTAAAGTGGGTGATGAGATAATCGGAACGAATAAGTGCTTGCTGATGAAGGATTAGTTATCAGAGTATCTTCTTAAATCTTAAATCGTTGATAATCATTCGATATTTAATGATAAATTACCCGAGCAGCGAAATCTTGCAGATTGAATTTTAACTTTATTAAATACCTCATCTTAACCTTCTCCTAGCCGAGGAGAATGAAAAAGGAATGTTAAAATTCAAGTCATTCAAAATTTAATAAATGACATTATTAAGTGAGAGCACTGCTTTATTTATTTAAGAACATCGAACACCGATTGTAGATTTTAGAAATATCATACAACTCCATCTTCTTAAATCATAAATCGTTAATCATCATTCGATATTCTCTTTTGCCTGATTTGATTAAAGAAAACCAAAAACCGATTGTAGAGTTTAGAAGTATAGTTACTTTTTCTTGACAAATATTTCATACGAAATTACGAAGCATTTAAGCATCGTGGAGGTGTGAAATGAGATGTAAGAAATATGTTTTAGTCGTGTTTGCTGTTGTTTTTTTCGCAGCAAATGTTTATGGTTACGACACAAACAAGGATTTACCAGCACCAAATAACTTTGATGCAGACCTGGGACAGTATGGTGTTGAACTTACATGGGAGGAACCCGATTCATCCTTTAACACGTTATTAGGTTATTATCTATATAGGTTAGATATAGGAAAATTATCTTTTTTTGAAAATATTCCAATAATGCCTTATTTCGATTTTATGGTTAATCGACTAGAATATTACAGCTACTATGCTACAGCTTTATATGAAGAAGGTGAATTAGTCCCCACAATGACAGATTCATCTTATGCAAACATCCCTTATGGTTGGTTTCATGAATTGTTTTATATTGACTGGAATAGTTCAGGATGGCATCAAGAACCACCAGATGGAAATTGGTATTGGTCCACTGGATATGCGTATCTAATTTGGTCTCCAATAGTATTAAATTATGACATGGCGTTATTTTCACCTGAGTTTGGTTCAGAAAGTTGGTTTTATGATAAAATAATATTTAACATGTATATTGATGATTATACTGCTGATACTGGCGAGATAATGGAGATTTGGGTTATGCATGACGATGAAGAGACAATGATATTCCAATGGAAACTCGATGAGCATGATGATTGGGGAGTATCCGGTGGAAGTTATTTTGAATTTGATGAAATGGAACAGTTCAATGATCAAACTGTGAGTTTAAAGTTTAGAAGCTATGGCAGTACAACATTCAATTATAATTATTGGTATATTTATGATATACTTTTTGGTATATATCCGGGATTTGGGAAATTAGAAGGATATGTCTTTGATGATAACGGAGAACCTATTCAAGAAGCACGGGTGAGTGCTGAGCAAAAATATCCCTATAGTAAATATTATAATGTTTTAACAAGCAGTGATGGGAGCTATTATATTGAACCAATGCTTCGAGGACACTATGATCTTAAATTCTTTGCACCCGGTTACTCTTCTGTATATTTAGAGAATGTAAAAATCGAAAATGACAGCACAACATATTATACAGTATATCTTGGTGTTCCAACAATGAGTATTACACCAGCGGAAATTAATGATTCAATTCAAATTGGAACGATAGATTCGACTTTGATAACAATAGAAAATAACGGGACGGGTGCTTTGGAATGGGAGTCATATTTTATTAATTTTAATCCTCCAGATGATACATCTTGGATTGCCCTAAGCGATTCATCAGGGATTGTTCCTTCAGAAAATGTTGAAGATATTCATGTTACCTTTGATGCGACCGATGATTCTGTGAACCAAGTACATACGTGTGATTTAATATTCGAATCTTATCCTGATGTGGGCACAATACAAATTCCTGTAACCTTAACTGTAACTGGATATTCTGTAGATGACGATCCCGTAAGTGATGTGAGTGTTATTTCTGTCTTTCCCAATCCGTTCAAAAATTCGACAACAATAATGTTTTATAAAACCACGAATTCACATGAAATATCCCGAATTGGAATATATAATTTAAAAGGACAGCTGGTCCGAGAATTTAAAATTCAAAATTCAAAATTCAAAATTGATGAAGTGGTTTGGGACGGTACAGATAAATATGGAAATAAAGTTTCATCGGGTTTGTATTATTATCAGGTAAAAGTGGGTGATGAGATAATCGGGACGAATAAGTGTTTGTTAATGAAGGATTAGTAATGAAAGATTTTATTCAATTCCACTTCTTAAATCCTAAATCGTTGATCATCATTCATCATTTAATAATAAATTACTTAAGCAGCGATATCTTGCAGTTTGAATTTTAACTTTATTGAATACCTCATCTTAACCTTCTCCTAGCCGAGGAGAAAGAAAAAGGAATGTTAAAATTCAAGTCCTTCAAAATTTAATAAATGACATTATTAAGTGAGAGCACTGCTTAATTGATTTATGAACATCGAACACCGATTGAAGATTTTAGAAATATCATACAACTCCATCTTCTTAAATCATAAATCGTTAATCATCATTCGATATTCTCTTTTGCCTGATTTGATTTAAGAACACCGAACACCGATTGCAGATTTTAGAAGTATAATTACTTTTTCTTGACAAATATTTCATACGAAATTACGAAGCATTTAAGCATCGTGGAGGTGTGAAATGAGTAGTAAGAAATATATTTTAGTCGTGTTTGCTGTTGTTTTTTTCGCATCAAATGTTTATGGGTACGACAGAAACAAGGATTTACCAGCCCCAAATAATTTTACTGTTTTTGCTGATACAATGAGGATCGGTATTTTATGGGAAGCACCGGACTCGAGCAGCTATCATTTTCTAAGGTACGAATTATACAGATTGGATATTGGAAAATATTTCATTTTTGAAGAGCTTCCCACCGAAACCTATTTTGATTATATGGTTGAGTTTGAAGAATATACATATTGGGTCACTGCAGTATATATCGAGGGTGAATCTCAACCCTCAGATACTCAAACCATTACACCACTCTATAAACATATTCTTGGAGGTTCTGTTATGGCATATGTTTCCGATTATTTATCAAATCCAATCGAAAATGCGAGAGTTGTTCTTAATGGTTATAACGGGATAAATTACTCTGTTTTGTCAGACAGTTATGGAGGTGCTTATATAAATCAAATACGTTTAGGTTCATATTATGTTGACTATTATCATCCCTGTTATTACCCAACTGGATTTCCTTATATTCTTGTTTTTGATGCTCCTGGCTCACTGATTATTTATTTAGGTTTTGGGATGCCTATAATACTTACTAGTCCAGATTCTGTTTATAATACTATTAGTACCGGTGAAATTGATTCTGTTTCTATACATCTTCAAAATACCTCTTATAATACATTTCTATGGTCAGTAAATATTGTTAACAATTCATCACCTAATTCAGACTGGATTACATTGAGTGATTCGGCAGGTACTATTGCAGCGGGAGAGGAAATAGACCTTCAGGTTTATTTCGATGCAACAAATGATACCACGAGCACGACTTATTCATGTGACATATCGTTTCTAATAAATTATGAAGTAACAATCGCAGAGATACCTGTTACATTAGAAGTAGTAAATTATTCAATTGATAATGAACCGGAAGAATTCACTCAAATATTAACAGCTAATCCCAATCCATTCAGAAGCACAACAACAATTCGGTTTTCAACCACCCGGCTTCACTCTGCTACGCCGTGGCAGGCAGAGAGCACAGAGATAACAATTTATAATGTAAAAGGGCAGCTTGTAAAAGAACTTCACCCCATCTCCTCTTCGCCCTCTCACTCCATCGAGATAACTTGGGATGGGAAAGATGAAAAAGGAACTGATGTTGCAGAAGGGATTTATTTTTACAAATGTACTATCGATGAGAAAAATATCATCGGGAAAATGATAAAATTACGATAGGAGGTGTATTATGAAAAAAATATTTTCTATATTAATATTTTTGCTTATGTATTCAGTTGTTTGTGCCCAGTTTAATCCTCCTCAGAATCTAAATCTTGTACATGAGTATATATTCCCATGTAATTATTATCATCTTTATTGGGAATCCCCGGAACCAGGTGTACCTGATTTAGTAAATTATAATATCTATGTTAATTGGGAAATGTATGATACTGTCTCAGAAAATATACTAAACTATACGGTTATTGATGCCATGCCAGCAGATACAACTAATTATGTATATTTTTATATTACTGCTCTTTATGAAAATCCTTGTGGTGAATCAGATCCATCAAATATTGTATCTGGAATACCAGCACTTTCATCAGATAATAGTTATATTCAATCTGGATTATTATTTGAAAATTATCCCAATCCCTTTCACCTATCAACCACTTTCTCATTTTCATCCAAAGAGTATGTCCAAAATGCGGAAATCAAAATTTATAACATAAAAGGACAACTCGTCAGAGAGTTTCGCCCCGTCTCCTCTTCGCCCACTCGCTCCATCGAAGTAATATGGGATGGATCAGATAAATATGGACAAAAAGTTGCTTCGGGTGTGTATTTGTATCAGCTCATCTTAGATGGAGAACAAAAAAATGAAAGGAAATGCCTGTTGATAGAATAATGTTTCAAAAAAAGATCTTCATAGCAATATTTTTATTATTCATATCAACATTTCTATTTTCTCACGATCGCGCACAAATTATAGAAGATTTTGAGCGGGGATCAGTCACCTTGCAATCATATCCGGGACAGGACTTCGATCCGGATGACTGGTGCATCGATTCTACTATTACTCACAATAATTCTCAATACTCGCTTAAGCTTTTTGGCAATACCTGGAAGGTCGAGCAGATCGATCCAATACAGCTGGATACAAACTCAGTATGGTCTGTTTCTGCATATATGGAAACGAAAGGGGAGATACACGGCTTCGGAATTCTGGATTCTATAAATGTGTTGATGTATTCACTCGATGGACACGAAGAGCTTGATATCGAGGAATTCATCACAGTGTATCAGGGCGCTTTCCCGGAGCAGGAATGGGATACCTATTACCTACCTGTTGCAGATGATTGGTTCGCATGGTTCGAGTATTACCCGACAATAACCTCGATCCTATTTATCAATGATCTTGATAGCGACCCCACCGGTGTTGTATATTTTGATGATATTTTGAATGTGACCGAAGATCTGCCCTTTGTACCGGAAGTTGAGATATATTCATCGCAGGGAAAGGAATACAAGGATAAATATGGAAACAGAAATCTCGATGTTCAGTTTTTCTCAGATGTGTATGATCCGGACAGTGATACACTTTACTATTACTGGAATTTCGGGGATGGAGATACGAGTTCGGTAGAAAATCCTGCGCATACATACATAATTCAGGATGATCATACTTATAATGTATTTCTGGAAGTCACAGATGATACAGGTATGATCGGAAGAGCAAATTGCTGGATAATTCCAGAACCGGGAACAAGTTCTTTTCCAATCACAATGAATTTTGTAGGTGATATACTTCTTGCACGCGGGTATGAAAATCCCGGTGGCATAATTCAAACCTATGGAGTGGAAGCTATTTTTGAGCCGACTCTCGATCTTCTTGGAAATGCTGCCGACGTCACTATTGCAAATTTGGAATGTCCGCTCACTGATCAGGGAATACATCATCCCACCAAGCCCATATATTTTCGCGGAGATCCCGAGAATGTAGATGGACTCGCATATGCAGGGATAGATATTATCACACTGGCGAATAATCATATTCTGGATTACGGACTTGCAGGCATGCAGCAAACTCAGGATGTGCTCGCACAGAAGCATATTCTTTCTTCAGGTGCAGGAGAGGATTCTTATGAAGCGTACACGCCAATACTGTACACGGAGAATGGAGTAACCTTTGCCTTTCTTGCATCCAGCGACAGAACAGGGCAGTACAACAATTATCAGCCCTATTTGAATGCAGGATTCAACAAGCCCGGTTTTGCCTATATGACTCCATATTACATCACGCAGCAGATCGCTGAAGTGGACGATGTTGCAGATTATCTCATCATGGAAATGCATGCAGGAAGTGAGTATTCGCTGGCGCCGGGTAGTCATTATGACAAATCCGAAGAGCTCAATCCATATCAGGATGAGGGATACAATCCCAAAGCAGATGTGCCGCATATGTGGGATAGAGCGATACGCTACCATGCAATAGATTCGGGTGCTGATCTGATAATATGTCATCATCCGCACATTATTCAGGGTTTTGAAGTGTATGATCAAAAATTGATCGCTCATTCTCTTGGTAATTTTGCTTTTGATCTTATGTATCCCGAAACCTATCCCACAATGATTCTTAATGCAAAGGTCGACGAAACCGGCTTTTATGAATATACAGCAACTCCCGCCTATATTGATGATTGGATACCACAACCTGCAAGTGGTGGTCTCGGGTTGCATATTCTGGATTATCTCGCCTTCCGTTCGAAAGAGCTGGATACCTATGTGTATGTTGATCGAGATAATGTCAGAGGAAAGCTCATTCTCGATACGCTTTCAATGGAGATAACTACAGAGGTGACCTCCGATATTGTTATGCTCGAACCTGTTGGCAATAGCTATATTTCAGCTCCTCAAAGACTCGAACATCTAGCAAATATTTCTGAGATGAGTTCTATCACACCGCAGAGTAATTGGGAGTATCGTGTCGGAAGAGACCTGGTCTGGTTTGGAAATATGGAAGATGAGGGTTGCACCATGTGGGAACTTATCGAGCCGGAAGAATTTTATGACAATACTGCTTCATATGAAGGTGAACGCTCAATAGGGCATGTGTGGGATGAGAATAATTATTATGACCTTGCCACAAAACTGGAAGGACGATTAAAAAGATATTCCGATTCAACCAATTATTCTTTGCATGGGTATATCAAGACCGCAGATGCGCAGGGTGTGACAATTCAGATCCGTTATTATGAATATAGATGGTACGCAGTGATGCTTGGGTCGGAATATATTTCGGATGATATCACAGGCGATACAGACTGGACATTTTATCACAAAGAGCTCACAGTTCCTTCAAATACCAATTATTTTGATATTCTTCTCATTTCGGAAACACCCAACTCAGGCACATCCTATGCATGGTTTGATAACGTTGGGCTCATAGAATGGAATGATTGGAAATTCCAGGCAGATAGACCGGAAGTGTCGAATCCGAATGATTATTATTTCTATCAAATAAGAACTGATGAAACTCTCACAACTGCGTCAGTCAAATATGTGGAAACCGCTTACGGACCATTTCCTCAAGTGGGAGTGGATGAACCGCCAGTTCAAGATCAGATGATCTCTCACATAAGGAATTATCCTAATCCAATCAAATCATCGACAAGTATATCATTCTACTCTACCAGGAATTTAGGAAATGCAGAGGTTAAAATATTTAATATTAAAGGGCAATTAGTAAGAGCATTAACAATTACGAATTGCGAATTAGGGATGAATGAAGTGATTTGGGATGGCAAAGATGCATTTGGGAAAAAACTGGGTAATGGAATATATTTCTATACAATTTCTTCAGATGGTAAAGTTTTGGCAACTCAGAAATGTGTGTTGTTAAGATAAGAATATCAAATGTTGATTAGTGATTTTAAGAGATGGATGAGAATAGAACACAGATTACGCAGATTATGCTGATGAACACAGATTACAAAATTAAAATAAAGAACATTATTGCCTTGCAAATGTTTAACGAAGGAAACCTGTGCAATGGTTTTGAGTTATATTGTTCTTCATCTGTATGATTATTTGTGACTAAATTCTTTTTATCAAAAAACCAGAAAAGGTAATTTATGTTTATTGATTATGCAAAAATTCACGTTCACGGGGGGAATGGGGGAAATGGCTGCTTGAGTTTCCGAAGGGAGAAGTTCATTCCAAAAGGCGGTCCTGACGGCGGAAATGGCGGCAAGGGTGGAGATGTTATTGCTGTTGCATCTTCCGAACTGAATACGTTACTCAATTTCCGTTATAAAAAGCAATTCTTTGCTGAAAAGGGTCAGCACGGCATGGGAGCGAACAAGACCGGTCATGATGGCGAAAATATCATACTGAAAGTGCCCCTTGGAACTGAAGTTTACGAACTCGATGAACAGAACAACAGGAAGTACAAGATAGCCGATCTCGCTGAAGAGAATGAGGATGTCATACTTGCAAAAGGTGGAAAGGGCGGAAGAGGAAATGCTACGTTTAAATCATCGACAAATCAAGCGCCGCGTAAAATAACTCCCGGCAAAGAGGGCGAAGAGAAATATTATGAACTGGAGCTCAAACTTATGGCAGATGTTGGATTGGTTGGATTTCCAAATGCAGGCAAATCCACTTTGATAAGCCATTTGTCTTCGGCACATCCTAAAATTGCAGATTATGAATTTACAACCCTCGAGCCATGCCTGGGAGTAGTAAAAGTAGATGAATACAAAACATTTGTCATTGCTGATATTCCCGGAATTATAGAAGATGCACACGAAGGTAAAGGACTGGGACTACGCTTCCTGCGACACATAGAGCGGACAAAAGTATTGCTTTTTCTTATTGATGTCACTTCGGACAATATTTCAAATAAGTATGAAATTCTAAATAATGAGCTTCATTCCTATAATACTGAACTAGACAAACGTCAGAAATTGATAGTGCTCAACAAAATAGATCTTCTTGCACATAATGAAAAGGATGATTTTATAGATCATGCCAAAGATGAGCTGAAGAATATCTGCGACTGTGCAATTCTCGCAGTTTCAGCAGTCAGTGGTGAAAATCTTCAAAAATTAAAATATACTATCAAAAAGATTTTGAATTTATAGCGAGAAAGAATTATTATGCATCGTAATAGCCAGAAGAGAGTTTATGGTGATCATATTTATTTTATTACATGCAATGTGGAAGGAGTATATCCGTTTTTCGAGCATGAAATATTATGTGATTTATGGATTCATGAATTGAGATTTATAAAGAAAATTTCACAGATGGAACTATTTGCATTTTGTTTGAATTATGATCATTTCCATTTATTGATTAAACTGCATAATGTCACCGCAAATTATTCCAAAATTATGCAATTTTTGAAACGGAATTCATCCCAAAATATAAATAAAATATTGGGTTATACATATTTCAGAACCAATCCATCAACCACGACACATGAAGGCGATAATGCGCATTATCGCCTGTCGGAATGAATTGAATAAATTCGATGAGTATGTTTTAAAATTGCGTGAATCATTTAAACGAGAATATGGTGAAAATCACGATATTCCAAAATTCAAATGGCAAAAATCATTTTATGATCATGTCATTCGAAATAAACAGGATTTTGAAAAACATTACCAATACACAATGTACAATTATAAAAAACACGAATTACCAGAAGAATGGAAATATATGGGATTGAGATTTCAAGAAGTAATTGATGATTTTATTGAGTAATTTAAAATAAATAAAATAATTAAAAGAGAATGATGATCAACGATTTGAGATTTAAGAAGATGGATGAGGAATATGATGGATAAATCAAAATATTATGCGTGGCTGCGGCTTGTTTCTGTAAAGGGACTCGGTCCTGAAACCATCCAGAAATTGCTAACAAAATATTCTGTACCCGATGCGATTTTCAGGGTATTAAAAGAAGAATTAACTGAGCTTACATATATTTCAGACAAGCTTGCGGATAATATCCTGGAAAATCGAAAAGAAGAATTTATTGAGAACCAACTTGCTTTGCTTGAAAAGCACAATGTCCGACTGCTCTCAATCCTTGATGATGAATATCCCAGATTGCTCAAATACAGTTACAATCCACCAATTGTGCTTTATATCAAGGGTGAATTATTGCTTGATGACGATCTGGTTTTTGCAGTAGTCGGCACGCGTAAGCCAACACAATACGGAAAGATCGCAGTTCGAAGGATTGTTCCCAAACTTTCACTTGCAGGTTTCACAATAGTAAGTGGACTCGCCTATGGTATCGATGGTGCAGCTCATCATGAAGCGCTGAATGCAGGAGGAAGGACGATAGCAGTTTTCGGAACAGGACTGGATACGATCTATCCTGCTGCAAACAGGAAATTGGCTGAGAGAATTCTCGAGAATGGAGCTCTTATCTCTGAACTCCCTCTTGAAAGCAAAATTGAGGCATGGAATTTTGCAAACCGCAACAGGATCATCAGCGGCATGAGCAAGGGTACGCTTGTAGTTGAAGGAGCAAAAACCAGCGGAGCACTGCTCACCGCAAAATATGCGCTTGAACAGAATCGGGATATCTATGCAATCCCAGGGAATATTAATTCTCCTCAAAGTGAAGGTCCGAATTATCTCATAAAACTCGGTGCAAAGATCGTAAGAAATCCTGATGATATCCTTGAAGAATATCAACTCAAACTAAACCTTGTAAATGATACTGCGTCTGCCGATGCCAAACCAAAAGTAAAACTTTCGGACAGCGAGGAAAAAATATATAAACTTCTTATGAATTATGAAAAAAATCTTAGCATGGACAAAATGGTAGAATTGACTGATGAGAGTCCTGCGACTCTTTCAAGTGTTTTGTTGCAAATGGAGTTTAAGGGATTGATAAAAAGGGGAGCCCAAAACCGCTACTGGCTCATATAAAAAAGACCCATGAAGCGCTATGCCGCAAAGGTCTTATAAATCAATGAACAAACTTATTCGATAATTCCTAAAATATCGCATTTCTGTACGATGAGATATTTTTTCCCTTCAAGTTCTATCTCTGTGCCGCCATATTTTGCATACACAACTTTATCACCCTTTTTCACAATTTTTTGTAGATCTTCGTCATTTCCAACTGCAATGATCTTGCCGATCTGTGGTTTTTCTTTTGCGGTATCGGGAATAATAATATTGCCGACTTTTTTCTCATATGACTCCAATGTCTCAAGAAGAACTCGATCATCAATAGGTTTAATTTTCATTATACCTCCGTATTATTTTTTCTGTTTAATTTATAGAAGAATGTAAAGCTATAAAGGATTGCCGTCAAGATTTTTTTTGAAAGATCATAAAATATTAGCAGAAAGAAAAGAAGATTGCTAAAATATCATATTCGTATTATTTGATAGCGTTGTTGCTATATGCATTTCTTTTAGTGATAAGTCAATTGTAAAATGGCGTAAATTGACTTTTAAAAAAATTTGAAACCTCAAATATAAGGAATGTCTAAATTAAATTACCACTACCAATCGAAGTTTGGCTTGACACTAGTTTTACTTGACTGAAAGGTCAATCATTTCTTACCCTGTACTTTTACGTTTGTTAGTCTTTCTTTTTTTTATCTTGATACTTTCATAAATATCCGACTAATAGATGCCATTCTGTTTAATTTATAACAAAAATTCAAGAGAGACGTAATTGATTTATGAAATTATTATTCAGCTTAATTAATAAATGATAAGCTAAAAGGAGATAAGATGCCGGGCTTTGAAATATTTGGAGAAGAAGAAAAAAAAGAAGTTTTGGATGTTCTTGAAACCGGGGTTTTGTTCAGATACGGATTTGACAATGCAAGAAACGGGCATTGGAAAACAAAATCTTTTGAGAAGGAATTATGTTACATAACAGGAGCAGGATTCAGCCATTTATGCTCGAGTGGTACAGCCGCTCTTTGTGTTGCTATGGTATCCTGTGGAATCGGAGCAGGTGACGAGGTTATCGTTCCGCCGTTTACTTTTGTAGCAACATTAGAATCAGTTTTGAATATAGGAGCAATCCCTGTTTTTGCAGAAATTGATGATACTTTGTGTCTTGACCCTGAGAAGCTCGAGGATTTTATTACAGAAAAAACAAAAGCTGTCCTACCTGTTCACATGTGCGGCAGTATGGCAAAAATAGACAGGATCAAAGAAGTGTGTGATAAAAATAATATCGTTCTCATTGAAGATGCCTGCCAATCCATTGGAGGAACATTTCACGGAACAGCACTTGGAAGATTCGGGAAAGCAGGATGTTATTCATTCGATGCAGTTAAAACAGTAACCTGCGGCGAAGGCGGCGGCATAATAACCGACGAGAAAAATATCTATGACAACATACATATGTATGCAGACCACGGTCATGACCATATCGGTAATGACAGAGGGCTTGAAAACCATCCGTTCCTTGGCATGAATTATCGGATCAGCGAGTTGAATGCAGCTGTCGGTCTTGCTCAGCTTAGAAAATTGCCTGAAATGATAAAAATTCAGA
Source organism: Cloacimonetes bacterium SCGC AAA252-N17 (assembly GCA_000404785.1). Classification (GTDB taxonomy): domain Bacteria; phylum Cloacimonadota; class Cloacimonadia; order JGIOTU-2; family JGIOTU-2; genus Celaenobacter; species Celaenobacter polaris. Next base: position 21,412 of record ASNI01000029.1, read on the forward strand.
AAAGAAATAAAAAAATGTTCAAGGATGCACTGAAAGAAATTGATGAAGTAAGTTTCAGAAATATCCCGGATGAGGATGGAGATACAGCAACCTTCCTTTCTGTTTTTCTTCATGATGAAAAAAGAGCAAGAGATATAGCAGGCAAATTGGCAAAAGCAGGCGTCACCGGCTGTCCATACTGGTATGATAACAAATGGCATTATATCAAAAAATGGGATCATTTAATAAATCTTTCAGCACTCGCAAAATTGCCGATCCATAAATATGAAAACCATCCGGATTATAGAAACATAAAACTTCCACAATCAGATAATATCATGAAAAGAACGATATCAATGCAGATCATGCTAAACTGGACAGAAAGTGAAATTGAAGAAAGAATTGATAAAATAATCGGAGTTTTCAAATAGATGATTAAAAATATCAAATTAGTACCAAACATAATATTCGGAAGAGGTTCTTTTAACAATCTGGGTGAGATATTAAATCCAATCTATGGGGAAAATGATTCGTACATAGTTTTTGTGTTTGATGATGTATTCAAGGGAAAAAATCTTGAAAAAAGAATACCAGTAAAGAAAAATGACCTGCTCATTCCTGTGGATGTTACAGATGAACCCAAAACCACTCAAATAGACTCCCTCGTTCAAAAAATAAAAGATTATGATACAAAAGCACCGGCTGGAATTATTGGTATCGGCGGTGGAAGCACAATGGACATTGCAAAAGCAATATCCCTGATGTTGACTAATCCCGGATCATCTGCCGATTATCAGGGCTGGGATCTCATAAAAAATCCTGCTATATTCCATGTAGGCATTCCAACTCTTTCAGGAACAGGAGCAGAAGCATCGAGAACGGCAATTCTCACAGGTCCCGTGAGAAAATTAGGTGTCAATTCAGATTATACAGTATTTGACCAGATCGTTCTCGATCCCGAGCTTATCAGCGAAGTGCCGAAGGATCAGTGGTTTTATACAGGGATGGACTGTTACATTCATTGTATCGAATCGCTAAATGGAACTTATATCAATGAATTCAGCAAAGCATACGGAGAAAAAGCATTACAATTATGCAGAGAAGTATTCATCGACGATCATCCTGATAAGGACGATAAACTGATGATGGCTTCATATTTAGGAGGTATGAGTATTGCCTATTCACAGGTCGGTGCATGCCATGCTCTTTCTTATGGACTTTCATATGTATTGGGAATTCATCACGGAATCGGCTGTTGCATTACATTTGATTATCTTGAAGAATTTTATCCTGATGGAGTTAAAGAATTCAGAGAGATGATGAAAAAGCATGAAATAACTTTGCCAAAAGATCTTGTTAAAGATATGGATCGGGAATCTATGGACAAGATGGTTTCTGTGGCTTTAAGTCTTGATCCATTATGGGACAACTGTCTTGGGAAAAATTGGAAAAATATAATGACAAAAGAAAGAGCTGAAGAAATTTTCAGGGAAATGTAGTTCTTTAAAAAATGTTTGCTCGTAAAGCCCATTTTTCGACCTTACCCCGACCCTCTCCTATCGTGGAGAGGGAGACAAAAAGTACCCTTCTCTTTTTAGGGGATGAGGTAAAAAGAATGAAAAATATAATTCTACCAGATTTTCAAGTTTACCCCGTGAGATAGTATCCCATTAGATAGCAAGCATCTAACGGGACAGGAACATCTAACGGGGTTTACGGATGCACACTTAATAGGCGTTTTTAATATTCAGCCGATGATAATTTTAACTTTGAACACAAAATGAATAGAAAAAAAGATAAATGAAGATAACAGCTATAATACCTTCAAGATTTGATTCTTCCCGATTTCAGGGAAAGCCACTTGCCTTAATTTGCGGCAAACCAATGATCCAAATGGTTTATGAACGAGCAAGATCAGCAAAAAATATTAATAGAGTTATCGTTGCCACCGACAGTCAGAAAATATTTGATGTAGTCAAGGGCTTCGGCGGTGAAGTCGTTATGACATCGGATGAATGCAGATCAGGAACCGATAGAGTTGCAGAAGCTGCTGAGATACTGAGACTCGATGAGAATGATGTGATCGTAAATGTGCAGGGTGATCAGCCCCTGATGCATCCCGAATGCCTCGACGAACTGGTGAGACCTTTTATTGATAAGCCGAACCTTGAAATAAGCACCCTTGCTTTCAGGATTGTTAAAGAAAAAGAGATTATTGACCCAAAAGATGTTAAGGTTGTTATTGATAATAATGGATATGCTCTATATTTTTCCAGATCAACGATCCCATTTGATCAAGACCATAATGAAAATATTAATTATTATAAGCATCTCGGATTCTATGCCTATACATATTCATTCCTTCAGAAATTCAGAGATATGCCTGCAGGCAAACTTGAAAAAATTGAAAAACTTGAGCAATTAAGAGTTTTGGAATATGGGCATAAAATAAAAATAGTTATAACTAAATATGATTCTCCTGAAGTAGATGTGCCCAAAGACATAACAATAATCGAAGAAATTATAAATAAAAATAGTTAACTTAATTGTGTCCGGGAAAGCTCATAAAGTTGGCAGGTAATTAATCACAAAACCTTGTTAAATCATTTATATGAGATTGGGAAAAGAAAGAATTGACAAAAAGGTTAAGAAATTAAATAAATGTTTAAACATTGAGGTGAATACTGTTTTTAATATTGAAATTGGGCAGAATATAGATGTGGAAGTAATAAAAAATATTATGAAATAAACTAAAAGCAAAATCCACGCAATATTGCGTATACACACACAAATGAGAGGTATATACGAACTTTTGTGGAAATTTAAAGTAGATATTCACGAACTTGTTCGTGGATACACATGTTATGGGAAATTTAAATTGAATATTTCTTTAATAGTTATTGTTAAATATCTTGTCAATTACAGTGGTCAACCGTTATTAGTTTCTTAAGAAGGAGATTTTATTCAATGAAAAAGAAAAGTTTAAAAATTTTAATAAGAATTATGGTAATCTTATTTTTGTCTTTTTTGAGTTGGCGTATTTTTAAACTGGTAACCAAAGAAAGTGATAATAATTTCAGTAGTGGTAAAGATCAAGCGGTAGCAATCTTAGCAGAAACAATAAAACTGGAAACCATCCAGGATATAAAAGAATTTACAGGAACCATATATCCGGCTTATCAATATATAATTGCTCCTAAGATTTCAGGAAGATTAGAGAAAATTACCAAGAGAATTGGTGATTTCGTAGCTGAAAATGAAATTATTGCCACAATTGATGATTCGGAATATCAACAGGAATTATTGGAAGCTAACGCAAATTTAACAATTGCTCAGGTAAATTTAGCAGAAGCTGATAGTCAGTTTGAATTGGCATATCTGGAATTTAAGCGAATTACATCTTTAAAAGAAAAAGGATTTTTATCTTCATCGGAAGTAGAGACTGCAAATGTAGCTTATTTTTCGGCAAAATCCAAAATTGATCTGGCAAACGCCCAGATAGAGCAGAGAATGGCAGCTCTCAAGCTGGCTGAGATCAGATTGGATTACACAATTTTAAAAGCCAGCCGATCGGGTTTTGTGGGAGAAAGATTCAGCGATGAAGGAAGTTTCCTCACTGCCAGTTCGCCTATCGTTTCGGTTGTGGGCATCAATACTGTAATAATTCGTTCCAACCTGATCGAAAGAATTTATGGAAAAATAAAAATCGGACAAGAAGCTGATATTGAAGCAGATGCATTTCCAGACAAAATATTTTATGGGAAAGTTTCCAGAGTTGCACCGATCTTGAAAGAAAGTTCCAGAACGGCAGAAATGGAAATAGAGGTTGATAATCAGTCTCTTACATTGAAACCTGGTATGTTCTGTAAAATTAATATTGTCCTTGATGAAAAAGAAAATGCACAAGTAGTTCCCAATAAAGCGATCATTACTGAGAATGGCAACACCGGGATTTTCGTGGTTGACGAAACCGGATCGGCAGCAAAGTACATTCCTGTACAGTTGGGCATCACCACCGAAACCAGGTCGGAAATTTTACAACCGGAAATCGCCGGTCAGGTGATCACCGTGGGGCAGTATCAATTGAAAGACGGCAGCAAAATCCTGCTTTCCAATGAAACAGAAAAGTAAGGAAATATTGCTATGAGTATCGCCAAAGGACCCGTAAGCAGACCGATCCTCACCTTCATTGTTTATCTTATCGTCATCATTTTGGGAATTGTTTCTTTCACGAGGCTTCCCATCGATCTTATGCCGGAAGTCACCTTTCCCACCATTTCGGTTTCCACCAGCTATGGGAACGTGGGGCCGCAGGAAATCGAAGAACAGATCACCCGCCCGATCGAAGAAGCCATCGCTGCTGTGCAGGGCGTGGAAGAGATCACAGCCACTTCTTCGGAAGGATCGAGCAATGTGCGCATTTCCTTTGCCTGGGGAACGGAATTGGATGCAGCGGCAAATGACATCAGAGACCGCATCGACCGCATCTTGAACCATCTTCCGGAAGGGGTGAATAGACCGAGCATCCGCAAATTTGATCTTTCGGCTATGCCTGTGATGATCCTTGGAATTTCCGGAAATATGAATCCCATGGATCTGCGTCAACTGGTGGAAGATCAGATCATCTATCGATTTGAAAGAGTTTCGGGAGTGGCTTCGGTTGACATTCGGGGAGGTTTGAACCGGGAAATTCAGATCACAGTGGAATCCAAACAATTGAAATCTTTTGGTTTGTCGGTGGATGATGTAAAAACTGCGCTGAGAAAGGAAAATCAAAATATCCCGGTGGGTCTTTATACCAAAGGTGAACACGATGTTCTCATCCGAACTCAGGGAGAATTTATCTCTTTGGATGAGATCAGAAATACGGTAGTGGCAACCAGAAACAAAGAACAGATCAAGATCGGCGATCTGGCTGAAATCACGGATGCCTATGAAGAGATCACTCAACAAATCAGGATCGATGGAGAACCTGGATTACGGATCTCGATCAACAAACAATCCGGCGCCAATACCGTGAAAGTTGCCGATGCTATTCAAGAAGAACTGAAACAGATAATTAAAGATTTCCCCCAGATCCAACTTATTCCTCTGATAGATTCATCCAAGTATATTAAACAATCCATTTCCAATATGGGATTTTCGGTGATCATCGGCGGTTTCCTGGCAATTCTTATTCTTTTCTTTTTCCTCAGAAATATCTCAAGCACAGCGATCATTGCTACTGCAATTCCAGTTTCTATTATTGCCACTTTTGGATTGCTCTATTTCGGCGGTCTCACTTTGAACATTATGACTTTTGGCGGAATGGCGCTGGGCATCGGTATGCTGGTGGATAGTTCCATCGTAGTTCTGGAAAATATTTACCGCCACAAAGAACAGGGTGATTCCGACATAAAAAGCGCTCTGGACGGAACTTCCGAGGTTTGGTCAGCGATTCTCGCCAGCGTCTTGACTACAGTTGTAGTGTTTCTACCGGTTATTTTTGTCAGAGGAGTTTCAGGGATCATGTTCCAGCAGATGGCGATTGTCGTAAGTTTTTCGCTGCTTTGTTCTTTGATAGTATCGCTGACCTTAATTCCTATGCTTGCTTCCAAATTCCTCAAGTATAAACCTTATGATCAAAATATGGCTAAAAACTGGCTGGAAAGAGTTTATGCCACCAGTGAGAACAGCTTCAGAAAAATAGAAAAGCAATACGGAAATATGCTTAACTGGGCTCTCAAGCATCGTCGAATAGTCATCATCACATCTTTTGCCCTATTTGTTGTTTCGGTTGTTTTAGTAAAATTCATCGGGGTTGAATTAATGCCTGCCTCCGACGAAGGTGAAGTTCGGGTGGACATCGAAATGGCTGTGGGGACCAAATTGGAAGTGATCGATAAAGTTACCTGGGAAATCGAAGAGAAAGTGAAAAGATCATTACCGGAAATGGTTTCCATGTTATCGAGTGTCGGTGGCGGTGGCTGGCGTTCCAGCGGTGGGCAAACCTCTCAAATACGCATAACTTTGTTGGAAAGAAGTAAAAGAAAGCGCAGCAGCAGCGAAATCGCTGATAATCTGAGAAAGATCCTGCAAAATATTCCGGGAGCAAGCATTCGCACCAGAGCAGCCGGAGGATTATTCATCCTGCGCATGGGATCGTCTTCCGATGATGAAATAAGCGTGGAAGTGCGAGGACATGATCTGAAAAAAGCTAACGATCTGGCTGTGAAGGTCGAGGAGATCATCAAAACAGTTCCCGGAATCACCGACACAGATATCAGCCGCGAAGAAGGAAATCCCGAACAGATCATCAGAGTGGACAGACAAAAAGCTGCCGACCTGGGACTTTCGGTTGCTTCGATCGGAGAAACACTTCTCTCCACGATCAGCGGTTCTTATGTTTCCTATTTCAGGGATGGCGGCAAGCAGTATCGCATCTTAGTTCGACTGAAGGAAGAAGATCGCAGAAATCTCGATGATATTTTAGATCTGACGATTATCAATGATCGAAACGACCCGATAGTTCTGCGAAATGTAGTTACTACCGAATCTCAGGAAGGCCCTGTAAGGTTGGAAAGAAAGGATCAGGAAAGAGTAATTTACGTTACCGCCAATTTCACCGACCGAGATATGGGCTCGGTCATTTCCGATATTAGAGACAAATTGAAAGAAGTTCCCGTTCCCAAAGATTTTGCCATACTTTTTGGCGGAGATTATGAAGAGCAGCAGAAATCTTTCAAGGAGCTGTTGTTTGGTTTCATTCTGGCCATCGTGCTGGTTTATCTGGTCATGACCGGGCAATTCGAATCTTTCAAAGATCCGTTTGTGATCCTGTTTTCCATTCCTATGGCAATCGTGGGAATAGTGATAACGATGATATTAACCGGAACAATCTTCAGTATGCAGGCTTTCATCGGCTGCATCATGCTGGCGGGAATTGTGGTGAATAACGCCATTCTGCTGGTCGATTACACTAATCAGCTACACAGGCGGGAAGGCTTGACTTTGATGGAAGCTGTCATTTTATCAGGTTCCAGGCGTTTACGCCCCATCCTGATGACAACTTTAACCACCGTTCTGGGTCTATTACCACTATCTTTCGGATTGGGACAAGGCGGAGAAGCTCAGGCGCCCCTGGCCAGAGTCGTGATCGGCGGATTATTAAGTTCAACTTTAATTACCTTAATACTCGTTCCTGTAATTTACAGCATTTTTGAACAGAAGTTAAATAAAATTAGTGATAAACTCCCATTAGTTTAAAATATTAAGGAAAGAATTCTTATTCGAATCAATGAAGAGAGTTTAGAATATGTTTTCAGATCAAATTTAAAAAATCCCATAACAAAAGCCTCCACGTTCAGATTGTGAGAAATGCAAGAAGAACGTGGCAGGTGAAATGCACCCGTCTTCATCCAATAAATTGGATTACGCCGTGGCAGGCGAAAAGACACGAAAAAAATATAAAGGAAAGGGACCAACCCGAGGGATGATCCCATGAGGAACAATCTCAGTAAAATGCTCATCAAGCACTGAGACTGAACAAAAGAACACAATATCTATAAAAAAATGTATTATCGATGTCAAGAAAAAGGTTTGGAAATGAAAGATTTGACAAAAAGGTAAAGAAATTAAATAAATGATTAAGAATTTACGTAAATGCTGTTTTTACTTATGAAATTGGACGGAAAGAACTGTGTAAATAATGAAAAATATTATGAAAGAAACTAAAAGCAAAATACTCGCAATATTGCGCAGATACCGCAAGATATGGTTGTGTATACGCGATAGATATGCAGGGACATATACATTAGATTAAATTCGGAATGTTCAGCTTCGCTGATCTTCCGAATGTTATTATTGCGGCGGTGGTACTCAACATTTCGAAGATTCGACAAAGTCGAAACATTCGGAAGATAAGTAGTTTAAAATTATTAAGCAAAGAGGAACAAAACAATGAGCAAGAAAAAGAAAGAAAATATAAATTCTGAATTACAATTATTCTCAAACTTTGTAATTTTTCAAACTGAAAACGGCAAAGTAAATATTGATGTATTTTTTAAAGATGAAACGCTCTGGCTAACTCAAAAACTAATTGCTGACCTTTTTGAAAAAGGCAGAACTACAATTACAGAGCATCTTAAAAACATATTTTCAGAAGGCGAACTTGATGAATATTCAGTATGTCGGGATTTCCGACATACCACAAGGCATGGTGCTATCAAAGGTAAAACACAAGAAAAAGAAGTAAAATATTACAATCTAAAAGCTATTACTGCTGTAGGATATCGTGTAAATTCGCACAGAGCAACAGAGTTCAGAAAATGGGCAACAGAAATTCTGCACGAATATATCATCAAAGGCTTTGCAATCGATGATGAAAGACTCAAACAGATAAAACACTTTGGTATAGATTACTTTGAAGAAATGCTTGAACGGGTTAGAGAAATCCGTTTAAGTGAGCGAAGATTGTATCAGAAAATTACAGATATTTATGCACTTTCTGCCGACTACGACAGCAAAGCCGAAATAACAAAGCATTTCTTTGCAACTGTTCAAAATAAATTGCATTGGGCAATAACAGGTAAAACTGCTGCTGAAATTATCTACACCGAAGCTGATACAAAAAAAGTATTTATGGGACTCAAAACTTGGAAACAAGCTCCCGACGGGAAAATTTTCAAAAACGATGTAAGTATTGCCAAAAACTATTTAAACGTAGAACATATTAAAAACTTAGAACGCCTTGTAACTGCTTATCTTGATTTGGCAGAAAGCAGAGCAATGAATAGAAAAGTAATGAATATGAAAGACTGGGAAGAGTTTCTTATAAAATTTTTAGAACTTTCCGACTCTCCAATACTTACAAACCTTGGTAAAATTACGATGTTAGAAGCAAGACTTAAAGCTGAGAGCGAATATGAAAAATTTAGAGTTACTCAAGACAAGAATTATGTTTCTGATTTTGATAGAGAAATAAAAAAACTATTACTAAAAGAGAACAATAAAGATAAAAATGAATGATTGTTGCAAAAACTGTAACAATTGGTTGCAGAAATAGATGAAATATGAATACTGAATTTACTTATCTCGGTAATGGAGAAATTTTAGGCAATCATAAAGTTGCATTCTTTTAATTAAATTTGACAACAAAGAAAGGAAATAAAATAAAAAGACTAAGCATTGAGGTGAATGCTGTTTTTACTTATGAAATTGAGCGAAAAGTAATATGGAGATATAGAAAGATTTTATGAAAGAAACTGAAAGCAAAATACTCGCAATATTGCGCAGATACCACAAAATATAGTTGTGTATACATAATAAGATATGCAGGGACACATACGCTAGATGAAACATAAGGGAGTTTAAATGGATAAAACAAATTTACTTAATGAACTTCTGAACGAAGCTTCGGCTCTTGAATACGCTTCAAGAGGTAAATTAGATGCTGTAAAAAATAGAACAGAAATGATTGTATCAAAAATTTTTGGATCTGATTCAACTTACATTCAAAAATTAAATAGACTAGAATTTTCTCCTTCTGTGAGATTTACAGGAATGAGTAAAGATCTTTATATTTCTAGTTTTAATTCTGGAATGAAAAGATTTAAGAATCTATTAAATGTTATGATAGAGGATTTACAATTAACTCAATCAAAAGAAAATACAATAAGTCATATTACAAAGAATTTAACTAATAACATTTTTATAGTTCATGGGTATAATGAAGAAATGAAACAATCTACTGCTAGGTTTTTGGAAAAGTTATCTTTTTCTCCAATTATTCTTCACGAACAAGCTAATAAGGGTAGGACTATTATTGAAAAATTTCGGGATCATTCAGATGTTTCATGCGCAATTGTATTATTATCAGCAGATGATTTAGCAATAAAAAAAGATAATGAATTTAAAAATGCTAAACTTAGAGCAAGACAAAATGTAATATTTGAATTAGGTTTCTTTCTTGGAAAACTAGGGAAAGAATATGTTATTGTTCTACACGAAGATGTTCCTAATTTTGAAATATTGTCTGATTATCAGGGTGTTCTTTTTATTAAATATGGTAGGTTCAAGTTTTTATTGCAACAATTAAATTATTAAATACCTCTTTAGGAGTTAGCCAATTCAAGGTTTTTCTTGGTCTTTCATTCAACATGTTTTGAACCTTCTTAATTTCTTTCTTACTAACTTTACTAAAGTCTGTTCCTTTAGGGAAAAAGTCTCTAATTAGCATATTAGTGTTTTCATTGGTTCCTCTTTCCCAAGGGCTGTTAGGATG
>ASNI01000030.1 GCA_000404785.1 Cloacimonetes bacterium SCGC AAA252-N17
ATTATTACTTCTATGAACACACTAATGTCTGTTGGTAATTATGTGTAAAGTAATTACTCAATTATATTTCAAGGGTTTTTATAGTAAACTCATAAATTCAATATAAAATTTATGCTTTCACAAAAAATTCCAATTGATTATGATACATTTCATCATATTTCAGTAGATGAACTTAAACAAGATAAATATACGCATGGCGGAACAAAAATTTCCTTAACTCTTGACTATTTTTTTTAGGAAGGATGGAAAGATGGAAATATGAAAACCAATTCGATGGAGAACTCCATTAAGAAGAGAGTAATCAAAGCTTTGTTAAATGACCTGGGTTCTGAATAGATAGCATATCAGGATAAATTTCTTGCAAAGAATCCTTCTGCCTTTGACCCAAGAAAATATCTTGGACCCGCACGAACAGAGCTGATTGCCATGTATGAGCACAAGAATAAGAACATGCTTGGATCTGCGGGAAAAGCATAATAATGAAAAACTTGACATCGAGCGTATAATTTTAGGAATAAAAGCCAAATACTGTATGTAAACTTGAAAACGTAATAATGTAGCAAAGCTTCGGCTTATTTATGTTAATTTCTTAGATAGGAAAAAACAAAAAACAAATTAGAAAAGGAGAAAAATGAAAAAAATAATTGCTTTAGTTGTTTGTTTACTTATTACTGCGAGTGCATTTGCATTCGATCCAGGCGAAAAACTCATCTGGGCTGAAGCTGGATTTGATTCCTATAAGCCGGACAAGGATACAGATGCAACAACGACATTCATGCTTGACGGATGGGTTAGTTATTTCCTGATGAAAGATATTTCCCTCGATGTTGGTCTTGTTTGGGAAAGCGTAAAGGGTCCTCCGACTTATTATAAGGGGGAAACTGGGACTCTAAGTGATCTTTTACTCGGAGTAGGTGGTTCTTTCTACATTACTAATTTCTATGTCAATGCAGCATTCCTGTTTGATCTGTATAGTTCAAAGTATGAGATGAAGTCTGATGAAACTTGGAACGAAAATTCAATGTACCTAAGCTTCGGAGGTGGCTATCTATTACCTCTAATAGAGCATGTCTTTATTGACATTGGTGCTAGCTATACAATTGGAATTGGACAATATGGTGGTGATGCAGCTGATTATAAGATAGATAACAAAGAATCTGATATTGGAGTAGGCGCAGGTATTGTAGTTAATCTACCTTAATACAAACAAATAATTCGAAGGGACGATCTTACGGTCGTCCCTTCTAAGATATGAAAAACCTACAAATATGGAGGACTAACCTACAATGAAAAAAATTGTTATATTGTTAGTATTACTTTCTGTTTGTACCTTTGCCTTCGCAACAGAAGGACGAGTAAATGGCATGGGCGTTAACCCGATTTTCTATGATGATGATGTGATCTTTCAAATTTTCCCTAACTATCTCACTGATTATATGAATAACGCTTATATTGATGGTTGCTATGGTTATTATTCAGGTAATTATTCAGGTGGCTTGAATTTTAAACTTGCTGGGAATAATGTTGGAATTTATATTAACAAAGATTTCCCCATTCAATTTTACTATGAGTATGCAAAATTAGAAAAAGCGATAAACATGTATCTTGCAATGGGTGGACTTGGACTTGGTTTTGATATTGCAATGGATAATTATACCAACGATAATTATAGTTCTGGTAATTCATTAAAAGAAAGCACTTTCGGTGTAGGCGGAAAAATCGGTCTTGAAGTTTCCGGATTTGATATAGGCGGTCAAGTACATTATGCAACCGGAAATTCAACTGAAGAACACGTTGAAGAGTATAAAGATAATGTATTTTTGGTTGAAGGTGCAGCACGAATGAAGATGTTCGAGACAGACAAATCGGTGGTTTATCCAGCAGTGACACTTGAAATGGCATCAGCGAAAGAAACTATAACTCAACTCTCAAAAACTGACGAGGAAGAGGAGTATACTTTTAATTATTTAAGTGTCGATCCGGGCATTGGATTGAACCACTGGCTTACAAAAGAAGTGCTTGTTATTGCTGCAGCAAGTTGTGGATTTTATACCGGCAAATATAAAGATTCCTATACTTATTCGGATACAACTTATACCTATGACAGCAACTACACAAGGATCACTTTGCCGAAATTGGAGCTTGGTCTCGAAGCATACCTTGCAAAATGGCTCACCGTTCGTGCAGGTATTAATAAGAGTTACTATTATTACTCATCCAATTGCGATGATATGTGCAAAGATGAGGATTCAAAAGTCTCATATTATGACTCATACTTTAATTATACATTCGGTATTGGACTTGAATTTGGAAAATTCACCATTGATTGGGAAATCTGCGATGATCTCCTTTGGAATGCTCCATACATAGTAACAGGCAATGAAAGTGATTTTGCTTCATCCCTATCATTGAAGTACAGCTTTGAATAGAGTTAATATTTACAAAAATTTGGGACGATCATTTAAAATCGTCCCTTTTCTGAAAAAAATTAATGAATAAATTCTACGACGGAGGACAAATGAAAAAGATAATAATACTGATTCCAATTTTAATAATACTTACTTCAATTAATTGCCTCGCACTGGACAGCTCGATATGGTATCAATTCCCAGTTCCGGAATACAGTTATTCGCATGCATATTTGTCACCGCTCAGAATTTTAGATTGGGAAATACACGGTAAAAATTCGGAAGTAAATGTCGGTGGTAATGTTGTGTATGATCTTTTTTGCCAAAAAGAAAAGAGCACGGTTTATTATAATGGAGTGATATCTTGCTCATGGAAAAAGAGTAAAGCTGAAATCAATAATGAGATATACGATACAGACAGGAAGAGTCTAAATACTGCAAACAGATTTGGTGCGACAAGATATTTTGATCTGATAAACGTATGGGGTAATGGGAGATTTGATATCATTGCACAGAGTGAATGCGAATGCAAAAATAATCTTAAACTAGAATTTGGGGCTGGCCTTGGAAGGATTGTTCAATGTACTTCGGTAAATCAAGCAATACGTCTGTTGAAAGAATGCGATGTGAAGCTAGATGAAAATCTAATTCTGAGAGCAGCTGATTTGATTGATAAAATATCAGTATACAAGACTCAATATCGGCATACATGGCAAGAGGTTTTCTATCAAGAGATTGCTGATATGATCGGGAAGTCTGATCAGGGACTAAAAGTGAGGAGAGTTCTCACGAGTAATATATATTCATCTTATTACCGATCGCGTGGTTGGGAAGTGAAGATTGGATATATGAATTCATTTTTTTATCTAAAAGATCAACCAAAAGGGTATATAACCTTGTTAGCTGAATACGTTTTACCCTGGGGGCTGAACAAACAAATTAATCTTAGAACGAGATGCAACCGAAAGCTCGATGACGAAAGTTATTCAATCGATGTTGATGCGAATTTTGTGTTAGAACATAATTATACTTGGGCATCATATATTAGCCTGTTTGCTGATAAGGAATTCAATACAACAGACGGGAATGAGAATGCATATTATGGAATAAAAATAGGAACCGAGAAGAACATTTTTGATAAGCTTGTTTCAAGCTTAGGGATCAATTTTTATAAAAGCCGCAAGTCCTCGGATCCATATTTTGATATGCTGTTAGAGCTTAAGTATTATATCTGGTAAAAGCATAAAAAATCAGGGACGATCATAACGGTCGTCCCTTATTTATTACAGTATTTACTATAATTCCGTTACATTATTTTTTCAATTAGATCAACAACGCGGTTGGAGTAACCCCATTCATTATCATACCACGAGATAACTTTGATGAAGTTCCCGCCCAATACTTTGGTGAGCGGTGCATCAAAAATACTGGAATGAGGATTTCCGATAATATCTGTTGAGACAAGCGGCTCTTCGGAGTATTCAAGTATTCCTTTAAATTCATGTTCTGCTGCTTCTTTCATAACCTTGTTGATCTCTTCCTCAGTTGTATCTTTTTCAACTACACAAATGAAGTCAACGATCGAGCCGTCCTGCACAGGCACACGCATTGCCATGCCGTCGAGCTTACCGTTCAGTTCGGGTATCACTTTTCCTGCTGCCTTTGCTGCACCGGTTGTTGTTGGTATTATATTGGATGCAGCAGTACGAGCTCTACGAAGATCTGAATGAGGGGAATCGAGTATCTTCTGGTCATTTGTATAAGCATGGACCGTTGTCATAAGCCCATATTTTATCTTAAAATTATCATTGAGCACTTTCACCACAGGTGCAAGGCAGTTTGTGGTGCATGAGGCATTTGAGACTATTTTGTCTTCGGGTTTGAGCATATAATCATTCACGCCGAGTACAATTGTTGCATCGATCTCATCCTTTGCAGGAACAGTGAGCAGCACCTTCTTTGCTCCGGCTTCAAGATGCTTGGCGATCTGTGCTCTTGTGCGGAAAATACCAGTTGCCTCGACTACCACATCTACACCAAGTTCTTTCCATGGCAGTTCTGCTGGATCTTTAATTGCGTAGACCTTGATCACTTTACCATCAACGATCAGTGAACCATCCTTTTCTTCCACAGTTCCGGGGAATTTGCCATGAGTGGAATCATATTTCAGAAGTTGAGCAAGTGTTTTTGCATCAGTGATATCATTAACTGCAACGACATTAAAATTATCGCGTTGCATCATCACGCGTAGCACGAGCCGCCCAATTCTTCCAAATCCGTTAATTCCAACTGTTATCATAGATTTCTCCTTTCAGAAAACACCTTAATTTATTATTTTTGCTTTTTCTTTTAATTCTTCAGGAATTACTAAATTCAATTTATGAGCTGTTTCTTCGTTGATCATAAGAGTTCCCTTTTTGGGCATTACTATTGGAAGCTCGGAGGGTTTTACGCCGGAAAGAATTTCTTTTGCCATGAGTGCGGCTTCCTTTCCCTGTTCATAACCGGATTGAGTATCTCCGCAAAGCACACCACCCTGAACCGAGAACTCTTCAAAACTGAAGGAGGGAAGAGTGTTGTTTTCCAATGTCCATTTCAGCACTTCTGCATCAGGGACACTTTCTTCAGAATCAACTTTCTTAAGAGTGAAATACATAAAAATTCCCAGTGCATCAACTTCTGTCTGGATCTTTCTGACATACTTTTTCCACTCATCATACTCGTTTGTGGAAAAGACTTCAGTGAGTTCAACGGGAAAATTTTCTTTAGAAAATCTGCTTACAGTTGCCTGAGAGGTTGGGCTTTTATCTGTAATAATTGCAATGGTCTTAACCAATGGATCCAGTTTCTTCAGAAGTTCGATGGTTCCCGGAATGAGTTTGCGCTCGATAACACCTGTAATATTTTTTGCAGGCATACCATATACTTCTGGGTCTTCATTGATGCCTGTAAAAACAAAGGGGAGTTTCTTATCAATAAACTGCTTAGCCACAAGCCGGCACGAATTATCGTCGCAGACAATGACAAGATCGGGCTTGAAGGATTCGATTTTCAGAAGCGCCTCATCGGTAATATTTTTTTCCCATGTTTTACTGATTTTTCTTTTTGTATCCATATAGAAGGATTCGATTACGATATTCTGATCACTGAAGACATCCTCAATCCCTTTTTTCTCTTGCCGACACCATTCAAATTCGGGATGATAGCTGTATATAACCAATAGTTTTTCAGGAGATTTCGAGCAGCCCAACATGGCAAGTAGAGCTGCGAATAAAAATATGCTAATTTTTTTCATGTTTCATTCTCCTTGCGTGATAACTTTTTCAATTTGTTATTTTTGATTGTCAAGAGAATAGGTTTTTTGATCACAAAATTTAGTCAGGAAGACTGTCCGTGATGATAGTTAAAAGCATAATAATTACTGTATCTATTTTGCCTGATATATTTGACACTAACAACAGCTTGAAAAAGTTAATGGGTATGAAAACAAATATAGTTTTGATTTTGATAATATTGTCAATACCAGTTACTATTAACGCATTCTCTCCTTCTTTGTTAACGGATGTGCAAGTGAAGATGGATCAAGAATATTTAATAGTATCTTATAATATTGATAATTTTCAAGACGGTATAAATATTGAAATTAATATCTTCCAGAAAATTTCCAAAAAGATAATTTCAATCAAAAATGATAAAATGAAAGGCAATATTGGCATTATTTCGCAAAAGGAAGACTATAAGATTTCAATCGACCTCAAATATTTGCCGGATGATTTCAATTTAGAACATTATGTATGCTTCCCAAAATTAACATTCAAGGGACGGATTTATTATGAAATGTTGAAGATCCCGAAAGGGAAACATCCTGCGGTCATAGAAGAGGATCTGATAGAATTTGAAAGGACGGGTGGATTTTATATTTCCAAATTTGAAGTTTCAAACGAACAGTTTGCAGCTTTTATAAGAAACGATGGTTATGAAACTTATGATTACTGGAAAATAAAAGAGGGCATGATGAATAATACCGAGGTTGGATGGTTTTTTCAGGGAAAATATTTCATAAACTCACCGAGAAAATGGGATTTGAGCAAAAGTGATTATTGGGATACTGCTCCATCAAATTTTATTTTTGGTCCAGTTACAATGATCAGTTGGTTCGAAGCAAATGCATTTTGTAATTGGATGGGGGGAACTTTACCCGAATTAAGTCAGATGGAGGTCTGTTTCGAAACGGATCTTTTTGAATACAAGATAAATGATAAGACCGAGTAGGATGGATGCTGCAAAGAAGTAAAGAATGATCTTTGAACTGTAAAATCCAAGAAGCAATGTTTTAATAGTACCTGCGCCAATTATGGGCAACAAGAATAATTTCACCGGAATTGCAAATACAAACACACCAAATATGATACAAAGTGCTCCAAGCAATAGGTTTGCAAACCAGTTATTGAAACTGATCTCTTTCACGCCCTCATATTTTTTAGGTAATTTGCTCAAGAATATTGCATGAATAAATTTTATAAAACTGGCAAGAGTAAGCGCGCTTCCGAAAACAGCGAGGACAAAGCAGAGATTCAGTACGATCTGCCAGATAGCTCCATGCTGGGAAGCAGTTTTCAAAATACCTTGATATACCATCCATTTTGAGAAGAATCCATTCAATGGTGGAATACCCGATATTGAAAGCGCTCCTATCAGCGCAGCAACAAAGGTAAGTGGCATCTTCCTGGCAAGACCACCAAGATCTTCAAGTTCAGATGTCCCTGTCCTCTTTTCAACGGAACCAAGAGATAAGAACAAGCTTGATTTGTATATTGCATTATTTAACATGTGGAAGAGTCCCCCGATAATCCCAATTGGAGTACCGGTTCCAATTCCCAATATCATATACCCTACCTGACTGACAGCATGATATCCCAGCAGCTTACGCGCATTGTGCTGAACAAGCGCCATCATCACCGCAAATATTATCGTAAGCGCACCTATTATCATGATGATCGCCTGGATCGCAAAGGGATAGACAAAAAGATGCATCATTATACGAGCAAAAAGATAAATACCAAGCAGCTTATCCATAGCAGCCGGAAGTTCTGCTACTGCTTCAATCGGTGCATCCTTTGCATAGTCAGGAAGCCAAGTGTGCATTGGAAAAGCGCCGGCTTTTGCAAAAGAAGCAAGAAGCATGCAGAAGAACGCGATGTATGTCAAGACACTTGAGAGAGTAACTTTTGTTAAATAAAGATTGGAATTCTGCGTCATCACATATATTACTGCTAATCCAAAAAGAAGAAGTACATCTGAAGCCCCAATGATGATAAATGCTTTTCTGGAGCTTTCTGCGCTCTTTGGTGCATTCAAAATACCGAATAGATACACAAGCAATCCTGAAAGTCCCCAGAAAATTATGAAAGCGATCATATTGGAACTCAAAGCAACGCCATTACAGAAACCGACTGTCAGCGTGAAGAGCAAGAAGAACTTACCTTCATACTCCTTTTTCACATTTTTAAGACAGTAAATAAGAATTATTGTACTGAGAATATTTATGAAAAGCAAAATGAATTTTGATAAAACGTCGGTTTGAAATAGTGTAACGCCGAATAGAGAAAAGCTCAAAGCAGATGCACTGAACACTTTGATACTCAGCATCAGCGACCAAATCACAGAAGCAATAGTGATAATTTTCTTTATAATCTTTGGTACAAAAAGATTAATAATGGTTGCAATTATCGGGACAACGATAAGCAAAAATAGATAATTATTCCACATTTATGTACCCTTTCTTCTTGAAATCCTAATCTTCAAAAATTCTATCAATGGGTGTTTTCTCGCTACCGGCAACTGCCTTTTTAATATTTGCAGTTTTCTCACGAGACATGGTCAATAGATTATGTTCTAATTTTTTGTTATTTTTATCAACGACACGAATGCTTCTTTCTGTGCAGCAATAACAGGGATCAACAGCAGCAAGAGTAATAAGCGCATCGGCAAGCGGAATGCCCAGACAGGATGCTTTATAAGTAGGAATATTTGAAAAACTGGGAGCACGAATTTTATGACGAAGAGGACGGTTTGAGCCGTCACTTCTTATGTAATGGAAAACCTCTCCTCTTGGAGCTTCGTAACGTCCAATGCCTTCACCTGGAGGAATATGCTTTACTTTATTAAGATAGTCACCACCAATTTTGGGGAATGCATCAAGACATTGTCGTGCGATCTTAACCGATTCAATGATCTCCAGTACACGTAAAACAAGCTTGTCATATACATCGCCATTAGGCAATACTATAACATCAAAATTTATCAGATTATACTCGAGCCCATCATCTCGGCGCACATCGATATCCACACCGGAAGCACGAGCTGTAGGTCCGACAGCGCAGTAATTAATTGCATCTTCTTTTGTAAGTACGCCCACACCTTTCAAACGAGATCTGAGCACTGGATCATCTTTAACTGCACCGGCGATCATAAGCATTTTCTTTTCAAGCATATCAAGAACAGGATGAATTTCCGGGATCAATGCATTATCGAAATCTCTGCTTACACCACCGACGCGGAACATTGCATAATGATTTCTGTTGCCCGATACTTTTTCAAAAATTTGAAGAACCGGTTCGCGATATTTCCACGTCCACATCCAGAGCGTGTCATATCCTATAAAATGTCCCGCAAGCCCCAGCCAGAGAAGATGGCTGTGAATTCGTTCCATCTCTCCGATAAAAATACGTATATATTGTGCTCTTTCAGGTATTTCTACATTATCAATATCTTCCATTGCATGGGTTGCAGCAAAGGGATGCGATGTCGAACAAATTCCACAAATACGCTCAACGAGAAAGATTGACTGCGTATAGGATCTTGTTTCGGATATCTTTTCATGACCTCTATGCATCCAGCCGGTTTCCATCTCAATATCAACAACTTTTTCACCTTCGACTTTTATATCAAAGAATTCCGCTTCTTCCAATAATGGATGAAAAGGACCTAAAGGAATTCTACATTTACTCATTACATACTCCTCTGCATAAACCTGTTACTTCTCTTTCGTTCTGTTACGATTAAAACGCATAGGATGGTCATCCTCACCAAAATGCGGATTGTTGATCGTCAGCAATTTTTTCAGATCAGGATGCCCTTTGAACTTAATACCAAAAAGATCATACATTTCTCTTTCGATCCAATTCGCACCTTCGATCAGTGGTGTAATAGAATTTATTTCAGGATTTTTCAGACCCGTTTTGACACGCGGACTATAAAAAATTCCGGTTGTGTCATCAGAAAAATGGTAAAGAACCTCGAGCCCGTCATATACCTCTGTAGCAGTACAGATAGAAAGACGGCAGCCCATTGTGTTAAAGAGATAATCTGCGATCTCCCACAGATCTTCGTTCTTTATATTAAAGTAAATTCTTTTCGGCTTCTTAATAACTTTCGTTATTTTATCTTGAAATTTCTCAAAAAATTCAGTACCTTTATCGCTCATTTTAATGTTCCTAATAATTTTAATATGCCATCTATCATAGCTTCGGGTTTCGGGGGACAGCCCGTCACATAGGCATTCACAGGGATAACCTTTTCAAGTGGAACTCCCGCTTTATTATAGCTTGTCTTGAATGTTGCGCCGCCTGCTGTACAGGTTCCAATACCGATTACAAAGATTGGTTTTGCTGCCTGCTCATATAATTGTTTGATACGTGGAGCAACTTTATAGGATACTATTCCAGTTACAAGAAGAACATCTGCGTGGCGGACAGAGCCGACCAGTTTGATGCCGAACCGTTCAATATCATATCCGGGTGTGATGAGATCGAGGATTTCAATATCACAGTTGTTACAAGGGCTCGCACTTACATGGAAAACCCAAATTGATTTTTTTATAATTTTATTATAGAATGCCATAATTTATACTCCTATGATTGCCAGAATTACGGCGATAAGAGCAAGAGGGCTTGCCCATTTCCAGAAGAAGTTAATTGCAGAATCAATACGTACACGTGGGTTTGTATTTCTTATAAGAATCATAATAATTACTATAAGCAGGTACTTCCCGATGCCAGCCATGATCGATCCAAAAGAAGCAAAGCTCATTCCACCACAGAAAAGAATAACAAGAAGCATAGGCAGGAATACATACATCATATAATGTGCAAGTTTCCAGAAAGCAAGCAGCGGACCCGAATACTCCATTAGCGGACCTCCAACGATCTCTGTTTCGGCTTCTGCAATATCAAATGGAACAATACCCATCTTTGCCTGAAGACAGATAATGCCAACTATAAACGCAATAATGCCTGATGCTGTACCAATGATCATACCATTGGCGTTTTGATATGCTAAAATTTGTGTGAGATCGATCTTATATCCTGCCTGAATGATGGGAACAAGGATAACCATCACGAAAGCCAGTTCATCGGAAATGAGCATTTTCATTTCTCTGCCTGCACCAATACTGGAATACACATTTCCTGTGGACGATGAACCAAGTATCAAACATACCGAATAGATAAACATAAGATATATTATGAAAAGCAGGTCACCGCCGATGCCCACACCGTAGAAGAAAGACATGCCTACGATCGTCGAGGTAATTATCACAGAAGCAAAAGCAATGATGGGTGCGATAATAAATATAAAATATGGAGAGTTCTTTATGAGAATGATCTCCTTGCCCCACAGCTTGAATACGTCATAAAAATTCTGAAAGAATGGAGGACCGACACGGAATTGAACTCGCGCGCTGACCTTTCTCTCTATCCACCCCACGATAAGACCGAAAACAGATGCAAACAGAAAACCTGGGAACACGAGCAAATAGAACAAATATTTTAGCATTTTATCTCCTGAACTTCATCATCCTACACTATTTATTTTTCCCGACTTTATTGCGCCAATGGTGTGTTTTCACTGCCATTCTGCTGCCCACAAGATAGATATTATTTTCAGGATCGTCTCCATCGATATCGACCATTCTGAGTGTTTCATTTGGTGTAGTTTTTACACAGAGCGGAACATAGTTCGGGTCATTTTCCAATTGATTTAAACAGAAATCACATTTCTGTGATATATAATTGATAACCTCCGGAAAGATCGTACCAAAGGGACAGGCAAGGATACAGCTTTTGCAACCCACACAGCGCATATTATGACGTATTATCGTATTATTTTCACCATGCTCAAGTGCATCCGTTGGGCATGCTTCAATGCAGAAGGATTCCTTGCACTGGCGGCAATAAGCGCCAAATTCTGCGATCTCTAAAATAGAAAATACACCGCGATTAGCTCCTTCATGATACAGATATTCACAATCAATGCATTCGAGACTTTCTTCTTTGAGAAGCCTTGGTATATCTACAAATAATCTTTTCATGATACTGTCTTTCCTTTAATATATAAACTTAATCCCAGATTTTTTCTTCGTCTTTGATCTGTTCATAGGTGAACACGGGACCATCTTTACATGCATAGTATTTACCAATCACGCAATGGCGGCACTGTCCGAATCCGCAGTACATCTTTTTCTCCATAGACAGATAAATATTCTCCGGTAGAAAACCTTTGTCGAGCAAAGAGAAGGTTCCAAACTTCATCATGATAGGAGGTCCGCATACAACTGCGATCGCATCTTTGGGCTCGATTGTGATGTCATCCAACAGAACTGTGACCACGCCGGTCTTTCCATTCCATTTGTCACTCTCAGGGCATTTGTCAACTGTACAGAAATGATGAACACCTTCAATGCTTTTCCAGTCATCGATTTGATCCTGATAGATCATATCAATAGGGGTTCTCGCACCAAAGCATACTGTAATGCTTTTGTAATCTTTGACATCATGGATCATGGTTTGAAGAAGGCATCTAAGAGGAGCAAGTCCTACGCCACCACCAAGAAGCAGAACATCTTTTCCTTTGAACTTGTCAAGAGGATAGCCCTTTCCATAAGGTCCGCGAATGCCCATCACATCGCCTTTTTTGACTTTGTGAATCTCATTGGTCACAAATCCGGCATTCATGATGGTCACCCAAATTTTTTCTGTTTCATAATGTGATGATGAAGGAGTAAATGGCGCTTCGCCAATTCCGGGTAATGAGAGTTCAATGAACTGCCCAGTAACAAATTCAAAAGGTCTCTCCGGCTTGAGATAGAAAGACTTGATCGTTGGAGATTCTTCGATCACCTCAAGGACATCAGCTTTTAATACTTCGTAGGGGTTTTTGTCTGGCAACCTAAACCTCCTGTAAACTTTGAATAACTTCTCGTAAATCGATTTCAGCAGGACATGCGGAAATACAACGTCCACAGCCCGTGCATCCTAATTTATCGAAATTAAATTTCATAAAATTGTGTTTGCATTGATAGCGGTTTCTGAAGATTTCCCATCGGTGTTCACGTGGTGTAGCACCACCAGCGACTTCAGCATATCCCACAAGCTGGCAGGAATCCCACGAACGAACCTTGCGGAATTCTTCTTCAGTGCTTTCATCATTAAGAATAAGACAGTAGCAGGTCGGGCAAATATTTGTACATGCGCCACACTGCACACACTCATTGCAGAACTCTTTCCATACAGAAGCTTCCTTATTTTCTGTAATGACATCATAATTTCTGTCGGGCGTGAAATCAGAATTTATATCCCTAACTTTTTTGAGAACTTCAGCATGATTTGCTTCGCGAATTTCTTTATCATTATCTGTAGCTTCTGTCAGCAAGCATACTTCCTTGATCTTCTCAAGAAGTTCTTCGCCCTTCTTACTGCCAACTGTAATAACAAATTTTTCTTTAATCGGGGAAAGGTTAATATCAAATAAAGATTCACCTTCTTTACTAGCATTTGGATAAGGATTATTATCAAGCAGAACACAATGACAAGTCGGCAGGGCATCTGTACAGTCACAGCTAATAATGTATGAACTATCCCTCCATATCTGATAATTGGGTTCAATGAAGTTATCCCTGAGAAGTGCATCATCCAGAACTGTAAGCCCAAGCAGATCGCAGTTTTTCACACCAGCAATGATTCTCTTGTTTGATTTTGCAGATGGAGGAAGCACGCTCTCGGAGGGCATGTAAAACAGAGTTCTTACGGGATCGACAGTTCGATATTTATCAAGTACAAATTCTTTTTCAGGATCATATTTCTTAAATACCAGTCCATCAATTTCGCGTTCGGTTTTGTAGGGAACAAAAATATCATATTCTGATTGTATAGTATCGAAAAATTTAATTATATCGGATTTTGAAACGACCATTTCTGTCCTTTCTCATTCAAGCATTTAGGTCTAATCATATAATATATTTTTTTTGAAGTAAATTATTTGGTCGGTAAAACATTTGGTGTTTGTCAACGTGTCAAGTTTTTCTGAGAAAGATTATAAATTAAAAATATAGATTCCTAAAATCCCAATTTCCTTAGGAAATATTATGAATAAATTCAATCTTTTAATAAAAAAAGTACACCAAATGGGCAGATTTATTGGCTTCTTCATTACATGTATTTTTTCTCTTTATCAATTCCACTACTCTTACCTCTTTACCAAGCCCCAGCTTGGTAAAGCAATAATGCGGAAGCCTTGCTTCTGGTTGACATTACCAAGCTGGGGCTTGGTAATGAGCAGGTGGTGAGGGGCTTGGTAAAGATAGTTGTGGGCTTTGGGCTTGGTAAAGAGAAACGGCTATGATTTAGTGGTCTTGGTAATTGGGGACATTAAAACTCACACAGCTTGAATTCTATACCAACCTCCCAATCCTTGACAAAGCAGAGAGGGTTAAAAATTTGTCGTCATATTTACATTAATTTCTGGAGGATTTTTTAATGAATATCCCTTTATTATGGATCGTTGCTCCAAGTGGTGCCATCGTCTCTCTGATCTTTGCCTTTATTCTTTTCAGAAGCGTGAAGAAGGAAGATCCCGGTAATGAGCAGATGCAAAAAATCGCTAAGTATGTGCGTGAAGGAGCATTCGCTTATCTTAAACAGCAGTATAAAGGAGTGGGAATATTTTTCATTATTGCCTTTATAGTTTTTAACATCATGGCTTGGGTGCTGAAAGTCCTTCATCCGCTTATTCCATGGGCATTTTTAACCGGTGGATTTTTCAGTGGTCTCGCAGGTTGGATAGGTATGAATACCGCAACACTTGCCTCAAACAGAACTGCTCAAGGCACACGTCAGAGTCTTAATAAAGGGCTGACCATTGCATTTCGTGCCGGTGGTGTGATGGGACTCGTAGTTGTGGGACTTGCACTTATAGATATCTCTACATGGTTCTTTGTGCTAAATGCTTTCAAAATGGACCTTCAAACCATAACTGTTATCATGTTGAGCTTTGGAATGGGTGCATCAACTCAGGCACTCTTTGCACGTCTTGGCGGTGGTATTTATACCAAAGCTGCCGATGTAGGAGCTGACCTTGTTGGTAAAGTAGAAGCCGGTATTCCTGAAGATGATCCAAGAAATCCTGCAACCATCGCAGATAACGTTGGTGATAACGTGGGCGATGTAGCCGGAATGGGTGCAGACCTTTATGAATCATACTGCGGCTCGATATTGGCTACAGCAGCGCTGGGAATGGCTGCGTTCACGCAAATAGCAGCAAGAGCACCAGCTTTGCAGGACCTTGCGATCCGATTTGTTACAGCACCAATGATACTTGCCGGTATCGGTGCATTTCTCTCAATTATTGGTATCTATATGGTTTCTACAAAAGAGGATGCCACCACAAAAGACCTCATGTTCGCACTGAATAAAGGTGTGTATGGCAGTTCAATTCTCATTGCAATTGTTGCGTTCTTCGTCACTCGTTGGATGCTTCCGCCGGAATATTCATTAGGCATCTTTTTTGCATTGGTGATAGGATTACTTGCGGGTATTTTGATTGGTGTGTTCACAGAACGTGCTACTTCTTACAGTTTTAAATCAACAAAGGGAATAGCAAAACAAGCGGAATACGGACCCGCAACGGTTATAATAGACGGACTTGCAGTTGGAATGAGATCTACAGGTGCTCCTGTTATCATTATTGCCATCGCTATTCTTTCTGCCTTTGCGGTGAGTAAAGGTTTCCTTATTCCAGAAGTTGGATTGTATGGTATTGGTTTTGGTGCAGTAGGTATGCTTTCTACACTCGGTGTCACTCTTGCGATGGATGCCTTTGGTCCTATTGCAGACAATGCCGGTGGGAATGCTGAGATGTCCAAACTTTCCAAAGAAGTTCGGGAACGTACCGATGCGCTCGACTCTGTTGGAAATACAACGGCTGCAACAGGAAAAGGGTTTGCAATCGGTTCTGCTGCGCTTACTGCAATGGCGCTTCTGGCAGCTTACCTCGAAGAAGTTCGAACCGGCTTGAAACTCGCAGGAGAAACAATGATCGCAGGTGTTGACCTGAGTACTGCCACTATTGCCAATTTTGTTGAACATTATAATATTACACTTATGAATCCCAAAACGCTTGTCGGCATCTTTATTGGCGCAATGGTTACCTTTGTCTTTGCAGCGATGACACTCAAAGCAGTTGGTCGTGCGGCGGGTGATATGGTTGCTGAAGTTCGCCGTCAGTTTAAAGAAATTCCCGGTATTCTGGAAGGTACAGCCGAACCGGAATATGCAAAATGCGTGCACATCTCAACTAAAGGAGCTCAGAAAGAAATGGTCTCCCCAGCGCTTCTCGGCATTATTACCCCTATTGTTGTGGGTCTAATTCTTGGTGTTGCCGGCGTGATGGGACTCCTCGTCGGTGGACTGACAACCGGTTTTACTCTTGCAGTTATGATGAACAACTCAGGTGGTGCTTGGGATAATGCAAAAAAATATGTCGAGATCGGACACTACGGTGGTAAGGGCTCAGAAGTTCATAAGGCATGTGTAGTCGGTGATACTGTCGGAGATCCTTTCAAAGATACTGCAGGTCCTTCTATTAATATTCTTATTAAATTGATGAGTATGGTAAGTATTGTATTTGCAGGTTTGATCGTTGCTTTCTCACCTGCAATTCAGCAATTCCTCGGGATCATGTAAAAACATTAACTCCAAACATAAATAAAAGCATGAAGTCGATTTTGATTCCGTGCTTTTTTGATATTATTAAGATACTATTTAATATTTCTATTCAATTTTTGAATAAATTCCTTATCCGGATTCGCGCGTTTCCCGCTGCTAAAACTGATTGCATTCACAGGACAACTCTCAATACAGGTTGCACATGAAAAGCAATCGGGAATTGTCTTTTTCTTTTTAATAATTGCTTCCATGACAGTTGAAGGACATTTCTTCACACAAGTTCCGCACGCTATACACTTGTCATAATCAACTTTAATGTGAGTAAGACTGATCTTTTCAGCAATCCAACCGATAAATCCGAAGGGACAGAAGAAATGACACCATGGACGATACAGTATTAGTGATAAACTGAACACGATCGCTGCGAAAATAATGCCTATAATACCGAGTGCTGACGGTTTGAATATTTTAAAAAGGTCGACTGGTTCGATGATATCAAAAGCCCAGATCAGAGCAATTGCAGCAAAGATAATGAAGAATATAATCCTGATCGTATTGGTTATTATGAATGGAATTTTGATCTGCGCAACTACCGGCTTTCCATCCTTACCTTTATTGATCCTGAAGATGAGATCCTGCAATGTGCCAAGCTGGCAGCCCCACGAGCAAATAAATTTGTTAGCGAGAATGACCATCAGCAGCATTGCGAACAGTGCGATGATACGTGGCGGGAATATGACATGAAATGAACCAAAGAGTGCAAAATTATCTTTTATTGTTCCCATTGGTGAGGGATCAGCGCCCAAAATTATCCCAAAAACAAGTACAGCTATGAAGTAGAGCCACTTCCTGTTTGCGGTCTTGATCTTCTTCTTTCTCATCAAGACATATATGATTATCAGAAAAGCAAACCAAAAAGCAAACTTAAGGGCAATCTTTATCCAATTTTTAGAAGCATCTTCTGCCTGCAACGCTATAAATTTATTTATCCTGATCCTCGCTTCTTCATGCGTGAGTGAAAATTCTGAGAATTGCTTTTTCAAGTCTTCTTTTGTCTGAATATCAAATGCTTTCTTAAGCACAATATTCTCAATATCATTCGCTTTCCTGATTTCAGAAATAGTCATATTCTCATTGATGATGATTTCAACTGGCTTATCTATCTTCTCAGACTTTCCTGACCACAGTCGCACAGAAATAATTGAACCAACCACAACAATAAGCATGATCAGAAAAAATCGCAAACCTAACTTTATTTTATCTTTCATATAATCTCTCCTGAGATTTGTCTCATTCTACATATTTTTTATAAAAATCTACAGTTCGCTGCATTGCTTCTTCGAAATGGGGCTCTCCTATATTATGATCCGATGAATTATAGATAAAGAGTTCAACGGGTTGCTCCGCATTTTCCATGTAGTGAGCTAAAGCAATAGAAAGCTCTACCGGAACAGAGGGATCATATCTCGCATGATGCAACTGAACCGGACCACTTATCTCATGAATATGAGCAATGGGGGAAATCGCTTTCCAGAACTCATTCTCTAATGAGAATTCTCCATACTTATCTTCCAACTCTTTCATCTTTTGGATGATATATCCGCCTTTTCTGACCCATGGCGTTTTATCCTGATACGTATAAAACATGTCTTTATACGTTCCGACCACACCACCCCATATAACTCCTGCTTTAATCCGTTTATCGATAACCATTGCCTGCTGTGTAAGGGTACCTCCCATCGAGTGCCCCCACATGAAAATATTTGTCGTATCTACGTATTCAAGCTTTTCAACAGAACTCAGAGCATTCAATACATCTGTGAGATAATCATTCGTAAAATAGGGAGGAGACGGGATTCCTTCTGATTTGCCGTTTCCCCGATAATCCGGCATGCACACCACGAATCCGTTCTTCGCAAAAAAATCAATATATCTGACATATTTTTTTGTGTTATCATAACCGGTCGGGGAAATGTACCCATGATTAAGAATTACAACCGGAAACATCTGCACTGAGTCGGCTCGTGCTGGAACTGCGAGTGCAGCATAGAGTGTATTGCCATCTGAATTGTAAGAGATGATATATTTTGCATAGGATTCACTTTTTAAGACCGTGTCAACAATCTCGATCCTGCTTCCGGGGAAATCCTTCGATCGCAGATATTCAATCGAAAGTGGATGCTCAACTTCACGCTTCTCTGCAACAATTTCATCCGAATGAACCTCTTTATGCCCTTGATCTTTCATGCATCCGAATAGTAACAGAAGGCATATCAGAAAGAATAGACATTTATTCATAGGATTAAAGCACACATTCGATCATAATGAAAAAGGTATAAGCAGAGAAACTCATGCATCCTCTTTAATGGTCTTTTCATGAAGCTCAATGTGTCTCTTTGCAAGCTGTTCGAGGACATATGTATAGCACTCCTCGCTATGCCCAATATATTCCGGAGGACAGATGCCATTTTGACTAAACTTTCCTGACATAAGTAATCTTGCAACTGCTGTGCAGGTATAGCCGGTCGTTCTCGCCATGGATGAAGTGCCTGTTTTTTTATCATAAGAATCAAGCAGATCATAGATAAATGAATAATTCGAATCGTATTTTTTACCATCTATGATGACTCTCAAAAACGTAATATCCTCTTCTCCTTCATCAAATTGCCAGTTCTTGAAAAGCAGTTTGGAAGTCAGCTCGATCGGCTTGATCTTTTTCCCGTTCACATCTATTTCTTTATAACTTAGAAAATCGTTGTCTCGTAGCATTTTCATGATCTGGGCATGTCCGGGATACCTCAAGGTTTTTTCCTTCATAAAGGGAACATGAACAGTTTTTAGCAAAGTGCGAAGTCCATCTGTGTTGAATGCTTCGAGGGTACCGACATCCGGTACGTCAATAAGCTCTATATCGGAAAGTGCCGGTTTGATTATCTCATTGTCGAATTCGATAAACCGCGCAGGTCTGATGTATTCTTCCAAAACATCTATCGGGGAAAAACCTGC
Organism: Cloacimonetes bacterium SCGC AAA252-N17; assembly: GCA_000404785.1. Classification (GTDB taxonomy): domain Bacteria; phylum Cloacimonadota; class Cloacimonadia; order JGIOTU-2; family JGIOTU-2; genus Celaenobacter; species Celaenobacter polaris. The sequence continues at coordinate 19,415 of ASNI01000030.1, forward strand.
TTTGTACTGAAAAGGCATTCTGCGAACTTTTGGCAAACCACCTATAAAACATTCATATCTTGTAATATCATCCATTCGGGCATTCTGATAGCCCAGTATGATATTACACAGACCGGGAGCTACTCCGCAGTCTATTACCGCTGTAACATTATGCTCTTTGGCGAGTTCATCAAGTTGAAAAGGATCTTCCGGAAAAAATGCAATATCAACGACTTCTGTACCTGTCTTAATTATCTTAAGCAGTGTTTCAAAACCCATAAAACCCGGTACTGCTGAGATCGTCAGTTGGACATCTTTCAGCAATCTCGAAAAATCTTTTTCCTTTGCAAGATCAAGATGATGCGTTTTAATATTTCCAATTCCATTGAATTGCGTGAGCTTTCCTGCATCATTATCATAAACAATTATTTCGTATTTTTTGTCTTTTGCCAGATCTTTCACTATCGCATGACCTACAAGTCCGGCCCCTAAAACTGCAATTTTTTTATTCATTGAACCTCCTTCTCTATTCAATAAGGTCATAGAGAAGTTTTATTTCGTTTTTCCAGTTTTCCCTATCCGGCGTTTCCAGAATGAGAGGTATATTATCGAATCTTTCATCATTCATAATATAACTGAATCCGCCAATGCCGATGAAACCTTTGCCGATAGGTGCATGCCTGTCTATTCTGCTTCCGCACTCTTTCTTTGAATCGTTTAGATGAACACCTTTGAGATACTGAATACCAATTTCTTTCTCGAACAGGTTAATAGTTTCTTCATATTTTTTTTTCGTGCTGATATCATATCCTGCTGCGAATATATGACAGGTATCAATGCACACGCCGATCCTGGATTTATTTTGTACTTTTTCAATAATATGTGCAAGTTCTTTGAAAGAAGCTCCAACGCTCGATCCCATTCCTGCTGTTGTTTCCAGTACAAGAGTCAGATTGTGGGTTTTCTCAATTGTTAAATTTAGAGACTCTGCGATGATGTCAATACAATTTTCACTGGTGATCCTATTCAGTGTACTGCCGGGATGAAAGTTCAGGTAGTCCAATCCCAATAATTCACATCGTTCTACTTCATCAAGAAATGCAATACGGGATTTTTCAAGAGCATCTTTTTCAGGATGACCAAGATTTATCAGGTAGCTGTCATGAGGAAGAATATGCTTCGATAAAAATCCTAAATTTTCACAATTTTTCTTGAAAGCTGAAATATCCTTATCTTCGAGCGATTTTGCGTGCCATTGCCTTTGATTCTTTGTGAACATGGCAAAGGCATTTGCTCCAATTTCATGAGCATTGAGCGGAGCGTTCTGCACTCCTCCGCTTATGCTGACATGGACTCCAATATATTTCATAAATAAAAAGATGCACACAAATCATTCATTCATGTGCATCAAAACTTTTCATGTTATAGCTTATAATTTTTCTAAAACGTTTTTTTCAGCTTTTTCAGCGAGTTCTATCGATTGTTTAAGGATATTTTCTGCCTGTTCAAGAATATTCTTTTTGAATTCTTCGTCTTTCACTCCGGGTAGATTGATACGCACATTAAGATACGCACCTTTCACACCGGTTAGTGCTATAATCGCAGAAACTCCAGCATCGGAGACGGCATTTTGATTTCCGTATTTCGCCGCAGTATCAGCCAATACAATGACTTCCCAGCACAGCTTCATTGTATGCAATGGAACCAGAGTAGCATTTTTTATTGCCTTCTGGACTGCTTCTGATCTTACTTTCTTTTCGTTATCAGTCTTTTTGGGAAGCTTCAACGCAGCCATGTAATTATTAAACGCTTCCGTATCTTTATCGATCGCTTCAATAAGCTGTTTTTTCATCTGCTGCGCTTCCCACGCCATGGTGAGCATCCGGGCTTCATTCTCTTTGTATTCAATTCTCTCTTCAGAAGTTTTGAAATTGTATTTTCCAGTTGTGAGATTACCGACCATCGAAGCCAAACCTGCTGCCAGACTTCCGCATAATGCGGCAACGCTTCCTCCGCCTGGTGCGGGAGAATCAGATGCAAGTTCATCAACAAAGTCTTTAACTGTAAGATTAACAAGGAGGTTATGTTTTGCGATTTTGTACTCAATTATCTTTTCATCCGGATCGAACTTGGAGATGTCATTCAGTCCAAGAGAAACGATCGCAGTATGAACGAGTTCTTTATCAGAAACCGCATAAGATGAACCCTGCTTCTCCAGAAAATACCTGCCTGCATTCAACATCGCTTCAAGAGGGATCAAGCCAACAAGTTCGCTGCCTGTCACGACCAAACCCTTTTCAAGTGCGATCTCTCTTACTTTATCAAACACAAGATGTGGTGGTGCGATTTTGTAATTCGTCAGATTTATCGATATCTGCGCCTGTCCATATTCGGGAATATACCAGCCAATCGCCTTCACATTATCAAAAATTCCGGGAATAACAACTAGATTTCCTTCATCATTCGTCACCGGTTGATAATTCTCATCACGCATTCGTCGACCCTTTTCGCGTATCGTCAGAGCGATCTCTTTTGCTTTCCGTTTATCTCGTGTGTTCAGATCAATGTTGTAAGCAATAAGGAATTCACGCGCACCGGTAACCAGAGCACCTGCTTTTTCATGGATTTTGGCAGGACCAAAATCGGGTTGCCAGTGCGGATCCTCCAACTTCTTTGCAAGACCTTCAAACTCTCCCTGACGAATGTTTGCAAGATTCTCTCGTTCAGGTGTACTTGCAGAATGCTCATAAAGATATACAGGTATTTTTAATTCTTCACCAACTCTTTTACCAAGCGTTTTAGATATCTCAATACAGTCCTCGGTTGTGACACCAGCTACAGGCACAAAAGGGCAGACATCGGTAGCTCCCATACGCGGATGAGCGCCGGAATGTTGCCGCATATCAATTATCTCCGATGCTTTCTTGATGGCTCTAAATGCTGCTTCCTCGACACCTTCCGGAGTTCCGACAAAAGTCACAACTGTTCGATTTGTGTCCTTGCCTGGGTCAACATCGAGCAGCACTACCCCGTCAACTTCCTCGATCCTGTCAGTAATCTGTTTGATTATCGCTTCATCGCGTCCTTCACTAAAATTCGGAACACATTCAACAATTTTCATACTTTATAAGCTCCTTATTTTATCCCACACGCTGACCCAGTTAAAAATCCTGCGAATTTCACGGGTTAAAAAGCATGTGGTTAATATTAATATTCTCGATAAAAAAAATCATTATATCTTCTCTGTATTCTCTGTGGTGAAAATATTTTACTAAACGATTCTCTATGATCATTTTTTATCACTCGATCCGGGTTTTGTGATGGGAATGTTTTCTTTGCACAAAGGGCACTCATCTGGTTCATACGCTGTGATCTTCAATGTCAATAAAGGAAAAACCGGCACCCCAAAATCGATAGTTCCACCGCTTCTGTCAACGACGAGTCCTACTCCGACAATATCTGCTTTCTGCTCTTTTATGCAATTGATCACCTCAAAAACACTTCCGCCGGTAGTTGTCACGTCTTCGATTATGAGTACTTTTTCATGCGGCTGCAGATCGAACCCGCTGCGTATTGACATTTTATCATCTTTTCTTTGAGTGAATACGAACCGTTTGCCCATTTGTTTGGCAACTTCATAGCCGAGCACTATCGCTCCAAGTGCGGGACTTACCACGACATCAAAATCAAGATGGGCACATTTCCTAGCAAAAGCTTTACCGATCTTTACTACATCTTCGGGTTGCTGGATGAGTTTTATCTTTTCGATATAATATTTACTATGCTTGCCAGATGTCAGCTTGAAATGTCCTTCAAGAAATGCACCTGATTCAACTAATATTTTCTCAATTTCTTTTCTGCTCATGCGTAATCTCTCTTCATCAATCTTTTCTTCATTATTTTCGTAACGTGATTTTCTTGACGCTCAAACGTGAGTATCTGAATTTTCTCACTCGTGCTGAAGTGGCGGAAATGGTAGACGCGCTAGGTTCAGGACCTAGTGTCCATTATGGATGTAGGGGTTCGAGTCCCCTCTTCAGCACCAATAATTTATGTTTCAGCTCTTAAAGCGAGCGTATCTGTTGTCAAGAATAAACCTTATGAATTCAAATCATTTATCGGGAGAAATTTTGGATATACAAAAGCAAATGGAAATCATTAAGCGGGGAGTAGAAGAGATCATTCCCGAAGAAGAACTCGTTGAAAAATTAAAGAAATCACAGGAAACAAATATTACCCTTAGAATAAAATACGGCATCGACCCTACTGCTGCTGACGTGCATATAGGACATATGGTTCCTATCCGCATTATGCGGAGATTTCAGGATCTGGGGCATATCGGCGTAATCGTTATCGGAGACTATACGGCACAGATCGGCGACCCGACAGGAAAATATGAGTCAAGACCTCATCTTTCTTCAGAAGAAGTGAAACGCAACTCCGAAAGATATATGGATCAGCTCTATTACGTACTTGATAAAAATAAGACAGAAGTGCGCTTTCAAAGCGAGTGGTTCGGTCCAATGCAGCTTTCTGAATTCATATCCATACTAGGAAAATTCACACTTGCACAGGTCATGGCGCACGATACTTTCCGCAGACGCTATGAAGAGGGACTTCCTTTTGGTTTGCATGAGATGATGTATCCGATTTTGCAAGCGTACGATTCCGTAGCAATAAAAGCAGATGTCGAGCTTGGCGCAACTGAACAGAAATTCAATATTCTTGCAGGAAGAGATATGCAGCGATATTTCAATATGCCCGAACAGGTTGCTGTGCTTATGCCTATTCTTATCGGCACGGACGGTGTCGAGAAAATGAGCAAAAGTCTGGATAATTACATCGCAATTTTTGACACGCCCAAAGATAAATATGGCAAGATCATGTCCATTCCTGATGAACTGATAGAAAATTATTTCCTATATGCTGCCTTTGCTTCTCCTCAAGAAATCACCACTATCCAAGATGAACTAAAGAAAGGGATCAATCCCAAGCTTATCAAGCAGAAGTTAGCTCGAAAAATAGTTGAGCTTTATCATGATAAAAATGCTGCAGCGAAAGCAGAAAATCATTTCAATACTGTTTTTACTCAGAAAGAAATTCCTGATGAAATTCCTGAATATAAAGTAAAACCCGAAAAGATTTGGCTTGTTCAACTCCTTAATGATGTAGGACTTGTAAAATCAAATGGAGAAGGCAGAAGAATGATAAAGCAGGGAGCTGTTTCCATTGACGGGGAAAAAAATTCAGACATGAATTATGAATTTGTACCGCAAAACGGCATGGTCATAAAAGTTGGCAAACGGCGTTTTTGTAAGTTGCTCACTGAATAGAAATTGCTGTATTACTTGACAATATACACATAAATAAAAAGTTTAAATTAAAATTTGTGGAGGTACACATGAAAAAGATAGTATCAATTTTTCTAATAATCATGCTCGGTATAATATCTATAGCTCAAAGTGATATTATTGATGACTTAAAACAATTTGGCAAAGAGAATGGTGAAAAGTATATGAAGCCCTTTGTTACTGCATTTGGCAGCGACCTTAATTCCGGCTGGTTCAGTTGTGCAAAAACGAGTCCTATGAGTTTTGGCTTGACTTTTAATGCTATGCTAGCAGTTGTTCCCGATGACGATAAAACATTTATAGTTCATAATCCAAATACCAATTTGTATAATGGAGATTATGAAGTAACAGCAACCGTTTTCGGAAATAACGGTGCGATTTTCGAATCCAAAGATACACAGATTGTCCCTGATTTATCTCTACCTCGCGGTGTCGATGTAGGTATGGTTCCTCTTATTGTACCTCAAGCTCATCTTGGTTTACCTGGTGGATTCGAAGTTGAGGTGCGCTATTTTCCGCCTTGCGAAATTAAAGATATGGGCAAAATTTCCTTTGTGGGTGGCGGTGTGAAATATCAAGTAAGCAAGCTTATCCCCATGCTCTCAACAATAGTCCCTATTTCTATTCAAGGCACCTATCAGCAGTTGAAGCTTGGAGATGAAGTTACTTTAAACAGCACTTTTGTGAACATCCATGCAAGTAGAGGACTTGTCATTCTTCCTCTAACTATCTACGGTGGAATCGGATACGAGCACACAACGCTAAAAGCAAAATATACCTATACGGAACCCTGGGAGGGCGGCACAACACATGATATTGATTTCAACATTACAGGTGATAACGGTTTCCGTGTTACTGCCGGCGCTTGTGTAAAAATATTACTCCTCGACGTGATGGTTGATTACTCTGTTGGGAAATATCAAACAGTCCGTGCCGGTGTTGGATTTTCGATTTAAAGCAAAAGAATTGATTTTAATTAACCCGGAGTTTTATACTTCGGGGTTTTTTTATTTTACATTTTTCTTGACAACCCTATGTTTTTATTGTGATTGTGTCTCAATCTTATAAAGATTTTTTATGGAAAACGCAATAGTAAAATTTAAAGACTTCCTTAAGAACCACAACTCTTTGTGGTCTAAAGAAAGAGAAATTATCGCCAAATATATTTTCTCATTACATAAACATTTCACCGGAGATGAACTTTTCTTAGATCTAAAACAAAAGGGATATTCAATATCACGAGCTACGGTATATCGAACCCTTGATTTATTAGTTAGAAGTTCACTCGTCTCAAAACTTCAACTTCAAAGCGGCACATATCTATATGAAAGAAATTCAGATGACCATCATCATGATCATCTCATTTGTACTAAATGTGGTAAAATCATTGAATTTCATTCAGACGAGATCGAGGCGATCCAGCAGCAAATTGCTGACCAGAATAATTTCAAAATTACAGGGCATAATCATCGAATTTGTGGTATTTGTAAAGAGTGCCAGGAAACAGAAAAGTAGAGGTTATTAATGGATAGAATTCCACTTACAGCACTGAAAAAAGGGGAAAAAGCAATTATTGTGTCTCATAAAGGCGGCAGAGGTTTTGAGAATCGAATGAGCTCGCTTGGTTTGCGTCCAAATGCTGTTATCAAAAAGATCTCATCGCAGCTTTTCCGAGGACCGGTAACAATTCAAATTGGAAATTCACAAGTGGCAATTGGTTATGGTATGGCGAATAGGATTCTTGTAGCGAGGATTATCAATGAATAAAATCCTGTTAATCGGAAACCCTAATGTCGGAAAAAGTGTTATCTTTTCACGTCTCACCGGCGTGAATGTTATCGCATCTAATTATCCCGGAACAACTGTTGGCTTTACAAAAGGATTTCTTCGTCATGACGGCATGCGTATCGAGATCATCGACGTGCCCGGCACATATACTTTGGATCCCACTTCTCGAGCGGAAGAAGTCGCAGTGCAGATGCTCGATGATATCAAAGATGACGAGCAAGCAATTGTCCTTAATGTGGTAGATGCGACAAATTTAGAGCGAAATCTCAATCTCACCCTTCAATTAATACAGAGAAATATCCCGATGATCGTAGTTCTGAATTTTTGGGATGAATGCAAGCATACCGGAGTATCAATAAATGTAGAGAAACTGGAGCAAGAACTTGGCGTTCCTGTATTCACTACTTGCGGTATCACAGGCGAGGGAATAAAGCACCTTGTGGAATCTTTAGAGCAGGTAAAGGTCAGCACATTGCAGTTTGATGCAGAAAATATATGGAACGAAATCGGACTAATAATAGAGAAAACACAAAAGCTATCACATCGACATCACACCTTTTTTGAGCGTATAGGCGATGCCTCGATCCATCCATTTGCAGGGATTCCAATTGCAATTATTATACTCGCTGCTTCTTTTTATATTATCCGATTTATAGGTGAATCTATTATCGGATACATCGCAGAACCGCTCTTCGATAAATTGTGGACTCCCGTTCTCATGAAACTTTCCGGACTTCTCGGAGGTTCAGGATTCATTCACGACATCTTACTTGGCAAACTTGTGGATGGCTCGATAGATTATGTAGAATCTCTGGGACTCCTCTCAACAGGTTTATTTGTTCCACTTGGAATGGTTCTTCCTTATATAATCGCATTCTATTTAGTGTTAAGTTTTGTTGAAGATTCCGGTTATCTGCCAAGATTGGGAATACTTATAGATAAGTTCATGCACAAACTCGGCATTCACGGTCTTGCGATCATCCCTATGCTACTCGGTGTGGGATGCAATGTTCCCGGTGCGTTGGCTACAAGAATTCTTGAAACAAGGCGTGAACGGTTTATTGCTGCGACCCTAATGGCAATCGCTATTCCCTGTATGGCACAGATAGCTATGATCTTCGGTCTTGTGGGCGAATATGGTGTTGGAGCAATTTCTATTGTATTTGGAACTCTATTTATTGTCTGGATCGTACTTGGGCTTATTCTCAACACATTTATGAAAGGGGAGAGCCCGGAGATATTTGTCGAGATACCTCCTTATAGATTTCCGTATATTCCCGGTTTGCTGAAGAAAGTGTGGATGAGAATCCACTGGTTCATAAAAGAAGCCGTTCCTTTTGTCATGCTTGGTGTTCTCGTTGTAAATATTCTATATTTTTCAGGTATAATTCAATTCATCGGCAATCTTGCAGCACCTGTTGTCAAAGGAATATTCGGCTTACCAAAAGAAGCAGTTGGCGCACTTGTCATCGGTTTTCTAAGAAAGGATGTTGCAGTGGGAATGCTCATTCCACTTGGACTTTCAAAATCGCAGATGATCGTTTCCTCTGTCGTTCTCACAATGTACTTTCCATGCATCGCAACTTTCGCCGTGCTTCTCAAAGAACTTGGGATTGTTGATATGCTGAAATCTGCTGCAATAATGATACTTTCCACAATTATTGTTGGTGGAATTCTCAATCTGATTTTGTAGATGGACAATATATTTTTTTTCTATTGATTGAGATTGAGTCTTAATCTTATGCTAAATTATGTTTTTATCAAAATAAAAGAAAGGAAGTAAGAAAATGAAGAAAACAGGTATTATTCTAGTCATGACACTGGCTTTCATTGCTATGAATGCCCACTTATTGGCTGAAGATGTGTTAGGTTGCCCTAAGGGTATTATGAAAGGAACGATTTGGCCTCGGATAGATGTTTCTTATACTGATGCATCTCGGAAATTTGATTTCTCAACAGGTGAAATGGTTGATATCGCTACTGGCACCGGATTACAAAAGAAAACGAAAACAGAGTTGGGGATCAGGATTGGATACGGACTCACCACAAAGATGGACATTGGTATTCTTGCAAAATTCACCAATGTTAAGACAGAAAAGCTGGAAAACAGCCAATTAACCAAAACTGACGAGTCTGCGCTCACGGGATTGTGGTTGAGTGCAAAGTACATATTCCTCGATGCTGCCGAACTGAAACCTTTCACCTATATGAAACTAAGTTTTGGAGCAGGTTATAAGATTCCTCTCTGTAAAGATGAAGATCTTATAACAAAGTCCGTTTCAAATGGTGCTGATGAATTGAAATCAGGTTTTCTGACTCATGGTGGGATTGGACCTCTCGATTTTGCCGGACATCTTCTCTATTGGTATCGCGGACAAGCAAAGAAAGTTGAAAACACTCAGGTAAAACCCGCATATGGAAAATCGGGCGTCGAACTTGCTGACAGAATTAATTACATGTTCAAGTTTGAATATGATATTCACCCGGTAATTGGATTGGGCGCTGGAGTAAGTGGCTGGACAAATCTAAAGAAAGAAAAAACATGGCAAAATAACACGTGGTTCGAAGAAATGTTTTATATCCATAAAGCGGCTCTTTCATTAGAAATAAGACCCTACGGTCTGGATTATGAAAAGAGAAAAATATTTTGTCATTTCGGTATTCCCTATTCCTTCAAAAATAACACAGTCCCGGATTACACTTTGAAAATCGGACTAATGTACACCTTCTATTAATAAAATATCAACCCCTTCTTAGGATTTGTTATGAAAAAAATAATTTTATTACTTATAACATTTTTATTTTTTAATTCTCTGGGATTAAATGCAAAAAAGTCTCATAACACCCTTGAATCTGCTAGGATGAATGACAAGGAATTCATCACTGAAATCCGAGAGCTTTTTCCGGAAAATGAAATAAAAATCATTAATTCAACCGTTGGCAGATTTGCCGTGGCAACCTCTGATTCAACGGTGCATATTGCGTTATCCACTTCTGACTATACGTCTTTTAAAGGATATAAGGGCTACAGTAATCTTTTAATAATTTTAGATCAGGATGGAAATATCGAAACAATAATATTTGTTCTTTCTGATGACACAAAGCCCTATGTGCAGAACATTCTCAAATCCAAAATTTTTTCCGTACTTTCTAAACAAAATATTGAAACTGATGAAAGACCTTCTTACTTAGTATCCGGTGCTACTATTACATCGAATGTTTTTACTGAAAGTATCAACAAAACATTGGATTCGTTTAAACAAATATACAAGTACCTTGAGTTTGATGATTTTAAATGTATAATTCCAGATTCCTTAATGAAAATAAAGTAAGGCAGTTATATATTTTTGATATTGTATTGATGGTTATCAATTATATTGAAAAGTTATTTTTAAATAAAATTGGCATGTTTTAAAATGAATAACACAAAAAAGATCGCACTTAATACAGTTTCGCTCACACTCTTTTTCTTCGGTATTACCTATATGCTTTTGGTAATCACCAGCCGGACAGGTAAGATCCCTTATCTCTTTGCAGGTTTGTTCTTGCTTGAGTTGGGAATCTATCTCTTTATCATTTCCCCCAAAATGATAATAAACAAATTTTGGAGCAATCTTCTGGCGATCATCAGCGGAATTTTTCTTTGGGGATTTTTCGGTGAATTTCTGGAAAATGCTGATCTATTCATTAAAAACGCAACTATAGAAATTGCACATTGGAATTTCCTGCCAGTCCTGGTTTTAATGATCTTTCTATTCCTGAATTTAAGAAAGCATTTACCTGTTCCTGTTCAATTCTCCCTTTCCAGTTTCCTGCTCATCTGGTCTATGCATTACATTATGATCTTGCAATATGAAGTGCTTTCCCGAACTCATTTCACAACCTACATAATGTTCGCAGTTTTCGTAATTTTAACAGGACTTTCTATTTATAAAGCAGGAAAAGGTAAGGAAATCAATTCTATTATGTTCTGGTCAAATTTCGGGCTTTTAACTGCCTGGAGCGTCCTGGAATATATCTGGGGTTGGAGATTGATCCCGGGACCTTATGCTATTTAAGAAGGAAATCACAACGAAAAAAAATAAAGATCGTGTTTGCCCGGTCTGGATGGCTTATACATATCACCGAATACCCACTCAACCCAAAATCCCTTAAAACCATTATCGTCAAATATACAGTTTGTTTTTTTATCTATAAAAACGTGTGGGTGCCCAAGAACTTTGGTAGCTGAAAACAACATTAACAATAATGAAGATAAAATAATAAATTTAATGATGCGAATGCTATAGCTCATTGATTGATTTATTTAATTTGGTAGGTTCAA
>ASNI01000031.1 GCA_000404785.1 Cloacimonetes bacterium SCGC AAA252-N17
TATGCGGTTTCTGATGTTGTTTTGGTTGGAGGAAGCTTTTATGATTTTTCCGGTCACAATCCACTCGAACCTGCGTATTTTTCCAAGCCGATCATTATGGGACCCTATTATTCGAGCTGTAAGGATTCTGTTGCTGCACTGAGTTCTGCGGGAGCTATTCAAATAGTGGACAGGGAGCATTTGCCAGGTGCAATTCTTGATTTGTATGAAAATCCTCAAAAAATAATTGAAATGGGAATGAAAGCAAAGAAGGTTATTGAGCAGAACGGGGATGCTCTTGAAAAAAACTTGCAAATGATCCAGCGTTTTCTTTAATTCATGAGCGAGGTGAACATGAAAGAAGCAATGTTTTATAAAAAGCTTAATAACGGCTCGGTTCAGTGCCGGCTCTGTCCTCAGATGTGTGAGATCGAGGATGGGAAAAGGGGAATGTGCTTTGGCAGAAAGAATGAAAAGGGCATACTCTATGCAGAAAATTACGGTGAAACGATCTCCGTAGCAATCGATCCTATCGAGAAAAAACCTCTATATCATTTCTATCCGGGAAAGGAAATTCTCTCAATCGGACCAAACGGATGTAATCTCACCTGCGATTTTTGTCAGAATTATACAATCTCGCAGCAGAAAGCCCCGACAAGTGCTCTTAGTATGGGAGATCTGATCACATTATGCAAAAAATATAACTCGATCGGCGTTGCCTATACCTATACGGAACCGCTCATCTGGTACGAATATATTCTGGATACCGCAAAGATATTACGCGCTCATGATCTCAAAGTTGTGCTGGTGACGAATGGTTTCATAAATCCCGAACCTTTGAAACAATTACTTCCATACGTCGATGCGATGAATGTTGATCTCAAGGCATTCAATAATGATTTTTACATAACCTATTGTTCAGGACGATTAGAACCGGTGAAGAATACCATCAAAATCGCTGCGAAACACACGCATGTAGAAGTCACGAACCTGATCATCACAGATTTGAATGATTCAAGAAAGGAAATTGAAGAGCTGGTTGCCTTCATAGCCGATGTTAATAAAGATATTCCTCTGCATTTCTCACGATATTTCCCTGTATATAAAATGAAGAAACCTCCCACAAAAGTTGAAACTCTGGAAATGGCGTATGAGATCGGGAAAAAGAAGCTTTCCTATGTTTATGTTGGAAATATAAATTTACCGAATACTCATGACACACACTGCCCAAATTGTAATGAGTTGCTGATAAAACGCTCAGGATTTTACACTTCAATCTCACATATTACTGAGCATAATTCCTGCGAGAAATGCGGACATAAGATCAAAGGAGTCCACCTTTTTGAATAGATGCGAAATACTATCACATTTCACTCTTGCTGACGGAATACTGATCGTCTTTGTGATCGTTGCAATTATCGTCTCGTCTATCTTTGTTTATAAAAATGGTGCAGAAAGCGAATATGCAATTATTGAATACAATGGACAAACTGAGAATATTTCATTGAATAAAGATCAAATGATTTCATTGGAAAACGGTATGATGATCGAAGTAAAAGACCGCAGGATCCGTGTGAAAGATTCAGACTGCCCTCAAAAAATATGCGTAAAGCATGGTTGGATCCGCTACGGCAATGACGTGATCGTGTGCCTGCCGAACAAAAACGATCATTTATCTTCAAAAAAAGTCTGATCTCGATTACATAACAAGATAACGCATGAAAACATCAACTGAAAAGATACTCATCCTTGCTGCATATTCGATCATGGCTGTGCTGCTCTTCGTTGTTGAAAGTATTATTCCAAAACCTCTGCCTTTTATGCGGATAGGGCTGGCGAATGTGTTCATCTTGCTTATTCTTGTACATATCGATTTTACTTCTGCACTAGTTGTAACCCTGACGAAGGTTATTATAGGAAATCTTTTTTCAGGACTGCTCTTTACTCCGCTTGTTCTTTTCTCTCTGGTAAGCAGCATCGTTTCTCTCGCTGTCATGTGGGCTTTTTATAAAAGCAGAATTTCTTTCAGTCTGATTGGAGTGAGCATTGCAGGTGCTCTTTCACATCTGCTCACCCAGCTTGTGCTTGGTTATTTTCTTTTCATTCATTCTTCGAGAATTTTTGCTCTATTTCCGATTATTCTGCTTATTGGATTGGTAAGCGGCTTGATAACAGGAATTTTGGTAATAATTTTATATAAAAATATTCGACTAAGTTTTGACAGTTGAAAAGTATAATGATAAGAGTTATTAGTGAAAAATTATGAAATAATGGGATTGTTTGGGACGGAAGGGATGAAACAGGAAAAGAAGTGGGCACTGGTGTGTATTTGTATAAGATAGGGGATGAAAATGGATTTGTAGGGAAAGCGGTTAAGATACGATAAAAAATAGCGCATTAAAAATTTGACAGAAATTATTTTAATTATTTTATTTTGTCAAAGGTTTATTATGAAAAATAAAAATGTATTCTGGAATCTATTAAGATACACTATTAGCTTACCCCCCTCCTATTGCACAACCTACCGCCCTATTGGTAGTTATGAAAGAACACACAAGAATTATAAAAGCATAGATACTCAATTACATTCCCAAAATTTTATATGCAAAAATAAATTCACATAGCTTGCACCTGTCTGTGAATTTCCCTAAGCAGGCAGGTTATTCCTTTTAACCTTCTCTTCTATAATTCAAGGAGCGGAAGCTGAGAGCAGGATATGGAGTTGGGGAAATTACTTCTTATATCGTTGCTACTACTCCAGGGTATAAGAAGGACACTGTACTGGAGTAAATAAAAAATTAGGAGAAATGATGACTATGAAAATTAGTTTTATAACAATAATATGTATAGCAATTTGCACTATTCTATTTGCAGGTCAAGAAGTAAATAATGTGGTAGTAACCGTAGATATGATAGAGGCACCCTCTGGAGGTTGGAGTGATACAACCGTAGTTTTTGTAGCCCCAGGTTATGGGAAATACCAAATAGCTTTTGACTTCGTCTATAATATTGATATAGGACCTCACGTTCTTATAAATTTTGGTATTGAGGGAATACTTCCCCACTTCGCTATAAACTATTATCCGGACGAATGGGAGAATGGAATTCCACAGACCTATAGGGTATGGGTGGATTTAGAAGAAGGTATTGAGTACACCCTCTATGCTTCGATTTGGAATGCTGGGGTTATCGTTAGTGATCCAGTTCTTACTGCTACACACAAATTTATTTATGAGCGTGATTTTATGGTCTCACTACCATTTAATGAATATTTTGAGAATAAAGGCGATAATGTGACTTTCAATCCTCTGATGACTTATGAAAGTGGTTCATACTTTGATTTTACCGGATATGCCTGGGCTGATGCGAAATTTGACATAAATTGGTTTCATCCTAATTTTCAAATGGATTTTCAGGGAACAATTAATGATATTGTTACGATTTACCCTCCATTTAATACAGATGACCTAATTGAACATATCTATTTCCAGGAAACTTATCATCCTTACTATAACCCACATCCCTTTTTTCAGGATTGTTCAAACACTGTAGAATATTTAGGTGATTTTGAGATGATTGATAATGAAGGTGATGAAGCATATTTCGGTGATCGAATATTCAACTTTGAGTACGCCCCCAATTATGCAAATTTAACCTCAATAGAGTTTACCATTGAGTCATCTGATGATTGCCATCCACTATTGGAATGGTCCACCAGATATAGTTTATTCTTTTATTACAATGGATTGCATAATTACTTTGAGACTGTAATAAAAAGAAGGAAATACAATATAATGGGGAATCCTATTGAAAATTGGAATGTTATCGCGACAATTTCTCCAACAGATTATACTTATGAAGATCTAACCTTAGAATCACCCGATCCAGACCCTGAACCAGGTGGCACTTTTGGAATTGAAGGAACAGCTAAATACAAAATAATGTTGCAGCAAACACCTGCCAATCCTAATTATAATGCAAGTTGGGCTGATCAGGTTTGTGGAGAATCATCAATTCGGAGTATATTGTATGGTCAAAATGGTGGTGGTGGTGAACAAAACCCAATGTTATACGGTGTTTTCAATCTGAATATTGTGGATTTTCATAATCCTACTATATCGTTTACTATAAAGGACGATGCCTATGCCAATACATCTGTAAAGATATACAATATCAGAGGACAGTTAGTTCAGACATTACTTGATGAAGCATTGAGTAAAGGTCGTCATACTCTTGTCTGGAATGGAACTGATATGAATAATAGAAATGTTGCTTCCGGAGTATATCTTATGCGGATTTGTCGTGGTAATGAAAAGACAGCAAGGAAGATTAGTTTGTTAAGATAGCAAAAAAAGGAGGAGGTGATATTTACCTCCTCCAAAGTTTTATTATAACATGGATATAATAACACAAAAGGTATCATTACATTTACCGTCATGTATCTTTAATCGCATTTATAGCAACCGATATAATAAGAGGAAAAATGAAAAAAAACTTTTATATAAATAAACTCGTGAAAGAAATAATATTTCTTTTAATATATACCATACTCTTAACCTCACTCTCTTTTGCAGATACACATATTGCAGGTGGAAGCGTATCGGGGACATGGAAGACCGGTAATAGTCCGTATATTATTAACGGAGAGATAGAGATTCCCGTGGACAGCACTCTTATAATAGAACCTGGGATTCAGGTAGTTTTTTCTGGACATTACAAGTTTAATATTTATGGGACATTATTAGCAGAGGGAACTGAATTAGATACGATTAATTTTACTATTGTCGATACCACTGGATTTTCAAACCCAGATACAACTGCGGGTGGCTGGCATGGCTTGAGATTTTACGACATAGATACTAACGAGCAAGATAGTTCAAAAATTGTGCATTGCAAATTTGAATATGGCAAAGCTATAGGTGATGATCGGTTCGGTGGAGCAATCTATTGTGAAAGATCATCTGATATTTTGATTAAGAATTGCTTAATTAGAAACAATAGAGCAGATGATTATGGCAAAGGCGGAGGGATATATTGCTATTACTCGAGCCCTGCTATAAGTTATACAACGGTAAGTTCAAACACCTCTTCATATATGGGAGGTGGAATTTATTTACAAGAATCCTATCCATATTTAGTAAATGTTACCATAAGCAGAAATTATGCTGCCCGTAATGGAGGAGGTATTTACTGTGATTATTCCAATCCAATTTTGCAGGATGTAATTATCAATGAAAATTCAACTGATTCTACTTATCTCAATGCAGGTGGTGGCATTTATTGTTATCATTCCAGTCCGATTTTAGATAGAGTTATTATTAATAATAATAACTCATACTACGGTGGAGGAATTTATTTTCAAACTTCCAGTCCAATCTTAGCCAATGTAACTATTTGTGGAAATACTGCCAACTGTGGTGGAGGAATTTACTGCAATGATACTTCCTGTCCTAACTTATCTAATGTGACTATCAGTGAAAATTTTGCTAACCACGGTGGTGGAATAGGTTGCCGCCACGATTCAAGCCCGGTTCTGATGAACTGCATTGTGTGGAATAATCAGGTAGAAGAATTTTATTTGGTTTACGGTAGTACAATAACAATAACCTACTCGGATATTATGGATGGATGGACGGGTGAAGGTAATATCAATGAAGACCCGCTTTTTGAAGATCCGGCTCATGGTGATTTTCATCTCACGGAATATTCTCCCTGCATAGATGCGGGAAATCCAGCTTCCGTTCCGGATCCCGACGGAACAATTATTGATATGGGTGCATATTATTTTCATCAGAATAATGTTATTCCTCCAACTGCTGATTTCTGTGCAGATGTTACGGCAGGAAATGCTCCTTTAACTGTTCATTTCACAGACACTTCTTATCCCGGGAATAGCGATATTGCAAGCTGGTACTGGAATTTTGGCGACAGCACTTTTTCTGATGAACAAAATCCGATCCATACATATGACAGTCTCGGAATATATACAGTTTCATTAAGAGTAATTACTGAAAATAATGGGATCAGTACAGAGACAAAGACAGACTATATAAGTGCCTATGGTTCGGGGTTTCACATACCCGGCGGTGATGTAAGCGGTGTATGGATAGCAAATTTCAGTCCTTATATTATTGACGGAAATATCCAAATACAACTGGGTGATTCTCTCCTTATCGAATCCGGAGTCGAGGTTCTTTTCTCAGGTCATTATGAATGTGATATTTTCGGCAGATTACTGGCGATAGGAACAGAAGGGAATTCGATCTTATTTACCGCACAGGACACCCTGTCCGGATGGAAGGGATTGAGATTCTATGATACAAACACTAACGGGCAAGATAGTTCGAAAATTGTATATTGTAAATTCGAGTATGGCAATTCAAGCAATAATGGTGGTGCGCTCTATTTAAAAAATTCATCAGATATTTTGATAAAGAATTCATTAATAACACACAATAGCGCTGCCGATTATGGTGGTGGTATTTCTTGTGATAATTCCAGCCCTAAATTAATGGGTGTTACATTATATGGAAATTCAGCACATTTGGGTGGTGGCGGTATTTATTTGATCGACTCTTATCCTGTTTTTAATTCTGAAAATCGATGTAATATCTTCATGAATTATGCAAATCACGGGAATGACCTATATGCATTTCAATGCTCCACCGTTAATGTAATTGTGGATACTTTTACTGTATTCGCACCTGACAATCATTTTGCTTCCCCTATTGATAATTTCACTTTTGACATTCTTAATGGAAAGATAGAGCCGATAGAGCAAGACCTTTATGTGAGCCCCTATGGCTCGAATGACAACAGTGGATTATCACCCGATGATCCGCTCCGAACTATTTCTTATGCATTAGTAAAAATTGCCCCTAATGAGCAAGACCCACACACGATCCATTGTGCAAATGGACTATACTCGTTTTCTGAGACGGGAGAGGTGTTTCCTTTAAATTGTAGAAGTTATGTTTTCATCCACGGGGAAGATGAAGATTATACTATTCTCGATGGAGAAGAAAAGTATGGTGTTGTATTTTGCAGATATGATACTGTTGTTACGATGGAAAATATGACTGTTAAGAATGGAAATTCTCCCGTGGGCAGCGGAATTTATTGCTACGAATCAATCCTCGATTTAAATAATATGACCATTACAGAAAATGGTACATCTTCCGATAAGGGGTATGTTTCTCAAGATATAAAAAATAATAAGAATAAGGAAATTTTAAAACCTGCAAGTAATTATTCCAAAATCGATAATCCTTTGAACGATACCTGTTTTATGCCTGTCAATAATAAGCTAAATGAGGCGTTATCCCTGTTGGAAGATTGTCTGGATGAAGGAAGAAATTTTTCTTTGGGAGGAGGAATTTTCTGTAGTCGTTCCACACTAAAGATAACAAATGCAACGATCAGTTTCAATAATGCAGAGGGTTGTTATGGAGGAGGAATTTATTATGAATATGCCAATTCGATTTTGAGTAATGTGGAAATTACCGGTAATACTGGAGAGTTTGGCTGCGGAATTTACTCCTCACATTCAAGTTTAAATTTATATAACACTATTATCAGTGCAAATACAGCATATTATATTAATGGTTATAGTTTGGGAGGCGGCTTTTGTTCTTATAAGTCCACATCGAGTTTAATTAATATTCTTATAGATCAAAACTCCGGGTATGGTGGTGGCGGGATATATTCCGAGGAAGATTCTTTGCTAAGCTTATCAAATGTTACTATCAGCAACAATAGTGCAACATTTGGAGGTGGGATTTATTGCAACGAATCGAGTCCTGATTTATTTAATATAGATTTGTATAAAAATTATGCGGGTAACGGGGGTGCATTATATTTATATAACTGTAGTCCATATCTATCCAATGTTACTATTACCGACAATAGGGGCAAGTATTGCGGCGGCATAACCTGTGACAATGCAACAGTTCTTTTTGATACTGAAAACTTATGTAATATCTTCTTAAACTACGGAGGTTGGGCAAATGAATTTTATTTCAATTATAATTGCCCGGTTATGGATGTAATAATAGATACTTTTACAGTCCTTCAGCCGGATGTATATTTTGCATATCCCTTCGATTATTTTAACTTTGATGTCATTAACGCAAAAGTGGAACCGGTTAATCATGATCTTTATGTCAGCCCTGCCGGTTTCGATAATAATAGCGGTTTGACACCGGATGATCCTTTAAAAACAATAGCTTATGCTTTTGTAAAAATTGTTCCTAATGAGATTAATCCACATACGATCCATTGTGCAAATGGAGTATACTCCTTTTCAGAGACAGATGAAAAATTCCCTTTAAATTGCAGGAGTTATGTTTCTATAAATGGTGAGAATGAGCAATCTACTATTTTTAATGGTGATAACGTGAGGGGTATTCTTCAATGTTGGAAAGACTACAATTTTACTGTTAAAAATCTAACCATTATGAACGGAAACAGCACGTTTGGCGGTGGGATTTATTGTTCACATTCCAGTATGGATATTGCTCATGTTAACCTTAAGGACAATTATGCAGATGCTCTTGGCGGTGGTATATTATACTGGGATTCCAATTCAACCATGCGTAATGTTACTATTAATGGAAATACTGCAGAATACGGCAGAGGCGGAGGTATTTCATGTGATGATTATTCAACCCTTTCCGTAATTAACGGGCTTATTTACAATAATATTTCTGAATCCGGTGGCGGATTATCCTGCTATGATAACTCCAGTATGAATTGTACTAACCTTACCATTGCTAATAATACCGCTACTTCAGGAGGAGGAATTTACGGCAGCGATATTGGTTTATTGAATTGCATTCATTGGGATAACTCTCCTCAAGAAATACCTTCAAGCTCTGTTATTGCAACCTATTCGGATATTCAGGGCGGATGGACAGGAGAAGGAAATATCGATGCGGATCCTCTATTTCTAAATCCTGATGATGGAAATTTTCAAATAACTTCTGGCTCACCATGCATTGATGCAGGGATACCCGATACTACAGGTCTTCATCTTCCTCAATATGACTTAAATGGAGATCCCAGAATTTACAATGGTATAATAGATATGGGTTGTTATGAATGGCAGGGTGTCGCAGTCGATGAAGAACCGGTACAAAATTCAACCATCCTTACCTGCAGCCCCAACCCCTTCTCATCATCAACAACCATATCTATAAAATTTAATCACCCGACTTCACTTCGTTCCGTCGTGGCAAGCGAATTATCACAAATTAAGATTTATAATATCAAAGGACAACTGTTGAGAAAATTTCTCCTTGTCGTTCCCTCTCCCGATCTCCCCGTCTCTGTTACCTGGGATGGTAGAGATGAAAGTGGTAAAGAAGTGAAAAGCGGTGTGTATTTCTGCACTCTCCAAAACGGAGAAAAGCAGTTAATAAAGAAATTGGTGCTCGTGAGGTAAGCTATAGAAGAAAAAATTTGACAGAAATATTCTATGTAAGAGATGATTTTTGTAAGGTTACATTATGGATCCAAAAAGAAATTTTGAGAAGAAAATACGATTTCAACCGTGCAAGAAATATGTGCGTATACATGGGAAAATTATGGGGGTAAATTACTTTTAGAGAATCTGTTGTTTTTATCAACCTTTGCTGTTGTCACCCTTCATCCGCCAGCTGATAGTGCCATATGGCACAATTATAGGCGGATCAGTGTGACAATGCTTTTAGCTATTATGTTTATATCCTATTTCTTTCTATTCGCATTAGTATTATTCCGTAATAAAAGTCTGAAGTGTCATGATTCTAAATATTTTTGGGGGTATGCATGCTCCGTCCTGAAATATATTGACACTATCAAAGTACTATAAATATTATTCAACTAAGTTTTGACAGTTCAATGGAATCCTGCGAAAAAATGTAACGTATGAAAAAAGTAAATTTTTGGAAGATTTTATTCATTGTGACCTGTGTGTGCTTATTCTTTACAGGACTTGTTGCCGGTTTGCTCTATCATTACAGTCTTGAGCTTCCTCCTGTATCACAGCTTGAAGAATACGAGCTTATGAATGGCACTAAAGTGTTTGATAAAGATGGTAATCTTGTGAAAATATTTGCCAGTGAACATCGAAGAAGCGTGCCATTGTCCGAAATCTCAGACACACTTATCAATGCCTTTATCGCAATGGAAGATGAAAATTTCTATGATCATATGGGAATCGATTTTACATCCATTGCCCGTGCAGTTCTTGCGAACTTTACCACAGGCAGGATACGCCAGGGAGCGAGCACCATTACACAGCAGCTTGCACGGGATATGTTCTTAACCCTCGAGCAGTCCATGGATAGGAAGATCAGAGAGGCGCTTCTCAGCTTCAAGATCGAGCGAACCTTTTCCAAGGATCAAATCCTCGAGATGTATCTCAATAAAACTTATCTTGGCGGCGGCAATTATGGTGTGGAATCAGCAGCTCAAAACTATTTTGGGAAGTCCTCAAAAGACCTCACGCTGGCGGAATGTGTGCTTCTTGCAAGAATTCCACAAGCGCCTTCATATCTTAACCCGCGCCTTAATTATGACGAGGTCGTTCGTCGAAGTAAATTTGTCCTCGCACAAATGTATGAGTTGGGCTACATAGATGATACCGCATATTACAAGGCATATTACGACACGGTGGAGATCAAAACACGGAAAAAAGCAAAGGATCCTGCTGACTATTTCTTTGAATATGTGCGAAAATATATCGAGCAAAAATACGGCACTTCTATCCTGTATAATGGTGGCTTGCAGGTTTATACAACCCTTGATCTGGATTTGACCAACTTTGCTGATTCGGTTCTTAACAATCATCTGGCTGAATTTGAAAATAAAATGAATTACGATGTGAAATATGAGGAATTCCCTGCCGACACTTTTGATATTGATACGAAATATGTGCAGGGCGGTGTATTTGCGATAGAGCCAAATACGGGATATGTTCGTGCAATGATCGGCGGCAGAAATTTCAATCATAGCAAATTCAATCGGATGCAGCAGGCACGGAGGCAACCCGGCTCAGCATTCAAACCTTTTATTTATACTGCTGCAATGGCAAATGGTTACACCGCTGCTACTATGATAAATGACCTTCCGCTTGTATTTCTGCAGAATGATACGACACATTGGAAACCACCGAACTACGCTGACAAATTCTACGGTTTGACTCGGCTCCGCATCGCGCTCAAGCATTCCAGGAATATTCCGGTGATAAAGATATTCATGCATCTGACTCCTTATGAAGTGATAAAATATGCGGAACGTCTCGGCATTGACAGCCCCTTATATCCATTCCCCGCACTCTCACTTGGTTCTGCAGAGGTTTATCCGGCTGAACTTATTTCTGCCTACTGCCCATTTGCAAATGGTGGCAAGCGGGTTGATCCCATCTACATCAAAAGAATTGATGATGAAACAGGAAAAATGCTTGAAGAACACCTTCCTCATTCCTTGCAGGTCATAAGCGAAGAGATCGCCTATCTTATGACAAATTTGATGCAATCTGTTGTTGATGGAGGGACTGCCGGTGGGATTCGCTGGCGCGGATTTTATTTACCTGCTGCGGGGAAAACCGGTACAACCGATAATTACCAGGATGCCTGGTGCATTGCCTATACTACTCAACTTGTACTCGGTATCTGGGTTGGATTTGATGATAATATCACACTTGGAAAAGGGCAGGCAGGTGCATATGTTGCGGTGCCCCCCTGGCCCTATATTATGAAGAGAGCGGTGTATAATAGCTCACCCAAAGATTCGACCGGAGAAGCGATAGTGAACAAAAAGCTTTTTGAGTTTCACGAGCCGGATAATATCATTCATGTTACGATCTCAGAAAAGACCGGATTGCTTGCCCAGCCCTTCGAAAAAGAAATTACTGATGAGGTCTTTATCAGAGGAACCGAACCGACAATTCTTTCCGATAGTCTGGGTTATAACTTTGAGCCAATTGGTTATCAGGATTTGAGCATAGATACTCTCTATATAGATATGGATGAATATTATCGGACTATGCGGTACAAGAAAAGTATTAGATCACACCGAACCGAATGATCATTCTTATAATTTTTTTAGGCGTCCTTCTTCTCTATTATCTCATTTATCTTGGAATATTTTACAGAGGAATGGGACGGAAATATACTGCAGCAATGAATGCCAAACCCTTTGTCTCCGTGATTGTGGCAGCACGAAATGAAGAAAGCACAATTCCTCAACTCCTCACTTCTCTCATCAATCAGGATTATCCTGAAGATAAGTATGAGATCATCATTGTAGATGACAATTCCGACGATAATACTGCAAGTATAGTTCAGGATTTTCAAAAAAAAAGTAATAATTTAATTTTGCTTCCTATAAATATTTTCGACGATGTGGTTTCACGCAAAAAAAATGCTCTTACTCAGGCAGTACAAAAAAGCATAGGCGAGATCATTCTCACTACTGATGCAGATTGTGTTGTTACATATCAATGGATTTCCGGCATGGTGCGATATTTTGGAAGAGGAGTGGGAATGGTTGCAGGTTTGTCTATTCCGTTTATCCCGAATTGGAAAGAAGCGACTTTATTCCAGAAGTATGAATATGTGGATACTATCGGACTTTTTTTTGCTTCCGCAGGAGCACTTGGAGCAGGTAAAGCATTTTCCTGCAGCGGACAGAATATAGGGTTCACAAGAGAAGCTTTTAATAAAGTTCAGGGTTATGAAACCATAAAAAGACATATTTCGGGAGATGACGTCCTTCTTATGCAACTCATTCAAAATGCAGGGTATGAAATACGCTTCGCATTTGGCAAAGAGACACAGTCGCTCACAAAATCAGAAAGGAAATTGAGTAATTTTCTTAATCAGCGCACACGATGGGCTTCCAATGAAAGATCTCAAATTTCCCTGAATATTGAATTTTATCTTTATCTTACAGATGTTTTTTTACTAAATGTACTTATCATCGTTGGGCTTTTTTTTATACCTCTTTATGCTGCCGGGGCATGGGTGCTGAAAATAATAGGTGAATATTTTATTATGCAAAGAGGTATCACGCGTTTTAAATTACCCAGGAAATCTCTCTCCATGTTTCCATTATGGGCAATTTTGCAACCTCTATATATAACGATCGTAGGAATCGGAGGAAAACTGCATCTCTTTTCATGGAACAAAAAACCACGAACACGATTATAAAAAATTGGATATTTATCCTTTGACAAATAAAATCAGCATTGAAATAAGTGTCCTATTGAAAATCATGAAGGAAAGTTTATATGGCAAAGAAAATCAAACGGCATAAACACCATGAAATAAAAGAAGATAAGTTTGTGACAACTGCGCTTCTCTTCTCAGAATTTGTCCAAAATCACTGGAAAAAGGTTGCTTTTGGTGCAGCAGCGCTCATTGTGGTCATTATTGTGATCGTCGCAACAACATCCCGTTCCGGAAAAGTCAACATTCTGGCATTAAGGCAGTTCGACAATGCGCTTGCACTCTATGAAGATGATCAGATGGATAAAGCTGAAGCTGCATTCTCTGCAGTGCTCGATGAGTACGGACCCTCAAAATATAGCGGATTATCATATCTCTATCTTGGAAAGATCAATATCGAGAAGAGTGAACCCGACGTAGAACTGGCTGAGATGTATTTCAAAAAAGCAAAATCCAGACTTCATGATCCTTTGCTTAAGGAAGCTGCCTGGATGGGGCTTGCAGAATGCACAAGACTGAGTGAGGGTGATGAAGCATACTACGAGTATCTTGCCCGCTGGATAAAAAAATTTTCCAACTCCTATAATGTTCCCCAGATCGCATTTAAGATCGCAGAGCATTATTTTGCGACCGATGAGTATGAAAAAGCAAAGGAATATTACTCTCTCATTGTGAAGAAATTTACAACCTCACCGAACTACTACAAAGCAAAACAACAGTTGGAATATATTGAGCAGTTGCAGCAGGATAAGTAAATATCAACTTTTTTGAGCCCTTTTTCATGAAGGGGTTTTTTGTTTTGGTTGTAACATTTAGTTTTATGGGATATCGAATAATAATCAACGATTTAGGATTTGCGAAGTGTGAAAAATCTGAAATCTCCAATCGGTGTTCGGTATTTTTAAATCAAAATAAAGAATACTTTTACACCTTGATGGTAATTGATTTTAACTTAAATGAAAAACATCTTATTGCAATAAAATGAAAAAGAACATACTCGGCTGGATCAGCTATGACTTCGCCAATTCTTCGTTCACAACGGTCATTGTAACGGTTGTGTACAGTGTATATTTTAAGTCCGTTGTAGTTGGCAAAGAAGGAATTGGAGATTCGCTCTGGGGGCTTTCTGTCAGTCTTTCCATGCTTATTGTTGCTCTTATTTCACCGATTCTCGGAGCCATTGCAGATCAAACACGCTCAAAAAAGAAATTCCTTTTTGTGTTCTGTTACACCTCCGTGCTTTTTACCGGATTATTATATTTTGTCCACGCTGGTGCTGTTATGTGGGGTATGCTGATTTTTATAATCGCAAATATCGGTTATGAGGGCGGGAATGTCTTTTATAATGCCTTTCTTCCGGAGATTACAACAAAGAAAAATCTTGGAAAGGTATCTGGTTTGGGATGGGGGATCGGTTATATTGGTGGGCTGAGTGCTCTTCTCCTTTCCTATCTGTTCATTGAAACAAATGTGCCTCTTGTTTTCCCTTTGATCGCTTTATTCTTCGGGATTTTTGCAATTCCAATATTTGTTTTTTTAAAAGAATCAAGAACGAAAAAACAGTCTCAAAATATAAACTATATCAAAGTTGGGTACGAGCGCATAAAAAATTCTTTTCTTCATATTAAGGATTTGAAAGAGCTTTCCAGATTTTTGATCTCATTTTTTATTTATAATGACGGCATCAAAACTGTTATAGTGTTTGCAGCGATATACGGAGCGCAGCGCTTCGGCATGACAGGTTCGCAGCTTATTATCTATTTTGTACTTGCAAATATCACTTCATTTATTGGCTCGATCATTTTTGGTTTTATTGTTGACAGGATCGGAGCTAAAAGAACAATTTCAATTACATTGCTTATCTGGATCGCAGTGGTTGTCTGGGCCTTTTTCTGTAACAATGTGACGCAGTTTTATGGAGTCGGGCTGCTGGCAGGTATTGCGATCGGATCGTGCCAGTCTGCAAGCAGATCATTGTTTTCACTTCTTACACCTGAAGATAAACATGCAGAGTTCTTTGGATTTTATGCAGTAAGCGGCAAGGCTGCTGCAATTATTGGACCGTTGTTATACGGTTTACTCGTGCTGATCTTACACAGTCAGCGCTGGGCTATCTTGAGTATTGCACTTTTCTTTGTGGCTGGATTTTTTGTTCTTCAAACTGTGAATGAGGAAAAGGGAATTCAAGTCGCATCGCATATTTTTAGAAAGGAGTAGTCATGTGTGGAATAGTTGGCTATATAGGAAATAAACAGGCGCTTCCAATTGTGATTGAAGGCATCAAACGTCTGGAATATCGTGGGTATGATTCCTCAGGAATTGCGATCATAAATTCGGATGATGAGCTTGTTATTCACAAAAAAGAGGGCAAGATCGTTGAGTTGGAGCAGTCAATTCCAAAAGGAGTGAATTTCGAAGCTCATTTGGGTATTGCACATACGCGCTGGGCTACACACGGCGAACCGACAACCGTCAATGCTCATCCGCATATTGATTGCACTGGAAAGATCGCAGTTGTACATAATGGGATTATTGAGAATTATAAAATCCTTCGAGAAAAATTGGAGCGAGAGGGGCATACCTTCGTAAGTGATACAGATACCGAAGTTATCGCTCATCTTATTGAGCAATTCTATGTCCAATGCAAAGACATGCATAACTCTGTGCGCATGATGCTCAAACAGGTTGAAGGAACTCTCGGTATCGCAGCCATTAATTTGGATATTCCGGACAAACTCTATGCTGCACGCAGAGGAAGTCCACTCATTATCGGTGTGGGAGAAGGGCAGAATTTTATCGCTTCTGATGCTGCCGCATTGGTCGTACATACAAAGAATGTTATCTATCTTCAGGAAGATGAAACTGTAGAGATATCAGCTAATGATTTCACTATAAAAACAATTGCAGATGACGAGGTGCAGCGCGAGATCATCAAGATCAATTGGGATATCTCGATGATCGATAAAGGCGAATATGATTTCTTTATGCAGAAAGAGATCTTCGAACAACCAACTACGATCGCCAATGCTTTCCGCGGTAGAATTATGGACATATATAACACCTCTCGACTTGGAGGAATTTCCCTTTCCATAGATGAGCTGAACAGCATCAAGAGTATTTGCATTGTTGCCTGCGGAACCTCGTGGCATGCGGGACTGGTCGGGCAGTATATTATTGAGCAAATAGCAAAAATACCTGTGCGCGTTGAATATGCGTCTGAGTTCAGATACCGCAACCCGATTTTAGGTCATGAAACTCTTGTGATCGTGATCAGTCAGTCAGGCGAAACAGCAGATACCCTTGCTGCCCTTAGAGAAGCAATGGCACGCGGCGCAAAAGTCATGGGTATCACAAATGTAGTGGGCAGCACCATTGCCCGTGAAACTGATTTTGGTTCATACATCCATGCGGGAGCAGAGATCGGCGTTGCATCCACAAAAGCTTTTACTTCTCAAATAACAGTACTCTTCTTGCTTGCTCTCTTGCTCGGAAGAATGCGCACTGTATCACCACAGGATGGCGCTCAATATATAAAAGAGATAAAATCGATACCTGAGAAGGTCGGTGAGATCCTTAATATGAACGATGAAATTCGGGTTATTGCAAAGAAGTACAAAAATTCCACGAATGCACTCTATCTTGGCAGGGGAATCAACTATCCTGTTGCTCTCGAGGGTGCTCTGAAGCTTAAAGAGATTTCCTACATTCACGCAGAAGGATATCCTGCAGCTGAGATGAAACATGGTCCTATTGCTTTGATCGATGAAAATATGCCAGTTATCGTTGTTGCCCCTGATGATTTTGTGTACGGGAAGATCTTGAGCAATATGGAAGAGGTGAAAGCCCGAAAAGGGAAGATCATAGCGATTGCGAATGAACCCAGTAATGGCTTGGAGGATCTCGCTGATGATATTATCTTTGTTCCAAGAACGTTACCTGCACTTACGCCACTTCTGACAGTAATTCCGCTACAGCTTTTTGCATATCATGTTGCAGTGCTGCGGGGGCTTGATGTTGACCAGCCGAGAAATCTTGCAAAGAGCGTTACAGTCGAATAATCGTGAGATGAGCCAGCGGATCGAGAAGTGCGAAGCTTTTGTTCTGAAAGTTACCGAATACAGCAATACCAGTCAGATCATACAGTTTTTTTCTAAAGAGTTTGGACATATCGGAGTAATAGCAAAAGGCACTCGAAATCCCAAGAATAAATACTACGGACTGATCCAGCAGCTTGGAAATTATGAGATCGTTATTTACAAAAAAGATACTACGCTTTCTTTGCTAAAAGAGATCTCGCTCAACAATGATCATAATCTTCTTACTTCCGATCTGAATATGACTGCACTTGCGCATGCTGCCGCAGAGTTATACCTTCAGCTTATGTTCGAGGAAGATGATCATGAGAAATTTTATATACTTCTCACTCAATTTTATGAGTATCTTCCAAGAGTGAAAAATAATCATATTCTGGTTTTTTGGAGATTTTTGCTCCGTGCAGCAAGCTTTCTTGGTTTTTCTCTCATGTTTATTAAATGCCAGGTTTGTGGAACTCAAAACAGTGAACTCTTTCATGGCATATCTTTTGTTCACAATGGATTTATTTGTAGTAATTGTGCCGGAAAGAGAGCTGCAACCGAGCATTTCCAGATAAACGAATCAACAAAAAAATTGCTGCTGACACTCAAGAGTCTTCATAATCTGGAATCATTTGAAATTACCGAACAGGACATCAAGACTATCAATACGATTTTCCGAACCTATCTCAGCCATCACCTTCATAAGAAAATTCATTTCAGGAGTTTGGAAGTTTTGTAGGCTTGTTTCAAGTTTTATCGGAAATCAAGTATTGGAAGAGCGAATACTATTCATCATTGTCATTCCCAACTCGATTGGGAATCCAGATTTTTCAAATTTAAATAGATTGGTAGAAATTACATCAGGGGTAAAGATGGGTTAATCCCTGTCGGAATAAGAGGTACTATTTATAATGAATAGACTCTTCGACTATACCTTTGCACTCCGTGCTTCAGGTATGCTCAGAGTGACAATGTTTTTAAAAAGCGTGTCATTCCCGATCCGCCAGCTGGCGGAAATCCAGATCTGTTACTGATGGGAATAAATTAATATAAAAACATCAGGGGGTAGGAGGATTTATCCCTGTCGAGAACTACGTTATATTTATAAGATCCTTCAATACAATCCGATAAGACGGTTTGTATAATTCTTTGTAAGTATCCGAATGTGAAAGATGTGAAAAATTCTTCTTGTTCAGAATTAAATTCAATTCCTTCCATTGGTTTGGAGTAAAATTATTAAAATTCTTATTCTCGATCAATGAACCTAATTCGAACCAGCAGCGCATTAATCTTTTTTTGTCAGGAGTGATTTGCTTCGCAGTTTCATGCAGCATTTCAAAAAGTAAATCAGCATTTCCGTGATTTCGATATACTGGAATATTCAATCTTACAAGTTCATGATCCAGCGAAATATCAACATAAAGTTCCGTCTCATAATCTTCAAAATTGTATTCAAATTCCTTTTTCAGGTACAAATATGCCAGTGTTTCATTCTGTAAAATATGTGTAGGCCCCATCACACTCTGAAAGATAAGTTTGTACATATCCTGCATCTCCATAGCCGGGTAATGCTCCAGGTGGTGAGTAACGAGTTCGATCAATTCCTTTCGATGCATAGCTGCACTACACATTGCGTGAAATCATTGACAAGAAAATCAATTCCTTCAAATGAAAACCAAAGTTATTTATATCCCAAGGAGCAAGCATGGAATTCTTTTCAAAGCTTGAAAAGCTGATCGATGGTCATCATAATGTACTGGAAGATATTTCTCGCACTGAGATGATCCGGTGTTCGATCGATAATGGTGAAGCTGTGATCTCTGCGAACGGATCATGCACCACATGGACACCGATTGAATCTACAGGAAGAAGTCCCAAGGATACAATGATCGTGCGACGTCCGGAAAGCGAAGCTGGGATTGATTGGAATTCACCTAATAATATCCCCCTTGATCCCGAAACCTTTGAGATGATACTGGAAGACACGCTTAAAACTTTTTCAAAAAAAGACACAATATTCATTACTAACCGAGTGCTAAGCGCAGAGGTATCTTATGCATTGCCGGTGAGGACGATCTGCGATCAGTCATTGACTGCACTGTTTACGGACAATATGTTCCGCCCGGTTCCAGAGGATATTTCCGAGAGTGTTTTTGCGGATAATGGTTTTACGATCTTTGTGCTTCCTTATGATAAGCTTGATAGGGAGCGATACAAAGGACGGCTTCGCACCTTGCCTGATGGGAAGACATCGAATATGGCAATCGTAATGGATTTTGATAATCGGATCGGGGTTGTGTTTGGTTCTGCTTATGGCGGAAGTGTAAAAAAATTGATGTTCACTGTTATGAATTACTATCTCCCCGCAGAAGGAATTTTGCCTTTGCACTGTTCCGCTAATGAGGGAGAAAATGGTGATTCTGCTCTTCTTCTTGGACTTTCCGGCACAGGCAAGACAACACTTTCTGCTGATCCCAAGCGTGCACTTCTTGGAGATGATGAGCATGGATGGTGTGAAAAGGGAATTGCCAATTTTGAGTATGGTTGTTATGCCAAACTCATTAATCTACGAGCTGACAAAGAGCCCGAAATTTTTCACGCTGTCTTTCATGATTCTAATTATCTAGATCACGGAGCAATTATTGAGAACTGTATGATGTATCCGGATGGACATTTTGATGTCAATGATGACCGCCTGACTCCCAATTCCCGTGGGTCATATCCACTTACATTTCTCTCGAATATTAAAAAATCTTCAAAATCCGGTCATCCATCCACGATTCTTTTTCTTACTGCCGATGCAAATGCTGTGATCCCGCCTGTTGCAAAGCTGAATCCCGAACAGGCGATGTTGTGGTTCCTGATGGGATATACAAGTAAACTCGCGGGCACGGAAACAGGAATTGTTGAACCAGTTTCTACATTTTCACGTTTCTTTGGAGCGCCCTTTATGCCGAGAAATCCCGATGTCTATGCTTCAATGCTGGGAGAAAAGATGAAAGAGCATAACACACAGGTTTATCTTGTGAATACCGGCTGGAGCGGTGGACCCTTTGGTGTTGGCTCGCGTATGGATATAAATATCACAAGAAGACTCGTTGATGCTGCTCTGAGCGGAGAACTTAAAAACGTTAAATATAAAGATGATCCTTTATTCCATTTATCAGTCCCGGTTGAATGTCTTGGAGTACCTTCTGAAATTCTCGATCCTCGCAATACATGGAAAGACAAGAATGCTTATGCTGAGCGAGCGAAAAAATTAGCTTCGGAATTCAGTGCTCATTATGATAAAGCATACGGAGGTAAGAATATTGATTCTGCGATTAGAGCGCAGTGTCCCGGGAAATAATAATTAGTATAGATAAGCAAAACCCCACTATTGCTTAGCGGGGTATTTTGGGGGTTTAATCAAGTATTACTTATTTCCTTCCTCGATAATTTCCTCTGATTTTTCTACTTCAACCGGTTCGGGTACATGTTCCCATATCTGGCTTCTGCCGATTCGGATAATAGCTTTGATGTAACCGCGCACCTGCAATTTGCTTCCGTCCTCAATCGTACGTATCTTACAATTGTAGATCTTTCCTTTTTTAGGATCGAGGATCTTTCCGCCATCCCACCAGCCATTCTTATCTTCGGTAAGTCCCCACATGATGGTTGTACCTTTGATGAGTTTGCCTGTTAGATCTCCTGAGCCCTTTGCACAGACCGGATTCTGTTCTTCGTCAGGTTTGCGGAAAAGTTCTACGACTTTACCTTTCATTTCACCGTTTTCAATCCAGATATTAACGATTGATTTTGCCTGTCCTGTTTCATCATCGATGGTTTTCCAGCGACCAACCGGGGAAAGTTCGTCAGCATGGAGCGCCATTGCGACAAAGATGAAACTAAGTATCAGTAAGAGTAATTTTTTCATTGTACCTCCGTGAATATTTTATTAATTTTGTAACTCAAACGAGTTTAGGGTTAATAAGAAGATAGGAACTTTCAACCGATTCACTTGTCCCGTTAAATCTTTTTATATTTAACTGGGATTGGTTCCCAAATATTTGAATAATTGTCTAACATATTTCTAATCATAACCTTTTTAAAATAAACTCAATTATCGAAATAAAAACTGAAAGAGTCTGAATGCTTCAATACATTTTTTCTAAACCCGATTCGGGTTAAGTGTAGTGTACCGATCATACTATTCAAACCTGCCCACAGTGAAAAACTCTTGAATTTCTTTAATATCAGAATTCAGAGCTTCTTTCAGAGTGCCCACAAAAAGTGCTTTTCCTTGATCAAGAAAAACGATCCTGTCGGCAATTCTATGAATGCTGGCAAGCTCGTGTGTAACGACCACAATAGTCATATTGAGTTGATGCTTTAGCTGAAGCAAAAGATCATCAATCGCTTTTGATGTTATTGGATCGAGACCTGTTGAGGGTTCATCACAAAAAAGTATTTGAGGATCAAGTGCAATAGCCCTGGCAAGTGCTGCACGCTTCTTCATACCTCCAGAGAGCTCTGCAGGTGACAAGTACATTGCATTGGCAAGTTCAACAAGATTTAATTTGGTCTCAATGATCCTATTGATAAGCTCTCTATCAAGGTTTGAGTGCTGCTCCAAAGGAATGGCTACATTTTCACCAACCGAAAGAGAGTTAAGAAGCGCTCCATTCTGGAAAAGTACTCCGCATTTCATGAGAATTTCATCTAAATCTTCATCTTCCATTGTGGTGATCTCTTTACCAAAAACCTTGATTGAACCAGAGACAGGTTTGAGTAGTCCTATAATGTGTTTGAGGAGCGTGGTTTTACCACAGCCGCTTCCGCCGAGAATTATGAAAACTTCATTCTCCTTGATGTCAAGGGTGATACCATCCAATATACGACGTTCATCATACTCAGTGATAAGTTT
Source organism: Cloacimonetes bacterium SCGC AAA252-N17 (assembly GCA_000404785.1). Classification (GTDB taxonomy): domain Bacteria; phylum Cloacimonadota; class Cloacimonadia; order JGIOTU-2; family JGIOTU-2; genus Celaenobacter; species Celaenobacter polaris. Next base: position 22,173 of record ASNI01000031.1, read on the forward strand.
TTTGACTTCGATTATGTTTTCCATTGTGATTAGTAGAATAGCAGACCCAGTATCGAGTCTGCAACAATGACCATAAAGATCGCTGTTACCACCGATGCAGTCGTTGATCGTCCAACCCCTCCTGCACCACCTTTTGCTCGCAGACCGAAGAAAACACCAACAATTGTGATGAGCCAGGCAAAGACAAAACTTTTTACAATACTTGTAATAATATCCTTCAGTACCATGACATTTGCCATTCTGTCCACAAAGGCAGTTGGACTAAGTTTGAGATAGGTGATACCAATTATGAACCCTCCTGCAATTCCGATGACGTCTGCAAAAATAGTGAGAAGTGGCATTGAAATGGTCATTGCATATAATTTTGGCAGGACAACGTATTTAATGGGATTGAGTCCCATTGTTTTGAGTGCATCGATCTCTTCAGATATCTTCATAGTTGCAATTTCTGAAGCTATTGACGAACCGCTTCTACCGGCAATGATGATCGCAGTCATGAGTGGTCCCATCTCACGGGTCATGGAGATTGCGATAAGATCTACGACAAAAATATTTGCACCGAAACTCCTGAGCTGCTGGGCTGATTGAAGTGAGAGAATGAATCCTACCAGAAAAGAGATCAATCCAACAATAGGAAGTGCGTTAACGCCGATCAGGTTGCTTTGAACAAAGAACTCTCCCTTGCGTTGCCCCTTTTTGGAAAAGATACCGGCAACTCCCCAGAAAAACATGTCAGCAGCAAGGTAAATGAAATATTTTATATTGTTGAGAATGGTGAAAATCTTATCACCTAGATTTTCGATATAACCAAGCTTTGGTGGTTTCCTGAATTCCTTTTCACTTAATTCTAACGAAGAAAAAACAGTGAGTGAATTTTCAATTTTTTCTGAAGCATTAATTATTTTTGTTTCGATTGAGAATTTCTTAAGTGATTCTATGACCTGATCGATGGCGGCAACTCCTGCACTGTCTATTGTCTTGAGACATTCGGCATCGATGTGAAAATTAGTATTCTGTCTTATGTCAGAGAGATTTGCAGAAACAAATTTTATAAAAGCTTCTGCGTTATTTATGGTGAGCTCGTCATTTAAGACGAGTGTTCTATCTTTGAATTCAAAGGAATTCATATCAGAAGGAGATGATCGTCAGATCCAGCGAGAGATTATGATCCACCTGCGTCCAGGTTTTGGTCTCATCCTGTTTTACTGTGAGTGTATAATCAAGAGAAACATAACTGGATATGCGGAAACTGAGCGTGTTATCAAGCCGGAAAACCTGCTCCCTGCTTTTTTCAAAAGGATAAAGTGTATAGAACTCAAAAACATAGTTAATGTTATTCGAGATACGGAAGTCACCACCAACATTTCCTTCAAAACCACTCAGGTTTACGGATTCAAGTTCTTTGAATACATTAGTTTGCGTGACGTCCTGTTCATAGACATCTGAATTGAGGGTTTGGGAAAATCCCAGACCGGTTTTGAGATACAAATTGCTTGTATTAGTGTTAAAGATAGTAAGATTCAGACCCATACCTTCTTCAAGACTTAAGGGGTACATCATGGGGGTGATTTGAACTTTATCATCACCAAGAATGACATCAACAGTGTCACCTTTTGTATTTATCTTATAGATAGTTGGTTGTTCGGAATCGAAATAGAACATTGTCGGGAAAACATTTGAGCCAAGACGAAATCGACCGTACACACCAAAGGATTTTATAAAGTAGAAAATATATGTTGGTTGCAGTTGAAGCGAATTCGAATATATACGGAAGTCCTTGTCCTGTTCCTTTGTAAAACCAATATTCAGATTTTGTCTCGAAGAGAAATAGTGGGGGAAAGCATCATATTTGAGCTCATTATAAAATTTTGTGCTCAACGTGATGTTTGTAACAGATTTATCCTTGTTGACAGAGTTATCGCTGCTGAGAAGGAAGCTTCCCTTGATGGAAGTATAGTATTTCCATGCATGTATCTGATCGGATTCCTTCATTTCCGGAAGAAGACCGGCACCAATGAAATTTTTTGTTGTGGATTCCATTACAATTGTAAGCTCTTCCAGCATACCTTCCATTACACGTATAGTAGTGAAATTTGTAAAAGTTTTCGGGGATTCTTTGTATTTGATGATCTTGTAAACACCGGGTTTGAGGAGCCAAGTTTCTTGTTTTTCTCCGGGCTGGTCTTCCTCGGCACTATACTTCATGCCAATGCTGTTTTTGTAATCATCGATCTGATAAATCTCGTATGGTTCACGAAGGAAATTTCTGTTCTGGTCGATGATCTTAACAATAAGTCCACCCCAGGTTGGTTCGATTATTCGTGTTTGACCTGCTTTTAGAGTTACATCCACGTTTACCTTTTGGTATTCTAAAAGTGCCGAACCGATTTCCAGTGTGTATGAACCGGGAGCCACAAAAATGCTTTGACCGACCGGACATCTGCCTTTCACCAATTGACCATTTTGATATATCATGTATTCAGGTTCAAGCTCGGGGTTTGACATAGCGGGAACGAAGATCCTACCCATGCCAAGCTGATCGTCAATCCCTTCTTCCGCAAGCTGTCTCGTCGGCTCTGGTGTATACCACGTACTGTAATTTTCTTCAGTAAAAGGATTCGAACTTTTCTGGCTTTGAGCCAAGGCATTCCCGGTCAAAACCGTTATTAAAATAATGATTATGAAAAAAGCTTTTTTCATTTTTCCTCCGCAACTATATTGCTACTCGCCCTGTGTTGGGGCTGGCTGGTTTTTTTGTAATGTTTCAAAATATTCCTGAACTTTTCTAAGAAAAATAGTGATCTCATTTCTTAGTGTATCACTTAATATTTTTGCAAAGAAGCTCATGCTTTCCGTATATAAGGGGGCATACCTTTTAATCTCGTAACTTACTACCATATTATTGGTTTTCACTTCCAGCATTTGTATGGTCATACACAGATCAGCTCTTTGAAACTCATTTAAGGGAATGTCGCTGATGTATTTTTCAATATTATGGATCGTGCCTGTGATAATGTAGTCGGGACGTTCATCCAGATATGTCTTTTTGCATTCCTCAACAAGATTCAGGGCTCTGATATGATTAATAATAAGTGCTGTCATGGCATCGGGAGGTCGGCGTGCCCATAAGCTCCACCGGTCATAATACACTTCATGAGTAGACCGGCGAATGACTATACGCGAATTATCGTAGGTCTTATCGATCTTAAAATCTTTTACCTGCACATTATAAGGATAGGGTGTCTCGAGTATGTCACTTTGTGTAACGGGAGGGACATAATCAAGCAGATAGAATCGAGCCCACTGCATTCGAGAACAGCCAAAAACCAAGATGGCAAGAATGATAATTATGATATTTTTACTCTTCATTATGGTCCTCCAGGATATGAATCCCCTGAACTTGACTTAAGGAGAAGTGATGGATTTTCCGAGATCATGCGTGAAAATTCGTTTATATTCTGCATGGTTTCCTTGAGAAGGCGGATGGTTTCAATAACATCATCCTGGCTTTCCAGAACAGTGTAATTAATATTATTTAATGCTTCGGTAAGATTGCCAACGGATTTATCAATATTACTGACAGTCATATTGAACTGGTCGAGATCAAGCTGCTGGGTGACGTAATTAATAGTGGTAAGGAGATTAGCTAACTCTGATGAAATACGTGCAATATTTTCAATGCTTTCATTGAGGCTTTCCCTGTTATCATCCAGAATAAGGTTGATGTTTTTCAGGGAATTGTTCGTATTTGCAATGGCATCCTGAATATTCTGCTGCGTACGCTCATCAAATGTATTAGCAATATTCCTCAAAATTTCATCAACTTTCTGAGCGATATCTTGAGCTTTATCGGTAATCACATCCAATGTTGATTCACCGGGCTGAATGTAGGAACCTGGTTTTAGGTTCTCTTCGCGGGGGTCACCGCCAACCAGCTCGATCTGCTTCAGTCCCGTGATACCTACTGCTGCCATCACAGCTTTCACATCTTTTTTAATAGGAGTTCCTGCTTTGACACTGATCTCGACAATGACAGTTGTTACATCATCCTTATCAATAGAGAGGTCTTCGATCCTGCCAACCCTGATTCCATGATATTGGACAGCACTTCCAACATTTAAACCACTGACTGATTGATCTTTATATGCGATAAAGTAGAAGTCCTTTTTGTCAAAAAATTTTGTGCCAACTATGATACCCACCAGGGCTAATAACAAAACCGATACAACTAATGTGAATATGCCTAATCTAATTTTCTGAAATTTTGAAACCATATATTCTCCGATATTGTTGAGAATTAAAATCGATATTTATGTCAATATTTTTGCACAAATTCTTATTAAGAAAAAAATTACCAGACAAAAACGACACCACTGTTTGGGAAAAACCACTCATCTGACGAACTTTTCATGACAATTTTTCTGCCCTTGATCTTCTCAGGTGGATATTTCTCTTTACCGGAAAAAATGGGAATAAGTTCCACGCTTTCTATATTCGTATGGGCATAATCAAAGGTCATGGTTATTCCCTTTGTGAGTTCTGCAATGTAGATGGTCAACTGATGTTTATTTTTTGGGTAATAGGTGACTGTATCGATGGTGAATTGCACTTCTTTTCCAAGAAGATCCCGCAGTTTTGGATGGGAGCACTCGATTTCAAGATTGGAGAATTCCCTTTCTGAAGTGCCGTTTTGAATAATAGTATGACGAAGCACCAGATCATTTATCATGATCTTATCGATCTGAAATGAGTTCATGAGATCTATTTTGCTATCAAGTAGCCAGCGATATTCAACTTCGGGAGAAAGAAAATACTGCTCCAGATCTTTCGGGCTTGTTGCACATACGATCTTGAATGTTTCGCGAGTGAGTCTCTTTTTATAACGCAATTTTGTTTTAGTATGATAGAAAAACTTTGATACAACCGGATCGAGATCAGTTTCTGAGAGTACTATCTCATGAATAAAATCCCTTTTCCAGCTCATTTCTCTGTCAGCTCGGTAAAATAGTTTTTTCAGTACTTCTTGATACACAATACTGCCGATCTCGCTGCTGTTAAGCCGTTGGTTAAGAGAAGTTTCGATAACCTTCTCCAATGTTGTGTCAGTAAAATCCTTTGCGATAAAAGTCCTTCTGGAAATGGGCTCGATCGCTGCATCTTTGTAATCCTTAATATAAATTCTCTGGGCACGGTGTCCAAGATTGCACGCCGTCTCATAGGTAAGTCCATTATACAACGAACTTAGCTCTTCGATCGAGATTGAGTTCGTTTTTTCACTTCCGACCAAGGTAACTTCGTCACCAACTTTCGCCTTCTTTACATTGGAAATATCCACGACGATCATATCCATTGTAACACGTCCAAGGATCGGGCATATTTTGTCATGAACTAAAACCTTGCCACAGTTTGAAAGAAGAAAATTGTATCCGTCACCATAACCGATAGGAAGAATTGCAGCTTTTGTAACGTTTGTTGTAATATAGGTCTGATTATAACTTATACCCACATTCTCAGGAAATTCTTTGATCAAACCAATTTTTGATTTGAACGTCATGACGGGTTTAAGTTCAATCTTATCCTTTAGATTATCTGCAGTATAAATGCCGTAGGAAAGCAATCCTGCGCGCACCATTGTATGGCAAGATTGCGGGAAATTGATGATCGCAGCACTGTTGGCAATATGTTTATAAGGAGGATCGATTCCAGTATTTTTAAAAATCTCGATGATCTTTTTGAAGCGGTTGTTCTGTATCTCTGCAAAGGAAATATCCTCTGTTTCACTCATTGAAAAGTGAGAGGAAAGCCCCTCGATTTCAAGATTCCGCAGCGCCTTGAACGAGTTTGCAATGATCTCAGCTTCTTCCCATAAAAATCCTGCGCGTCCCATGCCTGTATCAAAAAGTATGTGTATTGGGAGGTTCTTATGATGTTTTTTTGCATAAGCATCGAGTGCTTGAGCAAAGTGCATGTCCGAAATTGATGGAGTAAGGTCATAGGAAATCAATGTTTCTATTTCTGTATCAAAGGAAGGGCTGAGAATGAGTATTCGCTTGTCTATATTTTCCAGTCGGAGCAAAACACCTTCATCGGTGTTCGCCACTCCAAGCCATTGGATGCCTAACTTGCTTGCTTCCCGTGCGATTTCGACTGAGCCATGTCCATAGGCATCAGCTTTCACGATCTGCATATATTGCGTGTCTGCAGACAGATAATTTCTGAGCTGTTTTACATTATGACGGAAATTATCGAGGTCAATAATGGTCCAGCTACGGAAGAGTTCTTTATCCTTCTTCATAAAGATAGAAAAATCCCTTCATTCTGAACTAAGAATGTTGGGATTATAATAGTATGGTGAACTATTTATTTAACTTTTGCTAACCAATAATCATTGATCGATGGGAATTTTGCCTTAAGCTGTTTTCCCAATTCATTAGCATCGGGCGCCGAGTACAAATCCTTGAGACGAAGACGATAAAACAATTTTCCGTTTTTCTTAGTAGTCGTGATCTTGGTCTCGTATCCGTACTGTGCAAGCTTGTTCTTCTCTGTGATGATGTTTGCATAACTCGGGCTGGCAGCAACCTGAAGCTCATAAACTTTTGCTTCTTGAGGTGGCACCTTCTTGGGTTTTACAACTTGCTGTGCCGATTGAGTTGTGTCCGTTGTCTGTTCTCCTGGTTTGGTAACCTCTATTTTTTTAGGTGGTTTGGGTTCACCGGTTTTCTTCTTGCCGCATCCCTGAATACTTGCTAGAGAAACAAGAAGAACAATTAACAAAATGGCGATCACAAAAACTTTTCTTTTCATGTAAGCCTCCATGTTATTTTAAATAAAACATTCTTTTTCAAAAAAACTCGTCAAGTAATTACTTTTATTCATTGATTTCTGGATAAGTTATCTTGACAGTAAAATTCCGTCAAGTTTCTGTTTCTCATATGAAAAAAATTCTGACTGCATCGGTAATGTGCCTTATAATTTTTGCATTTTTTTCTTGCGGCAAAGACAAGCCACCTACAGGAGGTCCCAAGGATACGACACCTCCAGAGATCATAGATTTTGAACCTGTAAATTTAACTAAGAATTTTCAAAATAATGAGATCAATATCACCTTTTCGGAAACTATTGATGAGCGTTCTTTTGAAGATGCACTGCATATTTATCCTACAGTGATGAAGAAAAAGATCACCTCTGGTAAGCAAAGTGTAACGATCACATTCAAGGAAGAGCTCAAGCAGGGTCAGACCTATCTAATCACTATTGACACCAGGTGCAAAGACCTTCGAGATAATTCACTTGAGAGAGCACACTCTCTTATTTTTTCTACTTCAGACAGCATTTCTCCATGCAAATTGGACGTTAATCTGGAATTGGATGAACGAGCTTCTGAACGCCAGGGGATGTATTTCGTGCAGCTCTATAATACTCAGGATACAATATTCATTACATCGCAAAATGCTGAAAAACTTCAGAATTTTACTTTTGATAATATTCCTTCGGAAGAAATATCGGTTATAGCATTTTTGGATGAAAATAAAAATTCAGATGTCGACAGAAAACGTGAACTATTCGATGAGAAAATTGTAAAATTGGATGATCCGGAGAACGAGATAACACTTACTCTTGCCTTTCAGGATACGACCAAGCCGGTTCTGAAGAAAATAGTGACCGAAAGCGCACAACATCTCACACTCCTTTTCAGCGAGGACATAAAAGATATTCGTTCAATAAGGGTTATTGATAAGGTAACGAAGCGTATACTTCCTCTCTATGAAACTATTATTATCGGTTCAAATATCGAATGTATGACTGGAGTGCCTGATACGAATTCTTGTCTGCTTGAGCTAAAGGATATTCAAGATTTCAGAGATAACATAACCGGGTTGGATACGATCAGTTTTGTCAACAGGCAATTGCCGGATACCACTTTGTTGGAATTGGATTCCCTCTCTCATGAAGATGGTCAGACAGTCATCACCTTATCACCGGAGTTCCGTATTAGATTCAGCAAGATCATTCCTTTAGATAATATTTCAATTTCGCTTATCAATTCTGAAGATAATAAAGAGGTCGAACTCACGATTAAAAAGGAGCAAGGATATACCTTTGTAGTGAAACCGAAAAAACTGTTAAAAAATTATGTACCATATTCTTTGATTATCTCTGAAGAAACAACTGATTATGAAGGTAATGCATTAAGGGAAGGGATCACTATCTCGATCCTGCCGCTTTTATATAACTAACTTATTGGAGTTTCGCAGGCGTGGAAATTACTTAAATAAATCATATTTAACCTTTATATATATTCTTCGAAATAGATGAGTAAGATTGAAAAATAATTGCTAAATCCTAATTTCTAATAACAAATGAAATGTCAAAACTTAAATGTCAAAGTAATTTTTACTTCATCCTTTAATTGAGGAACTGCCTTTGAAATCATTCTCAC
>ASNI01000032.1 GCA_000404785.1 Cloacimonetes bacterium SCGC AAA252-N17
CAGCACTTAATAATGGATATATGCTTCCCTTTGTTGTTATACCAACATGTGGAACAGGAGATTTTGAAGGAACTAATGATTGCAGAAGTGAATATTTCTTAAAAGCCGGATCTCCTTCAATACCCAAAGGTGCGATCGCAGCAATCGGTACTGCAACAATGAGTACACATACCGCATTTAATAATTGTGTCTCAGCAGGTGTATTTACTGGAGTGTTCCGTGACCGTATTTTTAATCCAGGTGGGGCACTTGTTCGGGCAAAATTAAGTCTCTATAACAGCTATCCCACGAATCCCAATAACTGGGTCGATAAGTTTTCATATTGGAATAATCTTATGGGTGATCCTGGCATGGAACTTTGGACAGGAGTACCGATTCAATTAGAAGTGACACATCCTACAATGGTTGCAGTGGGAACTAATAATATTGAAATTACTGTCAGAAATACTTATGGATTTGTAATTGAAGGGGCATGGGTTACTATCCTTCAGGAAGGTGATAACATTTTTGAAAGCGATTATACTGACTCAAATGGAAAGGTCGTTCTCCCGGTTGAGACATCAATCACTGGGAATGTCACCATTACTGTTACAAAGCATGATCACATTCCATATATATCAGAATTCCTCATTTTACAGGCAAACAGTTTTGCAAGTATTTCTCAGACAACAATTGATGATGATAACAGCGGGTCATCTTCAGGAAATAATGATGGATTGGTCAATCCTGGAGAAGATATCGAGCTTATTATAAGCTTGAAAAATCACGGAAACAATGATCTTTATAATGTAACTGCAACTCTTGAAACTGATGATCCAGGTGTCACGATCAAAGATGATACAGAGAATTTTGGAACGATCAATGCTAATCAGACGGTGCAGTGTCTTGATGATTTTGATTTCTCCATTGATGCTGATCTTCTTGGTGGAGCTGAAATATGGTTTGATCTCATCATTACTGATAGCGCATCAGATGAATGGACAGATCGATTTTCAATTCCAATATACGGTGCAAATCTTGATTTTGTAGAATGTACCATTATTGATGGAAATGATGGAATCTTAAATCCCGGTGAAACAGCTCAATTGCTTATCACGCTCAGAAACTCCGGCTCGGTTTCTGCCCAAGCTGTTGATGGACTGCTCTTGAGTAATGATGATATGATCACAATAAATGACAGTCTCGGTTTTTGGGGAGTGATTTATCCTGATGATATAGGTACAAATAATACCAATACTTTTGAAGTCTATGCTGACACGCAGGTCATTCCCGGAACACAATTTCAATTACCTCTTCATCTGACGAATAGTGCGGGATATGATGATCAGATTACTGTAACCCTGGAAGTTGGAATCGTTGATGTCGGTGATCCATTAGGACCGGACTCGTATGGCTATTACTGTTATGATGACGGGGATACGGACTACAGCATCGCTCCATACTATTCGTGGATTGAGATCGATCCTGATTACGGTGGCAATGGTACTATTCTGAGTCTGTATGATAACGGTGATGATGGTGATATCGCTACGATCAATATACCATTTAGTATGACCTTTTATGGACGTTTTTATCATGCTATCACTGTATGCACAAATGGATGGCTTGCACCAGGCGGGACAGAAGAATTTGCCTTTATGAACAGACCCATCCCAGAATCGCTAGGACCTTCTCCAATGATCGCTGCTTTCTGGGATGACCTGAGAACACAGGATTGTAATTTAAATGATTATGGAGATGTTTGTTATTACTATGATTATTCAAATCACAGATTTATTATTGAATGGTCGGAAATGCTTAATGATTATGATACAAGTATTTATATAAATGGATCAGAAGAAACATTTCAAGTCGTGATCTATGATCCTACATATTATCCTACTCCAACGGGGGATTCTGAAATACTAATTCAGTACAAGGTTTTTAATAATGTCAATGCCGGATACTACTCGGGATATGTTCAACATGGTGAATATGCAACTATTGGTCTAGAAGATCATTCGGGACTTGTTGGTCTTGAATATAGTTTCTGCAATTCCTATCCTACTGCTGCAAAAACTCTGAGCAATAATTCAGCTATTTTCTTTACAACACGGGGTTCAGAAATACTTGATCCGCCAATTGCTGGCGTGACGCCTTTAGAATTCACCTTTGTGCTGGAGCAGGGACAGACGGGCTCTGATGTGCTGAGTATTTCTAATACAGGTGAGTCCAATCTGATATATTCTATTGAAAAAGATTACAATATCGACCGTGATGCAGGCGGACCTGACAGCTATGGTTATATGTGGAATGATTCCAATGAACCTGGCGGTCCTGATTATGATTGGGTCGATATTAGCGAAATCGGGACACAGGTTACATTCACTCATAATGATGTGGGCTCAGGTTCATTTGATATTGGATTCGATTTTGATTTTTACGGAGAAATGTACAATGAATTCATCATAAATCCTAATGGATGGATTGGATTCGGTAACGATTGGACTGATTATTATAACTACTCGATCCCGAGAAATGATGCACCAAAACCAGCTATTTTTGGCTTCTGGGATGACTTAAATCCAGTTAATTCTGGCAATACAACCGGTTCTGGAGATGTGTATTATTATACAAACGGCTCAGACAGTCTTATTGTCTGGTTCGACCATGTGATCCATTATCCAGGTGGGCAAAACGGCACTTATGATTTTGAAATAATTATTACAAGTGATAATGGGATAAAGTTACAATATCGCTCTTTGAACGGCGATCTCAATTCATGTACGGTCGGTATCCAGAATGAAACGGGCTCGGTCGGTCTGGAAGTTCTCTATAATAACTATTACCTGCAAAGCAATCTCGCAATTGAATTTTATAGAGTTATTGATTGGCTTGCAGTTGATCCTTCAAGTGGAGTCGTCTTTGCAGATGATACACAGAATATCGATATTATTGTGGATACTGATGAGCTTGAGTATGGGCAGACCTATCAATGTGATCTCTATCTCACGACGAATGATCCGAATCTCAGCCAGACGATCATACCCGTTTATCTGACAGTTGGTGATATTGATCAGGGAACTGTACAGGGTACTGTCTCTCTTCTGGGTGGATCATCCACTCCGGATAATGTTACCATTGATATAGATGGTATGACAATCTATCCTGATGCAGCAGGATGGTTTGAAGCGATCATTCCTATTGGTAATTATATTCTGGAAGCAACCTGCCCCGGGTACGATAGTTATACTGAAGATATTGAAGTATTGCTTAATCAGATAACAACGGTGAATCCTGTTCTTGAATACATCGAAGCACCTGAAAATGTATGGGTTTCTATCTCAGAAGATTATCGCGCCACAATATTTTGGAACAGTGTATCCCAATATACAGATTCCAAGCTTTTCCAATCCTATACTCTTGCCAGACAGTTGGATGGAGGAAACTGGATCATTATTCAAGAAGGGTTAGCAGATACTGTATTTGTTGATAATCTTTATAGCCAATCCGACGGTGAATATAAGTATGGTGTGAAAGCAGTTTATGAATACTCTCAAAGCGAGCTTACTCAGTCCGATGTCCTTCCAATTTTCCGTTTTGTGGATGTGCTGTTTGAATTTACTCTATCCGATGGTCAAACTCCGCAAGGTGTTATTTTCAACTTGATAGGTCAGGATACGATCTATACTCAAGTATATGAAGATTCAACTCATTCAGACGGTATTTTGTCCTATACGGATGTTTTCATGGCTGATTATCATCTTACTGCAGAAAAAGTAGGTTATGAACCTATTGATGAAATTATCACAATTGATGATGAGACAACAAATTTTGAATATACACTTCAATATTTTATCGCAATCGGAGACGAACCTATTCCTCTGGTGAGCAAGATCGAGCAGAACTATCCAAATCCATTCCATATATCTGGATTTTCCCGCGGGGGAACTGAGATCAATTATCACGTGCATAAAGTGGCTCAAGTTAAAGTAGAGATATTCAATATCAAAGGAGAACGTGTTGCTACTCTGGTTAATGGAAGCATGATTCCCGGCATATATTCCACCTCGTGGAATGGAGTTGATGATCAAAATAAAGCGGTGAGTTCAGGAATATATTTTTACAGATTAATGCTTGATAATTCAACAATAGAAAGCAAGAAGTGTGTTCTTATTAAATAAATAAAGGTTCAATATGCCACAAAGACTCGAAGAGCCAAAGATTCACAAAGAAAAATTCAACGGATTTGGCTTTTAATTTTGTGCGTTCCCACAAGCAGGGGCTTGGGAACGAGAAGTTAATTTAACTTTGAATATTCTTTGTGACTTAGCCTGCCCCGTAAGGAAGTTTACCCTGTGTAATCCACGAAGTGGTGCAAAGCAATTACACAGGGCGGGCAATATTTAACAGGGAATGACTGTATCGGGGTGTCTTCGTGGCAACAAGAAAGGAAAATTTTTTTGGAGTTTTAATCATGAAAAAGTTTTTGTTCATCACTATTGTTCTACTTGTGTGTTCCTCAGCTTTTGCAGATGTAATTGAGAAAACCTATTATTTTGATGAGCCACATTTCACTCACGTTGATGCACAATATCAGCTTATATCATTTGAATCAACTCTTCAATCTGCTCCGGCAGGCAATCCCTCCTTACCATATTATGCAGTTTCATTGCTATTACCTTCCGGACATGAAGCTTATGAAGTAGAGGTAATTCCGGAGAATAAAACAGTGATCTCTGGTCGCTATGAACTTTATCCAATGCAGCACGTACAACCCTATTCAAAAGGGTCTCGTGGTGAGTTTGTTATAAATCAGGATATCTACAATAAAGTAAAACCCTATCCTGAATCCATACATGGGACGCTTTCAACCCACTATATGAATGGCTATGGATTTGCTTTTACAACGATAACTCCTGTGGAATATATTCCAAAAGAAAAAAGTATTTCATACTATAAAAGCATTACAGTCAGAATCCACACAAAACCAGTGAAAAATGAAGCACATGTTGCAATACCGGCTTATATTTCCGATCCGCAAATAAATACTCTAAAACAACTTGCTCAGAATGATGAGATGTTTTCTACATATCAAGGCATCCATCGTGACGGAGGATATGAAATATTATTGATCACGCCCGAAGCATTTATGAACGATTTCTCAGCTTTGACCGGCATGTATCTTACACAGGGTTTTAGAACAGAGATCGCCACAACTCAATCTATAAACCTGTCTATGTCCGGTGTTGATCTTCAGGAAAAAATTAGGAATTATATTATTCAGGAATATCAGAATAACGGAATCCTTCATGTGATACTTGGCGGAGATGATGAGCATATTCCGCATCGAGGTTTTTTCTGCGAAGTGCAGTCCTCTTCTGTATATACAGATGATGATATTCCGGCTGATCTCTATTATTCAGCCCTTGACGGCTCATGGAATGACGACGGAGATAATCTCTGGGGAGAAATAGGGGAAGACGATCTGTTGCCTGATGTATCTGTCGGAAGAATGTCCTTTAGCGATTCTACAGAACTCGCTCATATTCTGAATAAAACTATGATGTATCAGGAATATCCGATTCTCGGAGAACTTACCAAACCCATTCTTGCAGGAGAACATCTCTGGAGTGATCCCCAAACATGGGGTGGTGATTATCTTGATCTGCTTATCGGTTATCATGAAGATAATGGCTATACAACTGATGGTATCCCTGCTGATCAGAACATCGAAAAATTATACGATAGGGACCTGGGATACTGGGACAGCTCAACTCTTATCAGCAAAATCAATGAAGGAAAATCCTATATACATCATTCAGGTCATGCGAGCGAAACTTATTGTATGAGAATGTACGATAGCGATATCACGAATTCAAACTTCTCGAATGTGAACGGGACTACTCATAATTTTACTCATATATATACTCATGGCTGTTATTCAGGTTCTTTTGATTACAATGACTGTATCGCTGAAAAAATAGTTAACTTAGAAAATTTTGCAGCTTCATTCATTGGGAATTCTAGATACGGTTGGTTCAACGAAGGTCAAACTGAAGGTCCCTCTGAACATATGCATAGAGAATACGTGAATGCACTTTACACACTTCGCAAAGACAGAATCGGGGAAGCTCATCTCAATTCCAAAGTAAATACCGCCCCCTGGGTTAATGCTCCGGGGCAGCATGAAGAGGGTGCATTGCGCTGGTGTTTCTACTGCTGTAATGTCATTGGCGATCCAGTTATGCCCATCTGGACAGATGAACCAATTAATATTCAGACCATTTATCCCGACAGTATTTATATCGGGCAGAATCAGGTACAAGTTACAATTACAAGCATAGTATCCGAAACGGAAGGTCTGGTCTGTACTCTTCTAAAGGATGGAGTATTTCACGGATCTGCAGCAGTCGGCGTAACCGGAGTTGCAAATATAAATATCGATCCCGTTTTCACAGATGTTGGTATAGCACAGCTTATTGTGACCGGGTATAATTGCCTGAAATCAAGTTATGATATCATGATTATTCCAAGTTCCAGCGCTTATATTATTATTGATAGTGTTGCAACAAAGGATGATAACAACAATATTCCTGAATATTCCGAAGAAGTAAGTTTTGATTTCGTACTTAAAAATGTGGGAACTCAAGATGCTACAAATGTAACTGCCACACTTAGTTCGGATGATGAATATATCACCTGTTCCTATTCCTCAGCTTTCTTTGATACGATCTTTGCAGGCGGAACAGCTTCTCAAGAAAATGTGCTTCCCATACTTATTGATGATTATGTTCCTGATCAGCATGTAGCTGAGATCACAATGGATATTACTGCGGATGGAAAGCAGAATTGGGATGCTCATTTCGCGATCGTACTGAATGCTCCTGTATTGGAAATGGATAACTGCGAGATAGATGATAGCGCTGGTAATAATGACGGAGTTTTCGATCCGGGAGAAACAGTTGTTATGACGATCCCGACACTCAATACAGGCCATGCTACCTCGCCGGATGCTCAGGCAACGCTATCCTGCTCAGAAAATTTGATCACGATCCAAAATACAACTCTTTCACTTGGACAGATTGACGCCGGAGAAAGTGTAAATGCGAATTTCACCGTTACTGCAAGTTCTCAGCTTGAAGAAGGAACTGCAATCATTTTTGAATATGATGTAATAGCCGGTGCGTATGAACTTGAGGAAGAATTCGGCATAACAATAGGTCTTATTATAGAAGATTTTGAAACAGGTGATTTCGGTATGTATGATTGGTATTTTGGTGGACAGGCAGATTGGACGATCAGCGAAACAAATCCTTATGAAGGTAATTATTGTGCAAGATCAGGAAATATTACAGACGACTCCGAGACTTCTTTACTTATTGATGTAGAAGTTTTTTCTAATGGTGAGATCAGCTTCTGGAAGAAGGTTTCATCAGAAAATAATTATGACTATTTGCAATTTTATATAGATGGTTCACTTCAAGATGAATGGAGCGGAGAATCATCCTGGTCTGAGGAATCCTATGCCGTAACGCCCGGGATTCATACCTTTGAATGGCGCTATGATAAGGATATGTATATGACCGGCGGGCAGGATTGTGCGTGGATCGACTATATTATTTTCCCGCCACTTGGCGCTCCGATTTCCAATGACGAGCCATCTCAAATCACTCACGATTTCCTTGCTGAAAATTTCCCAAATCCTTTTGGTAACATAACAAATATCCAGTTTGCTTTAAAGAATCCTTCTAAAGTAACCATCGAAGTATATAATATTTTAGGGCAGAAGGTCAAGACGATTGCAGAAGATGAACTTACTGCTGGAGTTCACTCAACCCAATGGGATGGAAAAGATGCATTTGGGCATCCGGTTGCAAATGGAGTGTATTTTTACCGAATGAATACAGAAGAATTCCATCAAACTAGAAAAATGATCTTGATGAAATAAAAGGAGTTTGAATGAAAGTTATTCCATTGCTGCTTGCTTTTTTACTTATTTCTACTTTACTTTTTGGACAAACGATCTGGCAGGATGACGGTATTCCAATACGTCAGGGTGTCAATATCGAATGGTACCGTTCCGGCACAACCCTCGAAGATGGCTCAGTAGTATATGTATGGTCGGATACGCGAAGAGGGGATCGGGATGTATGGGCTCAGCATGTTGATGTGAATGGAAATCTTCTCTGGGGAGTTGATGCAATTATGGTGAATGGTGAGATCAACAGGCAGGAAGATCCCGTTGTAATTAATACAGGAGACGGCGGCGTTATCGTTGCATGGGTGGATTTCAGAAATGAAGATGCCGGAGATATATATGCTCAAAAATTAGATGAGAACGGCAACCTTATCTGGGATGAATCAGGCGTGCCTTTATGCCTTGCCTCAGATGTACAGATATCACTTAATATTGTGAATGATGCAATTCAAGGTGCTTATGTTATTTGGCAGGATCACAGAAATGCAGGGGGAGTAGATATTTACGGCACGCATATTAATTCCGCAGGTTCAATTGTTGCCGGCTGGGATGCAAATGGAAATCCAATAGCTGCGAGTAACGGTGATCAGGATCAACACACTTTCTGGGAAGACGGAACCGGCGGAGCTGTAGTCGCATGGCATGACACGCGTGATGCTTCAAATGAGAATCTATACATGCAACGAATTGCTTCTGACGGATCCTTGCTTTGGGATGCAGGCGGCTCGCTTTTATGCGGTTCCACTGATACCCAGAGTAACGTGAAAATGTGCCC
This sequence comes from Cloacimonetes bacterium SCGC AAA252-N17, assembly GCA_000404785.1. Lineage (GTDB taxonomy): Bacteria > Cloacimonadota > Cloacimonadia > JGIOTU-2 > JGIOTU-2 > Celaenobacter > Celaenobacter polaris. The sequence goes on from ASNI01000032.1 coordinate 8,736, forward strand.
CGATGGAACTGGAAATTTTATATTTACCTGGAGAGATAAACATGATGATCCCGAAGGTGATATCATGGCAATGCGCGTTGATATTAATGGTAATTTTTTATGGGCTGGAGATGTCCCGATCTATCAGGATGATAGCATTCAGAAGGATCCAAGAATCACCGAATCGACTGATACCGGTGCGTTCATAGTGTGGGATGATTACCGTAATGATCCATATACTTCAGATATTTATGCACAAAAGATCGATGTGGATGGAGCACTTCTCTGGGATGCAACAGGACTTCCACTCTGTACTGCTCCAAATGATCAACTCGAATCCCGCCTGACAAATGATAACGATGGCGGTTGCTATTTTGTCTGGACAGACGGTCGCGATGGTGGGCATCCTCACGAAGATATCTATATGCAGCATGTTGGTGATACCGGCTCATTAGAATGGGAAGCCAACGGTAAAATGATATGTGATGCTTATGGTGAGCAATTTTCTCCGCTTCCTCGTGGGAATGGGGCTGGAAAGGTTTATGCTATTTGGGGTGATAATAGAACCGGATCAACTGGGCTCTATTTTCAAATTCTGGATGGCGCTGGGACAGAATATCTTACTGCGAATGGAAAACTGATCTATTACGGTTTGTGTGGAGATGCAAAGAATTACTCTCTGTTTCAAGGAATTGATAAATCGCTCATTTTATGGGAAGATAGCAGAAGTCCCTATACCGGTAACCAATTATATCTACAGGTTCTCAATGATGATGGTTCTGTGGGTCTTGCATTGAATGGCGAATCTCTCACTGATCCAACCGGATATGATCAGGAGTATGTGGATGCAATATATTCAGTTTCTGAAAATGAATTGGTCGCAGTGTGGGAAGAAAATAGATCAGGTTTCAAACAAATTTATGCTCAAGCAGTCGATGACCTCTGTACACACCTTTGGGCAGCTACAGGTTTGGCATTAGGAGATTTTTTGGGTGAGCAGCAAAATCCAAAAATTTCAACAGTTGAGAGCGCTAAATCAACGGAATATTATGCTGGTTGGTCTGATTATCGTGATTTTATGGATCCGGGAATATATGGTCAGAAAATTGTTGATGGAGTTCTTCAATGGGATGATGAAGGCATTGAGATCGTAAATCGAAATGGTGAAGATAAGCTTACGGACATTGTAGAGTTGTACTTCATTTTTCAGAACGGATTGTGGAATGACCAGAATATTTATGTGAAACTTATTGATAGCGACGGAAATACTGCTGCCGGTTGGCCCGATGATGGAGTGGATGTGTGTACTGCAACCAGTAATCAGAAAAATGCCATAGGAATTATTGTTCCGGAAGGATTGCTAGTGATCTGGGAAGACACTCGAGATGGTGTGCTTGCAGTATTCGGGCAGATCGTAGCAAGTGATGGCTCAGTACTTTGGCAGTATAATGGCATTCCTATCGCAAATTATGCAAACGACCAATCATCTCCTGCATATATCTATGAAGATGAACTGTATGCTGTGTGGGAAGATTTCCGCAATGGAATCGATTATAATATCTTTGGACAAAAGGTTCAAACCTCGAATGGTGCTTTTCTTTGGAATCCTGATGCAGTTCCAATTGTTGATGAATCCGGCGATCAGACCAGTCCGGCGCTCTCGATGATAGATGATAACCTGTGTGTTCCATGGCAGGATTTCCGCAATGGAGTCCATGCAGATATTTTTGGGCAGAAAGTATCTTCAGACGGGACTGTGCTCTGGGTAACCGATCTGCCAATTTGTACTGCTATTAAGAATCAGTCCGGACCTCTTACTGTTCCATTTGATGATAATTATGCCAGCGTTATCTGGCAGGATGCACGGTCAAGCGGGAAAGCGGATATTTATAATATCTATGCTCAAAAACTCGAAATAAACGAAGTATCAATTGATGATCCTCATCATGAGAATAAAATTCTTATTGAACATTATCCAAATCCGATCTCAGGATCAGTATATTTTATTTTGAGAAATATTGCTCTACATTCAAAAAGTACTCTTGAAATTTTCAATCTCAAAGGACAACTTGTATTTTCATATTCCTTTGAAAGTGGAGAGAGCAGCTATGAATGGAATACCTGTGATCTTAATGGAGATCCGGTTACTAATGGTGTTTATTTTTATAAATTTGTAAACGACAACAATTCATCAACTAACAAATTACTTATAGTGCGATAAATCATGAAAAAATATTGTATCCTGCTGTTGTTGTTTTTTGTTGCTATACCCTTATCTGCACAGGTTGCACTTCCGTCAAGGTATCATACTTATGATGAGATCAAAGCAGAATTGGATTCCCTTCAGCTTGTATATCCCGATCTTGTATTTGTAGATTCTATCGGCGTCACAAAAACGGATTCATTACCGATCTGGGCTGTGAAACTATCAGATAATGCATCTACTGATGAGGATGAACCTGCGGTACTTTACGTAGGTCAATGCCATGCAGAAGAGGTGCTCGGTGTTGAGATAACCATGTATATGATCAATGAGATCCTTGAGCATTTCTATCAAACTCCTTATGCGATCTGGCTGAGTGAGCTTGAAATTTGGTTTATTCCCTCTATCAATCCTGAAGGATTGCAGGTTGTAATGGACGGCTGGGACACATCTTTTAGAAAAAACAAGCGAGACAATAATCTCAATGGGATTTTTGATTTTCAACCGGGACCGGGTCATGATATTGATGGAGTTGACCCAAATAGAAACTATTCCTACAATTGGGTTCATGGAGATACGCTGTATTATCCGGGTGGGGAAGAGCGGTACGATTATTATCGCGGTCCCTATCCTTTCTCTGAAGGTGGCATAGAATCTGTAAAGCGCCTTGCAGAGGAGCAACATTTTATTTATTCAATCAATTGGCATTCCTCACGCACAGGAAATTTTTCTGAGAAGGTTTTTTATTCATGGGAATGGGAAGGAGTCAAGCAATCACCGGATTTTGAATTCAATAGAATAATTGGAGAAACAGTCGCATCACTTATTGAAACTGAGGATGGCACAGGTTTTTATGAACCTTCACCATCACGTGGACGAAATGGTAATGCACAGGATTGGTTCTATAATACATTCGGCACAGTGCAGCTTCTTATTGAATGCGGAACTGAGAATCTGCAGCCAAATGCAGCACTTGTCGATGATACATGCGAACGGTGCAAGGTCGGCGCTTATTGGCTGATGAACCGCGTACTTGGCTATCTGACAGATGCAGCTATGCTGACGGGACATATCGAGGACGCTCAAACAGGTTTACCCATTCGTGCTGAAGTGTATATTAATGATCACGATATCATGAGTTTTACTCCAAGAATGTCAGATGAAATGTATGGTCGTTACTGGCGATTGCTCGAACCGGGAACTTATTCTGTAACGTACAGAAAAAAAGGATATCAGGATACAACACTCACAAATGTGACTGTTAATAATTCTGCTTGGACAGTCAAAAATGTTGCACTTGAACCTCTTCAGGAAATCACAGTTACAGGCAGTATTCATAATAATGGCACTCCAATGCAGTGCGATGTGATCCTTGATAACGGATATTTTGCAGATACCTTATCACTTAATGGGGATTTCAATTTTGATTATTATGTTGGAAACTATCATGCAACCTTCATCGCACAGGGCTATGTTCCTCAAATAATGGAAATTACTGTTGAGAACGGCATGACTGCTCTGGATATTAATTTTCAACCAGAAATTGTTATTTTCGATGAAGACTGGGAATCAGGAATGGATGGCTGGATTACTCAGGGAGATTGGTGCCTGTATCCCGAACCATATGAAGGCAGCTTTGCTTTGAGGGATAATGGTGAACGATTTTATCATAATGGAATAGAATCCACGATAAAAACGAGTTCATCCATAAATTTCAATGGTGTGAATGACGATCTCGCTCTCACATTTTGGCACAAATATCACATAGAATGGGAGTTTGATAGCTGCTATGTGGAAATCTCATCCAATAATCAGGACTGGACTGTGCTTGCAGCATATTCCGGCGTACATCAGGCTTGGCAGCAGGTTATAATCCCTTTACAGGAGTGGGTTGATACGCATAGCTATCTGCGTTTCCGGATCAAGACGGATTCATATTTGAGTGATCCAGGCTGGCTTTTAGATAACATTGCACTTATCTCTTCTCACGGAAATGGTATTGATGATCCTCCAATTCCGCCTGAGTATATTTTACATCAGAATAAGCCGAATCCTTTCCGGTTCATAACATTTTTCCCTTATGAAGTAAAACATTCACATAATGAAAAACTCACACTCTTACTTTTCAATATCAAAGGTCAACTTATCCGCTCATTTGATTTGAACGATAATATCTCAATGATTTCATGGGATGGAAAGGATGCGCGTGGTCGTGAAGTCGGCTCGGGCATATATTTCTATCAACTAAAAGCAGACAAAAGAATTATCCAAACAAAAAAGTGTGTGTTTTATAAATAATTATACTAAAGTTGTGTAGTTGTAATGAAAAATCTTCTAACTATACTGTTCAAAACAACACATGTAGAAAATAATAGGAAAAAAACTGAAAGCTGAGCTAAAAAATTTGACAGATAATGAAACATAATATAAGAAAAGTACAAATATTTAAAAAAGAGGTTAAAATGAAAAAACTATTCATAGCATTAACGATATTTATGTTGAGTATACAAATTGTGTATGCAAGTGAACAAATAGAACAAAGCGAAGCAGAAATCCAAATTGAAGCGCAAAAGGATCTGGCAGCAATTCTACAATATAGTGTAAAATACCGATTTTCTCCAGATCTAAAAGTTGGAGATAAAGTAGAATATAGATTAATAAATGATCCCGAGAATAAAACTGATATTTATATGGAAGTTTTGAAGGAAGATAAAGACGGAGTGTGGATTGTTGAGAAGTTTGCAGGGAATGAAATATATATATTGGTTGATTTAAATAACATGGAGCTTGTTGATCTTTATGGATTTGACAAAAATGGAATCAGGCATGAGATCGAATTATTACAAAGAGATGAGGTTAATAGCAGAATTGAAAAAATGAAACAATTATCGAAGGTCATGGAAAATTTAACACAAATTGAAGAATGGGATATTCAGGAAGAAAAAAAAGATATTGAGACTATATTTGGAAATATGAATTGTACAATCCTAAAACCAATTTTCACCAGCGAAATGAACGAGAAAATAAAAGAAATGGATTACAAAGATATACAAGATGCAGAAAACGAGATGAATATTTTATTTTCTGAAACAGTTCCAAAGTTAATACCTTTTGAATTTACTGCTCCGTTAATTTCAGATCTATCAATTTTAGAGGACATAGATGGTGGTCTCGTAAAAAATAGTAAATTAGAACTTAAAACCCTAAAAAAAATAACGGATTAACATATCTTGAAAAAGAGTATTCTACTACTTATGGTGTTGAGTGTCTTGGTCATATCAAGCTGTGATTTATTTCACGAAGATTGGATAATCGAAGAACAATACCTTTGCACAGTTGATACAACAGGACAAAACTTCCAATATCTTATTAAAGCCGAAGACTTTAGTCAATACGTGGTTCCACCTGACAACAGTAAAATTCTTATTTTCAAATCAGGTGCTATTTATTCGACTGATCTCGATGGTTCAAACTATCAACTGTATTCTCAATGCTCCGATTCTCTCAAATTTGTCAATAACCTTTCATGGGCGGTTACACCTGAAGGTTTCAGAATAATCTGGTGTTATGCTGATGATATATTTGCGTATGATTATAACAATGATGAATTCACGCAAGTTACTGATACACCTGATATTGAGGAAAGATATTGTTGCTTTTCAAATGATGGAATCCATATAACCTATTGCTCATGGATTCGTCCGGATACTGTGCATGTTAATCCATGGATTGATTCATCAATAAATGTGATGTCCTATGATTATTCAGGTAAGACGTGTATAATTGAAGAACAGGTTTATGATATAGTATATCTAAAGCCAATAATATCTGAAGATAAAGTACTATACTACGTCTCTGGCACAGATTCTCTGGAAGGTATATATTCCATCAATATTGATGGAACAGATAATACAAATTTATACAATGATATAATAACACCCCATCAGAGGTTTGTAGCGATAGAAGAAGAAAATAGTGTAATATTCACCGATAGCTATTATCTATATAAACTGAATTATGAAAATGGGGATCTGATAGAACTTGCAGCGGGTGAGCAACCGAGATTGTCAGATAGTGGGAATTATATTGCATTTTATTATGGCTTTCTTGAAATCATGGATACAAATGGAAATAATCATATAGTATTAAGAGAGGGATACACACGTACTATCAATCAACCCCCGGTATTTTATCATAATGATGAAAAAATACTTTTTATACTAGAAAAAAAGATTAAGGTTTAATATTTAAAAGGAGTTGAAATGTCAAAAAAAATTATTGATAAAAAAAATTTAAAGGCTTTGCAATTTATTATCATAGTTATGATAATGTTTTCTTATTCAATACTATATAGTGACCTTGGTTCGATCAGTCCAACAATTAATGCAAGAATCTATCCGGATGAGTGGGATAGAGAAAATGTTGGATATCCAGGACATCTTACTCAATATAATCCAGCTGAAGAGTTCACTATTCAAGCAAATCCACCAGCAGAAGATTACGATGTTGATGATGAACATATACAGTATCTAATCGATAATGCTCCAGCAAATATGATAGTGGAGATTATATTACTTTCAGGCACATATAAATGTAATGCTCCAATCATTATAAATGATCCTGATAAAATGATAATATTGAAAGGTGATCATGAATTCAAAAAAGACTGGGATGAACGAACTATACTTGAATTCAATATAACAACAGGATTAAATCCAGAAAATAAAAATTGTTTAGAGTTTAAAGATCCAGAATTCGGATTTATAACGCATTCAGGAGTTGAAGATGTATATATTAAAAGACTTGATACAAGTGGCAATCCTACCGGTACAAGAACAGGTGATAACGTTTATATGGAAAATTGCGAGAATTGTTTTGTGAGCGGTGTTGAAAGTTATTATCCTCAAAATCATCATGTAACAATGTATGATTGTAATAATATTGAGGTAAGAGGGTGTTATTTTCATTATGCACAGGATTTCGATCAGGGAGGTTCTGGGTATGGAGTTGTTTGTGATAACAGTAATCATTGCCTTATCGAAGATAACATCTTTGATTATTTAAGGCATTCGATGTTGGTGCAAAATGATTCGCAGTATAATGTTTTTGGATATAATTTTTCGACTGGGGCTCATCAAGAGAATGATCAATGGTACATGTTCCTTGCACCGGAAAACTTCAGTGGTGATATGGTTTGCCATGGACACCCTGAGGAGGAACAATCAGGTCCTATAGCTAACTTATTTGAAGGAAACAAAGGACAGTTTATGTGGGTTGATAATTTTCATGATGCTAATGGGCGACATAATACTTTTATGAGAAATTCAGCCAGGAAATATGGATATTTTATGGCATGGTTTCAATTCGAGCAAAATTTTGTTAACAATCATTTAAAATGTAATAATTGGTTTTTGTGTAATATATTAGGTTTTCCCAGATATAGACTATTAGCAAGTTCATACTTCGAAAGCGATAGTCAGATTGAGTATGTTGATCTTTTTGGCTTTCAATGGTCTGATTTTTTATCATCAAATATTTGGCTGTTATTGTATGATTTAAGTAATCACGATACATCTTATCATGATAAATCATATTATTGTGATACCGTACCTGATTTTATCGGTAGTGCATTTGACTGGCCCTTCGATCCGAAGAATGATGAAAATCCAGCAGAAATAAGATATGGTTATGGTGATAAAAAAACGAAATCACGATTTGATACTGACGCTGTAGTTACAAAATACCTTCATTCTTCAATTTCTATTCCAGATAATCCTGGATGTTTAAGTGATTGGGTATATAATTATGGTGACAATGGGTATCTTAAAATACCTCCATTTGCTGCCTTAGTCATTGAACCAGAAAATGAAGATATCACATTATCTTTTGATCCAGGATTCAGATTATGGATCGAAGGTTTATTAATCGCAAAAGGTACCGAAGAAGATAGTATATATTTCACATCGAATAGTAATTGGTATGGTGTTCATATGATAGCAACTGAATTTTCTTCAGATGCCCCCCAAGCTTTGTTTGAATATTGTAAGTTTGATAGCGCAGTATTTGCTAGTAATACAATGGCTGGTGGTGCAATCTCTGCTGACATCTGTACTTCAAGAAGAGAAGACCCAGATTTGATTGTAAGAAATTGTACATTCCAAGATAATAATGGCAAATATGGTGGTGCAATATACTTTCGTAGTTGGGATAATAATCTTACAGATGTTGTTGAAAGGGGTTATTGTATAATTGAAAACTGCCTAATAAAAGAAAATACAGCATATGACGATAGTGATGACTATGGTGGGGCCGGGATTTATCTTACTAATACAGAGGCAATAATTAGAAATAACATAATTCATGATAACACTTGCTCTGAATCTAGCTTTTCTACTGGTGGTGGAATTGAAATCCGTGGTTCATCAAGTGAAATACCTATATCAATAGTTAATAATTTAATTTATAAAAATCAAGCAGAATTTGGCTCTGGCGTATTTTTATATAACAATGAAGATGCATTACTATTTAATAATACAATATACAACAATATTGATAATGCTGAGGATTATCACGAAGACCTTCGAATTAAATTTGATGACTGCGCCACAGAACCATGTTATATTGCTATGTGCAATAATTCGGTAAAAAAAGGATTAGTTACAATTCAAGATAGCGATATTGATTATTATTTTGATTATTATAATAACCATATACGTTATAATTACTATAGCACTGAATATGGAATTATTGATGTTTATAATTTTGATTCTGGAACTTTTGTAGATTTAGACGGTACTAAAATTGATAATTTTGAAGGGTATCCATATTATATTGATCCTAATAGTGGTAATTTCAATTTTCAATTTAATTCTCCGCTCAGAGAATCAGGAATAAGCCAATCTGATTTTTTGCAGATCGATAATTTAGATATCAATGATTGGGATCTAATTCCAGCGGATGATTTAGGTGGTGATCCTCGTATAGCTGGAGAGTTAATAGATGTTGGAGCTTATGAATACTATGAGCCCGGCATCTATCTCCCTCAAAAAGAAATTGATTTTGGCGGTGTTCCTCATGACAGAGCAGCAACCATGGAATTAGTCATAAAAAATATCGGCTCTGTTGACCTTACTAATATTGAAATTACTTTCGCAGATACTATTGCTGAATATTACACAATAGATCCTGAAGATATACCAGCTGTAATACCCCCAAGCCAGACTGACTCTGTATGCATTCCAATTAAATTCTGCTGCCACAAAATGTTTGTTCACTGTGATGGTTTAATTACCATAACAAGCTCCGATACATATATTCCCAAAGTACAGATATTAGTATATGGGAAACCTGCACTTGACAATTATTGGAACTGGATATCTTTCCCTGCATTGGACAGAGATGCCAGCGGAAACCAGGATGCGGAAGAAGTACTTGAACCATTAGTGCCGAATGCTCATAAGCTTATTACACAAGTTGGAGATATGATTTATGATGGAAGTTACTGGACCCATTCCAATCTCGATGACATAATAAGCACAGTGGGCTATAAACTAAAGATGTTTAATAATTATGCTTATTATCCCTTCTCGATGGTTGGTGATTCTATTTCGTTAATACCTGCAGATACTGAAATATATCTTGAAGAGGGATATAACTGGATAGGATACTGGCTTCCCCAGAGCCAAAATTTTGATGAAGCCTTTGGTATTGATAATGGTAATTTTGAGAAAGTTATTTCCATCCAAGCAGAGAATTGGTTTTTTGGTGATCCTTTTTATAACCAAATGAAAGGAGATCCATACGATCCATGGCAATCTTTTCCCCTACCAAGTTCAACAATACGACCTCTACACTATGGAAGGGGCTATATCGTTAAGATGTCGGAACCGATAGATTTAGTTTGGAACGACCCGGATGGAGGAAATACAAAGGAGGAGGGCTATGCCAAAACCGAAGCATTCTCCTTTGATGAAAAGGAAACATACGAAGTTATCGATGTGATAGGATTAGATGGATCTGCACAAGAAATTGGTGTGTTTAATTCCGGCGATGAATGCCTTGGCGCAGCGAAGATTGATAGTCTGGGTTCTGCTCAAATACTCGCATATACGGATACTCAAGCGAAAGAAGGAACAGAATTGCTATTCATGATATATCAAGGTAAGGGTATTAAGGAATCCAACAACTTTTTGCTCTATGATTTTGATTTAGAAGAATTTATTGAAGCACCCCTTAAAGCAGGCATAAGGAAATATAATATTGTTCTGTTTGATTCTAACAATCCACAGCTATTGGATAAACTGATATTACAACAAAATGTCCCCAATCCCTTTAATCATAAAATGAAGAACACTTCTATCTCATTTGCTTTACCCCAGAAAGATAATGTTAAATTGAAGATCTATAATATCAAGGGACAGCTCATAAAAACCGTAATTGACAATAAGGAAATGGATGCGGGATATTACACTGTCCAATGGAACGGCAGAAATGAAGAAAATAAGAAGGTATGCAACGGTGTGTATCTTTATAAGATAGAAAATTCTAATTCTTCGATTATAAAAAAAATGATTATTTTAGAATAGACATTCTAATAATAAGGAGGAGCTGATATCAGTTCCTTCTAGTGTAAAGTAAAGCTTCGATTGGAAGTGGTAATTGAATTTTGACATTCCTTATATTGCCTTCTCCTCAACTAGGAGAAGATTAGTTTACACCGTGAAATCAGCTTGCTGAATATTTCACCGGGGGATGAGGTTTCAAACTTTGTTAAAATTCAATTTACGTCATTTCACAATTGACTTATCATTAGATCTCTATATGAGGTTAAGATGAATAGATTTATTATAATATCTTTCTTCCTTTTTTTACATATAATATTAATAGCAACAACCCACACCATCTCTTTGGACGGAACTGGAGATTTTACCGAGATACAGGAAGGGATAAATGCTTCAATAGATGGTGATACTGTTTTAGTGTATCCAGGAACCTATTATGAAAATATAAACTTCAATGGTAAGAATATTACTGTAGCGAGTCTATACATTACCACACAGATCGATTCTTTTATCAGAACGACAATAATTGACGGGAACCATAACGGAAGTGTGGTGAAAATTGTAAATGGTGAAAATTCTTCAACTCGTTTGTGTGGATTTACTATACAAAATGGAACAGGAACCTTAGATCAATGGGAAATAATTGCAGGTGGTGGAATTTTTTTATATAATAGTAGTGTAAACTTACAAAGTTGTATTATTCAAAATAATATTGCTACGAGGGGTGGAGGTATTAGAATTGAATTGAGAAATAGTAATTTTTCTCTTAATATTGAAGATGTCACAATAAGATATAATCATGCTTATCAGTCTGGTGGTGGGATTTCTATAACTTCAGAATCAACTGTAAATTTCAGCCAGCAAAACCTATGTAATATATATTATAATACCGCCGGCAGCGGAAATGAAGTGGCACATCATGCATTTGATGAGGATCCAATTCATGTTTTTGTAGATACATTCACAGTATTAGAACCGGATGAATTTTTCTTTTCTAGTTTTGTTGGCTCAATACTGGAATGCCAGCAAGCAAAGGTTATTCCGCAGAATCAAGATCTTTATGTATCTAAGGATGGTGATAATAATAATTCAGGATTGAGTGAAGACGATCCCCTTAAGAACATATATATGGCGCTCATAAAGATCGCTTCGGATAGTCTTCACCCGAACACAATACATATATCTGAAGGAACCTATTCTCCGTCAGTGACCGGTGAAAAATATCCTCTTAACTTAAGAAGCTATATTACCTTTGAGGGTGACGGAAAAGAACAAACCACTTTAGATGCCGAGGAATTATCCTGTGCTTTTTATGATTTTGATTACCAGAGAAATTATAAAATTCGTGATATGAGAGTTATTAATGGAAAAAAAATATCTGGGGGAGCGATTAATTTCTTTCAACCACGAGGAGCAGTCATAGAAAATGTTAGATTTGAAAATAATATAAGTCCGGAAGGATATGGACGTTCTGTCATTTCATCATCTTACCTGAGCGCTTTCATTCTTGATTCCACAAGTGTTGTAATGAAGAATGTTGAAGTGATAAACAATATCGGAGGGAAAGCAATTGGCTTGGGACCATTTGAAGGTTGCAGAATTGAAAATACAATAATTAAAGGAAACACTCCAAATTATTCGTCCGATGATTGGCAGGGTAGTGGATTAATAATCGGAGGGCATTCACATTATGAGGACAGATGGTTTGCTGAGGTCGTTAATACGGAAATAACCGAGAATGTAAACGCGACAACCGAGTGGCCCAATGCTGCTTCAGCTTTGTATGTAACGAATAGACAAAATGCATTATTCGTGAATTGCACAATCGGTAATAATACAGCACCAAATAGTGGTGAAGGGGTGAGTATCAGCAATGGCTCAAATGTTGGTTTTTACAACTGTATTCTTTACGGTGATGATCCCGAAGAGATGTTTGTGGACGGAAGAACGCGTCCAAATACGTTAACTATTCAAAACACTTTATTGGAGGGTGGGCAATGGGATATTACCGTGTATGGAACAAATACTCTAAACTGGCTCGATGGCAACATTGATACCAATCCTATGTGGGAAGGTATCGGAGAATATCCCTATTATCTTTCAACCGGTTCTCCCTGTATCGATGCAGGAACCCTGGATTTACCGGATAGCATCGAGATGCCATTATACGACCTTGCGGGTAACCCACGCATTTATGGGGATATGATAGACATGGGCGCCTACGAATGGCAGGGATACGGAATAGATGATGACCCGCATTTACCAGATGAGATAATTACATTTAAGAATAGCCCTAATCCATTCAAGGAATATACAAAGATTGTTTGCAGTATAAGAGATGTTTTAGAATTTTCAAAAATAAATATAAGCATATATAATTCAAAGGGACAATTGATCAGAACTTTTACAGATAATAATTATGATTTTTCACCTTACACAGAGATTTATTGGGACGGAGCAGATGAACAGGGGAAGCAAGTTGCATCGGGTACATATTTCTATAAAATGGAGTATGATGGGAATGCGGTGGTGAGGAAGATGGTACGGCTACGCTAAAGCTTCCTCCTTCGCTGCACTCCGGCGTGATAAAACTGCGTAACAGACTGAGAAAGATCGAAAAAAAATATATTAACAAAAATTAAGAGAAAAAGTTTACACTAATTACCCATCAAAATAAAAGAGAATTATATTTCAAAAATAGGAATGACTATGAAAAAATGTTTAGTGTTAATCATATTATGTTTGATTTTTTCCTCACACCTTTTTGCTTGGAGATCTCAGGAAATGGAAGTAAGAGTATTTCTGAATTCACAGCAAGATTATCAAACATTGCATGCCCTCAAACTGAACGGTGATGTGTATCCTAACGGAGAAGCTTTATTGTATGTAATTCCATCCGAATTGGAAATATTAAAATCCACTGAGCTTAAATATAAGATCGAACGTGAAGACCTGAATGAATTTTCCGGGAAGTTCTGGCAATCGATGGACACTACCAGGGAAGCATATCATACTTATGCAGAAATTGTAGCTCTGGCAGACAGTCTGGCAACTACCTTTCCCGACATCTGTGAAAAGCACTTATTTGGCAGTTCCGTACAAGGCAGGGAGCTGGGTGCTCTCAAGATCAGCGATAATGTTTCTATGGATGAGAATGAAACAGAAGTAATGTTCGACGGCGGTATTCATGGTGATGAGATCGGATGTTCTGAAAATTGTATTCGCTTTGCCCGTGACCTGTGCCGTGATTATAGTACGGATCCATACATTGCTAATCTTATAGATAATCGCGAAATATGGATTTATTACATGGTAAATCCTGACGGTCGTGTGATGGATCAGCGTTATAATACTAACGGTGTAGATCTTAATCGTGATGCAGGTTATATGTGGGATGGCTGGGGAGGAAGCAGTGGTACATTTTCGCAAGTAGAATCAAAAGCATTGAGAGACGCAACTTATAGCAGACAGTTCGTGGTGCATACTACCTATCATAGTGGAACAGAATACATCTCCTGCCCCTGGAGTTATCGCTCAGACCAATGTCCTGATTTCGATCATATTATTCAACTTGCAGGTGTATATTCATCTAATTCCGGTTATACAAATCTTGAATACGGACAGGGCTGTACAGGTATGTATCCAATTAATGGTAGTACAAAAGATACAAATTACGGCTCTGCCGGTGCGATCAGTTGGTCGATGGAAATTTCTTATTCTAAGCATCCACCCACATCACAGATCCAGACATATTATCAATATAATGTTCCGGCAATGCTGGCAATTATTGAATACGCTGGTTATGGATTAGAAGGAGTTGTAACCGATATTAACACCAGCGAGCCGATTGCAGCAACAGTTTTTATTAACAACTATTTTCCATGCTATACAGATCCTGCATTTGGTGATTATCATAAATATGTTTTACCTGGCACTTACGATATTACGATCGTTGCCAATGGCTATGAAACTCAGACAATAAACAATGTTATAGCTACAGCAAATAATGCTACAGCTACAGATTTCCAGCTACAACCTTCTGATGAAGATACATTTTATGGTTTTAAATTCTCTGCAAGCCAGATACCGGATAACAACACAGGGGATGAAGGAAACACCCCTGCATCTCTTGGCGAACCGGATAATATAAACTACTCCATTGGAAAAAATGGGTGGTGTATCATCGATATGCAGTATCCAATTGTTGATGGCGCCTATAATGATTTTACTGTTTATGAAGGGGACATTTCACCAGAAGGATTTGACTGCTATGTAAGTAATTCTATGGATGGTCCCTTCTATTTAGTTGGCTCGGGTTTAGGAACTACAGAATTTGATCTCAGCGGTTCAGGACTTGCAGAAGCACAGTTTATAAAAATAGTCGATGACGGAGATGGTACTCAAACAGCACCCGATGCCGGTTTTGATCTCGATGCGATTTCCACCGAATTTATTCAAGGAGCTAATCTTGTCATAGATAACTACTATATTGATGATTCTGCTACAGGCAATAATGATGGAGTGCTCGATCCGGGAGAAGAAGCTGATCTTTATATAATTATCAGGAACAACGGAACCGAGACTGCTTTGAATATCATTTCTTTGCTCAGTTGTACTGATCAGTTCATTAATGTGATCGGTGAACTGGAGCCCTATGACAATATCGAACCTGGTGAGATGGACACATCATATGTGACCATTGCAGCTTCTGCAGGTACACCGAATGGGCATCCTGCTCACTTTTCACTTGATCTGCATTGCAATAATAATGCATTTTCAGGTATTTATGATATCACAATAAACATCGGCTCTATGCCATGCGAAGATTTTGAGACAGGGGATTTCACTGCTTTCAATTGGCAATTTGGGGGCAGTCTAGATTGGACAATTGATTCTAATAATGCTTTTGAAGGACTATATTGTGCTCGATCCGGTGCGATCGGTCACAACCAAACTACTGAAATGTATGTTACTATGGATGTGAGCAGCGGGCAGATATCATTTTATAGAAAAGTCTCCTCAGAAAATAATTATGATTTCCTGCAATTCTATATTGATGGAGCAATGCAGGGACAATGGGCGGGACAAATGGGTTGGTCTCAAGAATCCTTTTCAGTAACAAGTGGTACTCATGCTTTCAAATGGGTGTATGATAAAGATGGTAATACAACAGGCGGAAGCGACTGTGTGTGGATCGATGAAATATATTTTCCTGCACCAAATCCAATTTATCCGATTTTGTATCTTGCACCCACAATGATAGATTTTGGGCAGGTATTTATTGGTGCTGATTCCACTGCACAATTTGAAATAGAAAATGTTGGTGGAGGTACATTGACTGGAACTATCACAACTCCGGATTGTTTTACAGTCATGGAATCAGGTGGTACTACTCCTGTGGCATACGTTCATGTCGTAAGATAGCGAGACAGTTATGCGAGAATATACACTACATGTGGTTAAGCGGGATGCAATATCCTGATTTTCGTACGATAAACAGATACCGTAGCGTTTACTTCAAAGATATACTGGAGGAAGTATTTTCTTCAGTAATTCAATTTTTGCTTGAGAAGGGATTAGTTGAATACAAGACGGTATTTGTAGATGGGACGAAGATTTCTGCAGATGCGAACAAGCATAAGATAGTATGGGACAAGAATGTACAGCGATACAAGAATCAGCTCCAGGAGCGTACACGGGGTTTGTTTGAAGAGATAGATGCGTTGAATGAAGCAGAGGACGAGCGTTATGGTTCATTTGATCTTCCTGAGTGTGGAGAGCAGAGTGCTCTCAGCAGTGATGATCTCCATGGTGTTGCTGATTCTTTGTCAGAGGCATTTTCCCGTGATGGCAAGAAGTGTCGGAGCGAGACAGATAAGCAGTTACGTAAGGCATCGAGGCAGTTAAAAAAGGATGCAGAGCAGCTGGCAGGATATGAAGAGCAAGAGAGGCAATTGGGAGATCGTAATTCCTATTCAAAGACGGATCCTGATGCAACAGCTATGCGGATGAAAAGCGATGAACTTCGCCCTGGATATAATGTGCAGGTAATGTCTGAGAATGGTTTTATTGTTGGGGCTTCAGTATCTCAGAATGCTAATGACGGCACTTCCTTTATTCCCAGGATGGAGGAAATGGAGAGTGCATTGCTTCCTCAACCTGAGGAGATAGTTGCAGATGCCGGTTATGGTCATGAGGAGGTATATGAATATCTTGAAAATCGCTCTATCGATTCTTATATAAAATATCCCAGTTATCATGCAGAGAAGAGTAAACGCAGTAAATATAAATTTCATTATTCACGCTTTGGTTATGATAAAACGAATGATGTATTTATATGTCCACTCGGTCGACAACTCTATTTTATCGAGGAGAGAGAAGCGAGGAATAAATCTGGTTTTTTAGTACAGCAAAGAGAGTATCAATGTTCTGCATGTAGTGATTGTCCTTATAAAAGTCAGTGTACGAATAGCTCTGTTGGTCGGACATTAACAGTGAACATGAATCTTCGGAGACATCAGCAGAAAGCACGGGACAATCTTGAGGGGTCATACGGTGAGAGTTTGAGGAAACGGCGAGGTCATGAGATAGAGACTGTATTTGGAGATTGGAAGCATAATCTCAAATTTCAGAGGTTTCAGTTACGTGGATTAGATAAAGTACGTGCCGAACTGTTCTTTCATAGTCTCGCTTACAATATGCGAAAGATTATGAAGGCATGGAAGTCTTTTTATCCCGATCTTTATCGCTTTTTGGCACATATTTACCGTCTCCTGACGCAAAAAATAGCTTTGATGATATTACTTTCTCCCAATTCCAATAAATCCTCAATTTATGTGTGAAAGTACATGATTTACTCGCCTATAATAAGTGGTTGTGAGACAGCCCCATTCAAAGGTGTTAGTCACACTTTTAATAAATAGATTCTTCGCGGAGTTTATACTGAGCAAAACGAATGTGCTCAAGAATGACAGACTTTATAAATTATTGTCACTCTGAGCTTACCTGAAGCACGAAGTGCAAAGGTATAGTCGAAGAGTCTAATTACTGTGCTTATTTTTACCGGCGAGATAAAGCAGTCTCTATCCAGTAAAATAACCTTCTAATATTTCAAACTGCTCCCGCCGATAAATTCTCTCAATACTGAATGTTCCGGAACTGATGAATCATCTTCCATTGGAATTACTTCCTTTAAAAATTCTCGAACCCGATCCGCTCTTATGAACGCATCCTCTTTTAATGGATCGTCTCTGAATTTCTCTGTCCATTCTTCGAACAAACCCAGCATCCTGTTCGCATATAAAGCGATCTCGTATGGCATCGCACTATTAATAATATAATCGGAAGTGTTTATGTAGGGAATGATATTTCGCAACTCACTGCTGCGCACATAATGCCAGTGCTCAAGGGTTTGCTTTGGGTTATATGCCCGGTGAGTAGCATCCCTGAGCATTCTGCGTATCAGGCGGAGGTCTGTCCAGCGGATGTAGTGCCCCTTTTCATTCCTCATCTGCAGCAGGGGTTCAAGATAAAGTTTGAACTTGACCTCATTGGAAACATCCTTTGTCATTGCAGGATAAAGCCCGTGCAGACTGTCAATAAGCAATATTTGATTTTCTTCTAACTTCAGATTTTTTCGATTTAAAAAGCGTGACCCTGTTTTAAAATCATAAAAAGGAATTTTCACCTCTATGCCTCTACACAGAGCACTGATATGCTCATTTATCATTGGAAGGTCGAGCGCTTGGGGTGTTTCAAAATCATAGTCGTCAAACTCATCTTTGGGATGCATTTCCAGATCGAAAAAATAGTTATCAACATTGAGTGTAACAAAGCTCAGCCCGTGCTTTTTCAGACGCTGTTCCAGCTTAATGGTTGTCGTGGTTTTACCTGAAGAAGAGGGACCGCTGATCATCACGACCTTAATTTTATCTTTTCGTTCCAGTATGAGATCTGCTGCGATGTTCACTTCATTTTCATAAGCACTTTCGGACTCGTGCACAATATGAGAAAACTCACCATTTTCTATGCGTGCATTCATTTTTGCGATAGTATTGAGTTCTTGAGAAGTAGCCCAATCAAGCACTTTCCAGAGCTTCGCCCACGGAATATTCTCTGATGGATGGGATAATCTCTGATTTCTCTCTTCCCGTTTGCGATTTTGCTCATTTCGGTAAAGTATGTATTCTTTTGCCACTTCATCGTGCCCATTCTTAATCAAAACCTGTTCTACTATATCCTGGATCTCTTCAACATGCGGGGGATTATCCTCCGAGAATTTGCTTTCTAGGATTTTCACAACCTGTTTGGACATGCGTTCGGCCGGCTTTTTGTCCCTGCCGCCCACTGCGATCGCAGCCCTGTACATTGCATTTGCGATGCGGTTAGGATTGAACCGCACCTTTGCGCCGCTTCGTTTTATTACATGAGTTATTTCAGCCATTATGACTCCTTGGGAACCTTTTTAGTACGATGGTAATTTTTGTCAACTTGTCAACATGAGATCATGCTTCATTTTAGAAGGAAAAAAATTGAATATCGATTAACGAATGTTGATTTGAGAAGGAGATCGTGCACAGACTTGCTTCGTGGCGAAGCATGAAGCGAGGATGTGCATCAGTCCTCCAACTTAAGACGTGGTCTCAAACTCGCATTCCAGCGCAGAAGGTATATCTCAAGTTTCCACATGTAAAAATTCATAATTGATAATTTGTGCTTTTTATTGACAGAAAAAGTGCAATCACAAAGAAAAATATATGAATAAAAATAAGAAGTCCTCTTGATAATATGGAAAATCTACAATGAATATCCACGAACTTGTTCGGGGATATATGTTATGTGAAATAATGAAAAAGGAGAGTGATTTTGAAAGGAAATAAAATTTTAGAAGAGAACTTTTTGAAAGACATAAATCGTTTAAAGACGAATGATGACTTTATTAGTCTTAAATCAACACTAGGCAAAGAATATTATGAAATGATTACTGAAACTTGGGGTGAAAAAATATTAGATACAGGAAAAGAAATGTTGAATTACTTATTCGATTTGTTAAAAAAAGATATTTATTCAGGCCTAAAAGCATTTAACGTAATCTTTTCAGGGTACACCGACATTAAATATTCTGATATTTTCACGCCATATTATGACGCACTAACGACAAGAAGATTGTGGGTAAAATCAACAGAAAAATATGACATGAAAAATCACTATAACAATTCATTAATTATCAATACTTTCTTCAGATGGTATGTTTCAACATTTGAATTATTTAGGAAATTGTTAATATTTGATTGTTTTTGCTTAGGTCAATTTACAAATAGGCCAATTAACGTAAAAAACTATTTGTTCTCTGTGAACGATCCAAGTATAAAGCTCAAATCAGAAAGTCCAACTGATCGTCAAAAACTTCTAACTTTTTATAATTCTACAATTAGACATTCAATTGCTCACGGAAACATAGTGATTATTCCAAATAAGAATATTGTGATTCGCGAAACCAATGAGAATAGATCAGAAATTATTCAGACAAAATATGGTTCGAATCCTGATGATTTCATAAATTCTGTATTAAAAAATATTGAAATTATGTATAGTTCTGTTAGATTTTTTTTCTATATAACAATAAATTACTTATTCATAAAGCATATAGAATTATTCAAATCGCACATTGATCAAAGCATACTTAGCGATGATGTTTTTATATCTATGATTCAAAGTATAAAAAATGATGCTGAGAATGTAGTTTACTGATGAAAAATCGCCTAACATTGCACCTGCGGTTTGGATTATCTGTCCGATTCGGCTTGAATCTTACGATTCAAACTATTGGTTGTCCGCTCTCCTGCTCGCCTTTCGGCGCAGCAGGAATTTCTCAAGTTTCCAATTGCAAAATAACTGGTTACTCGATTTTTTGAAAAAATTGACAGGGAAAGACGAAAAGATGATTTGGTTTGTGAGAGTTGAATATTCAAAATGTTTAAAAAAGCAATCGAAGTAGTGAAATTATTTGACATATTAAACAAGTAAGGAACTTGTTATAAGTATGAGTATGACACTAGAAGATTATGCACGAGAAGCAGCAATCGATGTTTTGCATGGTGAAGCCGTTATGAAAGAAGCGGCAAAACGACAATGCATTTATCTATTTGTAGAAGGTAAATCTGAAGAAATTGCTTTCGACATTTTATTAAGCTATTTAAACATTGATTTTGAAGAAATTGGAATAATGATAGCTAATTACGGTGGAATTAATAACTTAACCAATGCACTAGGGCTTTTAGATAAAACTTTAAGTAATGACCGTCCTGTCATTGTTACTTATGATAATGATGCGGAAGGTAATCAGGTTATAAAAAATATTAAAAAGAAGGATTATAACATAGAGCTAATAACTTTTTTTCCTATACCAGATAAACCAAAAGTAAAATATTCAAAAGGTCATCTTGGTGGATCGTATGAAGAAATGTATGACTATGAACATTTCATAAATTGTTGTTTTTCAGAAGAGATAATGACTGAAGAATTAATTAATAAAAAGAAGAATTTCTTGGCGATTTTTAACAAAACAAAACCTTGGTTTGCCCAAATCAAAAAATTTTGTGCAAAGAATGAATATTATAAATTTGAAGACAATAAAGTAGTATTAGCCAAAACATTAGCAGAAACTTGCGAAGAAATACCTAAAACAATGATACTTCTCTCTGGAGTAATTAAAAAAGTAAGAGAAGAATATCCCGTAAAGCATCCGGACGATGTAGAACTACCACTAGTTCTAGGTTTAACGTGTTAGAACAAATAAATTATATCCTAATCAATTTAGGAAATTTATCTTTAAAATAAAATGAGTAAACAAATAAAGTCGAAATTTAGCACAAATACAAATAATAAGGTAGGTTCAAGTTTTTATTGCAACAATTAAATTATTAAATACCTCTTTAGGAGTTAGCCAATTCAAGGTTTTTCTTGGTCTTTCATTCAACATGTTTTGAACCTTCTTA
>ASNI01000033.1 GCA_000404785.1 Cloacimonetes bacterium SCGC AAA252-N17
TAGAATTAAGTGACTAACTTATCGGGAAGGAGGTGAATGGGGAAAGTATTTATCCCTTCAAAATCCTTAAGAATTCCTCATGTATATGACCATTTGATGCGGCGATCTCTTTATCGAAAATTGAGAATTCCGAGCCATCAAATTTACTCACTTTCCCACCTGCTTCTTCAAGAATTACGATGCCGGCAGCAGTATCCCAGGGGTAAAGTTCGAGCTCCCAGTAACCATCAAAAACACCATAGGCAACGTAACAGATATCTATTGCTGCTGCGCCGGGACGCCGTATTCCTCTGCATTTTTTTATCACTTTTGAGAGATTCTTGATGTTATTTCTCTCATCATTCAGCATATCGTATGGGAATCCGGTCGCAAGAAGTGCTTTGGGGAAATCCGAATTATCCGAGACATGTATCTCTTCATCATTTCGAACGCAGCACCTGCCCTTTTCTGCAAAAAAGAGTTCATGCAGAATGGGATTATACACAACTCCTACAATACTTTCATTGTTTTTCTGCAATGCAATGGATACGCACACAAATGGAAACCCATGCACATAATTCGTGGTGCCGTCCAGAGGATCGATGACCCAGCAGTATTCCTGACCGGGATTTTGCTCATGCTCGGTTTCTTCTGTAAGAATGTTGTGCTTAGGATAATAATTTTGAATGGTCTCTACAACTACTTTTTCAGCTTCTCTGTCCACATTTGTAACAAGATTTATCCTTCCCTTATAATCGATGAGTTTCTTTTTATGAAAATTTTCTCTGATGATATCACCGGCTTTTGTGCATGCTTCAAGAGCAATATCAAGATAGTCTTTCATACATGCTCCTTTGCTGCCCCTTTGAGATTGAGCAGTTTCTTGCCATGCTCAATTATTTGATTTAAATTTTTGGGATGGAAGAGCAAGTATTTCTGCGTGTAACAACTGCTCCAACATCCGTTACAGGAAGTATATTCAACTAAGAGATTTTCATACTTCTTGCTTTTTATGATCTCATCGAGGTCTTGCTCAAGCAAATTTCCAATTGCATCACCTTTGCATAGATGCACTTCGCCATTATGCATAATAGTAAGACGAGTGGCAGTCCGTTTGCCGTCCACAAAAGGGCAGAAATCAGGAAAATCATTATTAATGATTCGAGGAATGCCTTCAATGAAACTGTTGAGATTGAGAATGGATGGATTATCAGTAAGAAAATCTATTGTTTCCTGCAAAGCATCTGCATCTGCGATCTTCATCTTATCATCTTCTTTTGTTGTGTCGAGGAGGGAGTGATATAGACCGATCGTAACTTCCCATTCCACATCTTTGCATGCCTTGATAATATCCGGAACCTGATGAAGGTTTTTTGCACTGAGCACGCAATTTGCATAGGTGAAAGAAGATGAGCCAAGCTCTTTTTTTCGAGCTGAGATTTTTTTCATATTGGAAAGAATGGTCTTGGAATGATCTTTCACACCCCGAAGATAATCTCCGTTTCCGCCAAGTCCATCCAGCGAGGTTTGAATATTGACACCATTCTTCAAACAGAATTCGATCACATTTTTGATTTTATCATAATCAAAATAAAGTCCAGAAACAAGAGAAACAGAAATGGGAAAAACCTTTTTTGCGTAAGCAAGAATGTCTATTATATCAGGATGCAGAAGCGGTTCTCCGCCGCTGATCATACCAACGAGACTGCCGTATTTTTGCAGTTTTCGGGCTATCACCCGATAGTCTGAATAATCCATATATGGAGCGCCGTCCCGGTTTTCATGAATGTTACATTGCCTGCATCGCTGGTTGCACAGGCGCGTCACTTTTATCTCAGTTACAGAGTTGATCGGTTTATTTTGAAGGAAGTGTTTCGTTACTTTCGGAAGGGTTTTGATCAGTGTTCTTTTTCTCATTGATCCTTTCTACATTCTTTTGTGCAAGTTCGAAATTAGGATCTAATTCAAGAGCTTTTTTCAGCAAAACGAGAGACTGCTCCAGTTGACCATCTTGTTCGTAAATAACAGCAAGATTGTTAAGCGTCTTCTTTTCCTCTTTTTTTTCGAGGATCTCTTCATAAAGCTCGCGAGATTTTTCCATATTTCCTTCTGCCTGAAAGAGGAATGCATAATTATATTTTGCTTCAGTGAATTCAGGATCTAATTCAATGGCATTAAAGAAATGCTCTTTTGCCTTCTCGACCTTTCCTTTAGTAGAGTAATAAATACCAAAATAATAATGCAGATCTGGTGAATCCGGGAAAACCTGCAGATATTTTTTTAGATCTTTGTAAGCGTGGTCAAAATTCTGCTGTGCGTAATTATATGCAATTCGCTGGATAAACTCATTCTCTGACAGAACCATACTCGATTCACCGAATACCTTTTCTTTGATAAACCATTGAGCATTAATATTTTTCAGTACAATTGAGAGCAAATATTTTCCATTTATTTCAAATTCCACAATTGCCTGATCCTGCTCTTTGCTGAGTGCAGAGCGGATAAGATCGAATTCTTTGATGGATTTGAATGCCTTTATGAAAAGATTCCTTTTCAAATAATTTTGCCTGAAATCCTCATTTTTATATACTTCATAATGAACAAGGAGCGGAAGCATTTTTTCATAATCATAGTTGATAACCAGCTCCATAAAACTGTTTGCAACGTCTTCGTGGGTTTTATGGGCTTTTTCTTTAAGAGGAATTCCAAGTTGCTCTCGAATATAATTATAGGAGAGTGAGCCCTCTAATTCCTGCTCATGCTTTTTTAGAAAGGAATTAATTTTCTTTTTCCCAGCTTCAGTTTCAGCATAGGATTTTGGGGTTTTATTTTCAAAAAGAGGATTCTCGTTCTTGAGCCATTTCTGAAGATGGAGATCGAGAAGTCCTTGTTGTTCTGCAATGGATTCCGAGTAGTTGTTCAATTGCAGTGAGTTTTTATACTGGGTGCTTTTAAGAACGAATTTACAGTCCTTTGGACACTCCAATTTAATGCGGATATCATTACAGCAGTGAAAGCAAATTTGCCGTTGAGTTTTTGGACATTTGCGTGTGGCTTTGTGTTTATTGCATATCTGGCAGCGTTTTGGTTGGAAAATTCCAAAATAAGTTTTCATAAAAATTCTTTCTTATTAGATTGTATAGGATTCCGGATTGGGTGGAATGGATTGTTTGAATCGGTTTTTATTTACAAGTGAGATTACTGTTTGAACCTGTTCTTGTGTGAATTTTTGTTCAAGCAGATGTTCAACAGGTTGCTTTTCTTCGTATAATGCATAGAGTATTTCGTCGGCATCGGTGTAGGAAAGCCCGAGTTCTTCTTCATCGGTTTGACCTTCCCATAGATCAGCAGTAGGGGTTTTCTTTATGATGTTCTCGGGAACTTCCATCATTTCTGCAAGTTTCCAGATTTCTGTTTTATAAAGGCATCCGAGAGGTTCCAGTGCGCAGGCGGCATCACCGAATTGAGTTATATAACCAAGATAGAGCTCGGTTTTGTTGCTTGTTCCAAGAACCAGTGCATGTTCCTTTGCAGCAAGGTCGTAGAGTGTGCACATGCGAGCACGCGCCTTCATATTTCCTTTGCGAAGCCGGTCTGCATTCGGATCGTAGTTGTCAAAATAAACATCGACAATCGGAGTAATTTCTCGAATAATATATTTAATTCCCAGTGTTTCTGCAATCAGTTTTCCATCATCGAAGCTGTCCTTACTACTGGTTTTATAAGGCATGAATACACCGATGACATTCTCTTTGCCAAGCGCTTCAACTGCGAGGAAGGCAACGAGTGATGAGTCAACTCCGCCGGAAAGCCCGATGATACCTTTGGAAAAACCTGCATCTTTGAAATAGGTTTTGATGAATTCAATTATTTTATTTTTTTCTATATTTAAATTAGATTTTCTCATAATTAATTAAGAATCGTTTTCGACAGTTGTTAAATCTTTTTCACAATATGCCCATTCTTTTGGATTAAAAATTTTACCATCTGAATAGGAATCATCAATAAACTCAGTAACAACCCAAAGCCAATATTTTTTATTATCTTTAGTAGTGATTTCTTTGGGTTCAAGAAATGCTCCTGTTGTAAATATAATCAAATTTTTCATACTATTACCTTTTATCTTGCAAAAAATTATTTTGGATTTTATTAAATTCTTTAACGCTTCTAAAAAAATCATCTAGTTCTGAGTAATCTTTAAAAATATATGAGTCTTTAATTTTATGAAAGGGTGTTTTTTCTATTTCTTTTTCGTATTTTTTTCTATTACTACTATTGGCAATTATATACATTTTAATTTTTAATTTATGAACTTGGAAAAGCCTTAAAAGCCCTTTTGTAATATCGGTTGAATGCTCAACTTCAAAAGCATGTGTAGGGAATCCCTCTTCATCAAACCATATGACGTCGATATATTTTATAGTATCGATTTGTTTCGGAGGAATATAGTCCTCAGGAATGACTGTTTCTGTACATAGATCTCCTAATAAACCGTAAATGCTGTTCTTTGATCTATCAGGTGTGTAAGTTCTATAATTTAGATAACTCCCTATTAATAAAAGCTTTGCTTGAATATCACTATGGGTGAACTCTCTATCATTCTCAACCTCAATATTAATAATTTTACTTATTTGTTTGAGTCTCTCTAGATTTTTTGTATATCCTGGATAATGTATCTCACATATTTTATTTAGATAAAGGTCTTCTATCTCTTCTATATACATCCCGTCTTCGGTTAATACCGTATGAAATTGATAGCCCTTAGATTTTGTTTCGGGTAAATTATATAAGTCTTTTATTAATATTGATAACGAACCTGCACATACATCAATTTTTGATCGATATTTTTTTGCTATTATGATTACTCCATCTCTCTTAAAATTTTACAGCTTTTTAACAATGTTTTTACTTATCCCATGCCAATTTTCTCTTCCGCCGAAGATTAAATATATCATTCCATTTTCATCTTTGTAGAGTTTTTTAGAGGGTTTTATTTGTACTAATTTCGTTTTTTGAATTTTTTCTAATTCATATAAAATTATTTTTCTGTCTTCGTTATTAAATTTATTCACCATTCATTTACTCCCTTCGATTGAATGAATTCTATGTAATTCCCTTACCTTAATATTATCGATCGACTGCACGACGAAATCAGCAAAGGGTTCAAGAAGGTCTGCACCATCTTTGCCGGTTAACACTGCGATGGAAAGCCCGCACCCAGCATTCTTTGCCATCTCCATATCGAGTGTGCTGTCACCAACTACAGCAGTATGCTCGGGTTTGATTTTCAACGTTTCACATACATAATGAACCATATCGGGAGCGGGTTTATCATTAGTAATGCTGTCCGCACCGGAAATCGCATGAACCTGATCGAGCACATCAAAAGCTTCCAGAATTTTTTCACATCGTACTGCAAGGTCTGAGGTTGCTACAGCGATCTTTATATTTTTATTCAACGCATCTTCAAACAATCCCCTGATATCCCCAAGCGGACTTGCTATCTTTCTCAAGTCAACAATGCTGTCCACCTCGCCAAAAATATGATGAGTTGCATCAAAAGCAGTTGTTCTTTTAAACCCAAATTCAACGAGTTTATCGATAACCTTCTTCTCCGTTTCTGGTCTTGAGTTGGTTAGAATTGCCACATCGAGAATTTTTGTTGAGTAAGGATCCGCCCCCATTGCGCGGATGATGTCATCAACCTTTTCCGTGGGCAGTTCGAAATGTTCTCCAAGCAGACGAGCTCGTTGTTTGATGATCTCTATCCACATATTCAGGTCGGAAAGAGTGCCATCCTTATCAAAAATAATTAGCTTTATTTGAGCCGAATCTATATATACAGTGCCATTCAGTTTCTGCGCAGCTTTATGCTTCATCATATCCTTTCTATCGCCTGAAGAACGTCCATCAGTGTGATCTGATCGAGTTTTCTGTTCTTGCCGATCATGCTTGCAAGAAGGGATAAGAATTGCTCAACTGTTACGTCTGCATATTTATCAAGGATCAGATAGGAGATATTTGTGCTGCCTTTCTTCAAAATATCTTCAAGCTGGGATTTTTCCTTATTATCTTTTATCTCTTCGGATTTTATTTCTGCCGGAGATTCAATTTTTTCTTTCTCATCTTTTGAAATATTGAACACATCCTTTTCATCATCACTCATTACAAAAGAGCCGATCTCGTCATGTGCTTTTCTTGTTTTTGAGGCAACAAGATCTTCAAGATAGGTGATTTTCTTCTCGTAGAACTCATCTTTCTTCTTTTCACTTAACTTTTTATACATGATGAGTGCCATGGCGTAGTTTCCTTGCTCTTCATACATTTTTGCAAGAGTCGGGGAGGCAACAACTTCCTGAAACTCCATCTTAAACCTCTATACTATTTTTTATCTTATCGAAGATGCCCTGTCCGATGCCTTTCACGTTCATGATTTCTTCGATAGTTTCAAAAGAGCCCTTCTCATTTCTGTAGTCAATAATTGCTTGTGCTTTTTTCTGACCGATCCCCTTCAAATTCTGAAGCTGCTCAATCGAAGCGGAGTTGATATTTATCTTTTCTGTTACTCCCGCAGTAAGCAGAGTGTCCGTTGTAGGAGATTCTTCTGCGACAAAGGCATACACTTCTGTTGAATCTCCGATCATTTCAAGATAGGGAAGGAGTTTTGCCAGCGTTTTTTTGCCGATTCCTTTGATGTTCGTAAGTTCGATAAGAGAAGAAAGGGATTCCTGCTGAGTTCTGTATTCAAAAATGGCTTGTGCTTTTGCAGGTCCGATGCCTGGTAATTCTGCAAGAGTTTCAATATCAGCAGCATTGATGTTGATCATCATGGGCTCGCGGGATTTTTCCACTACTTTTTTTATGCTGTCCTGAACCGTGCTTGTGGAGTCGGCATCAAGAACAGAAGAAATATTCTTCACATTGAGCACGACTAGTCCAATAACAAGGAATACAACAATAAAAATTATAATGTTCCGCTCGTCAGGGGTTAAATATTTATTCATAGATCAGATGTGTCAGGACAGTACCCACATTTTGCAGACTTTGCGGACTGCATTTATCGGGCGTGTCCTCGATTGTATGCCAGTATGGATAGTCCAGATCGATGATATCGATCGCTTCGTAACCTGCTTCAAGAAATGGATAATGGTCATCATAGATGTAACTTGTCATTTTTGATGAAAAGGTATTTATTTTATTTTTCCTGGCAATGTCCCATACTTTTTTCACCAGCGCAGGTGATGAATTTTTTGAGAATGATTCTATCAAAATGTCCAGATCTGCATCGCCGATCATATCGACCACGATCACGAACTCGGGTTCTTTCCCTGAATATTGTTCAACAAAGTATTGTGATCCAAGGCACCAAGTTTCGTTCGTTCCGTAAGTGCCGGCATCCTCAGCATCAAAAAAGAGCAGGTCGATACCAAAGACGGGCGGTTCCTTTGCCTGTAATATCGTCGCAAGTTCCATGAGTACTGCAACGCCGGATGCTGCATCATTTGCACCGATGATAGGTGTTTCGTGATTGGAAGTGTCCTCATCCTTATCAGCCCAGGGTCGCGTATCCCAGTGTGCTCCGATAAAGATTCTTCTTGGTCTGTTTGGATAATATGATGCTATGATATTTGTGTATTGATACTCCTGTCCTCGCACTTCAGCGGAAAATTCCTGGGTTTGAACCGATGCACTATGCGTTTTCAGGAAGTTCACAATATAATCTTTGCATTGAATGTGTCCTTCCGAACCAGGATTTCTGGGACCGAACTCGCATTGTGCTTCAAGGTATTCAAATGCTTTGTCTCCGTTGAATTCCGGAACTTTGATCGAGCATCCAAATAGGAGCAATAGACAAGCAGCGAGAGATACTAATTTTTTCATATTCTATTTTTTTTGTTACAAATTTGCACAATTTTGAGTTTCAGTCCGCACGGATTTGTCTGCGAACAGCCAAAACAATAATCGCTTTCTTTAAATTCCATGTAATCCCATTCAGGATTTTGATGTTTGATAATTTCATTTTTGCAGGTTCCGTGTCAATTATTTTATTGGTGAAAATCCCGCGTATTGATAAGTTGTGTAAAATTTTCAGGAAGATCAGCGGGCTTGAAATACCGCGGATAAAGCCGCAGGGGATTGATATCAATACCGCCACGACGAGTATATTTACATATCAGAGCTAATTTTCTGGGAGATAAAACATTCAGAACATCATAAAGAATTCTTTCGCAGCACTCCTCGTGATACTCATTGTGAAGTCTGTATGAAATGATATATTTTAGTAATGCCTCGGGTTGGATAGTTTTTTTATCTACGTGATAATACAGGTATATCGAACCCCAGTCCGGCTGGTTTGTGAGAGGACAATTCGATCTGAGAAGATGCGAGCAGAAATAGTATTCCTGATTGTTTGAAATACCTGCGTGCAGCAAAAACGGATTTGGCTTGTATTCTGAGATTTCGTCAAGTTCGAGTTCATCTACACAATTGAACATCGAGCTGTCCGTGAAAATATTCGAGAAAGACGAATTCGTTTCATAAGAGACATGTACATTATCTGTTCCAAGAATTTTCTCGAGATCTATTTTAATTTCGTAAAGTGCTTCATCAAATGAGAAAAATCTCAACATTGCAAAGGAGTTCAGGTACAGTTTGAGAGATTTGCTCTCCACAATGTATGGTGAATCAGCACTATATTCGATGGTAAGAATACCTGCCGTTGGTTTTCCATTGTTTTGAAGGAATGAGAATTCATAGGCATTCCAGATGTCCATACCATGGAAAGGAACTGGTTCCTTCCATCCAATTTCATCTCTTCCTTGCGAGCGGGGTATGGGCTTGAGAATGTTTGCATTATGCCTGAAAGCTTCTTTATGCATTTTTATGTCCTCGTGGTATCTCTGCAAAATTCTGATTTGTTGAGTTTAGAATAAATTTCATGAATATAATTCTAATCTGAGCTTTCAAAATGCTTCTCCGGTTGAGATTGAAAAATTCCAATCCTCTTCACCGAATCCGATATCGATTCTCAGGTTAAGGCGATCTTCCAAGAAAAAAGAGTAGCGTAACCCAAAGCCGAAGTCTGATCTGGCATTAGAAATCGAAAAGTTCTTTGGTTCCTCAACCACTTGACCATTTTCAGCAAAAACGACGAATCCCATTCTTCTTAAGAATCCTTTTTCCCAGGGAAAGAAACGGTATTCAGCTCTGAGCACAGCAATCTGCTTGTCGATATGCAGATTCGGCGTCATCCCACGCATGTGCTTGTCCAGATGAGGCATGCTGTAAAAGGGTGGGTTTTTCGATGTGAGTGAGATATATCCCTGCAGTGCAAGAACGTGTTTATCAGAAAAGGAAAGATACTCCCGAAGATCCAAAGTACATTCGCCGAAATTATAATCACTCCCGATGATCTTGTTATAATTCATTGCACGGAAGCTTAAGAGTTCACCTTTTGTCGGGTAAGATTCTGCATTTCTACTGTCATAGTTTATTTCCAATCCCAAACCGGAATTAAATCCACCTTTGCTTCCGGCAATTTTCCCCGAGATCAACATCCCGCCTTCCTTCATTTTTGTGATCTTATAATGAGCGAAATCGTAAAGTAATGAGACATCCCAATTCAAATACAGCTTCCTCTTCACACCAAAAGTGCTACCAAATTCAGTCGGGGTAAAATCTTCAGCGTTATCTATCCGGGAGTTATTTTCAATGCCATAAAATTTTGAGGGCCATTTTTTGAAATTAAGTGACGAGTTGAGGGTATAGAGCCCATTTTTAAAATGAAGTTCCGGTTCACATTTGACTGCGAATTGCTTCTTTGCACTATATTCAAGAGAGAGATAATAACTATTTGGGGGAATGGTTTTATCAAAATGCTTGGGTCGGTTTCGCAGATAAGCGATCCCCCCTGCGTAAAAGCCGGTTTCAGTCTCGTACCCGAATATGGGGTAACCAGCAATCTCTGATTCTGCAAAAAGAGGATAACACAAAGATACTGCAATGAGTATGAGAACAACAAATCTTTTCACTAATCCTTCGCAGGATTTTAGAAAATTGGAAGATGAACGACAAGTACCAGCACATACCCTTATCATTATTGTCTAATTAATCAATTGTGCTGATTGTCTTATTCTGGATTTCTTGAGTAATTAGTTTGATGAAGTCTTTGAGATCAGTTGTTCCAATATCACCCTTAAGATGCTTTCTGACAGAGATATTATTATTTTCAACCTCTTTATTGCCGATCACTATCATATAAGGAATTTTCTGCTTCTCTGCTTCGCGGATCTTGTAACCAACTTTTTCATTCTGCACATCGATATCAGCGCGGATATTCGCATCTCTTAATGCCTGCAAAATTAATTTTGCATAGTCAATTTGATGCTCACTTATAGGTATGACCTGCAACTGCACAGGTGCGAGCCACACAGGGAAATTGCCTGCATAATGCTCGATAAGCACACCAAAGAAGCGTTCAAGAGAGCCGAGCAAAGCGCGGTGGATCATATATGGACGATGAGCTTCATTATCATCGCCAATGTAGGTCATATCAAAGCGCTCAGGAAGATTGAAGTCAAACTGGATCGTGGTGCACTGCCATGAGCGGTCAAGGGCATCCTTGATCTTGATGTCGATTTTTGGTCCGTAGAATACACCTTCGCCGAGATCGACTTTGTATTCCAGTCCGGAGATTTCCAAAGCTTCTTTTAGAGATTCTGTTGCTCTTTCCCAGTCAATATCTTCTCCCACACATTTATCGGGTTTAGTAGAAAGGAAAATATCATATCTGTCGAAGCCAAAGGATTTTAGGAAGAAAAGTGAGAAATCAAGTAGTTTTACCACTTCACCGACAAGCTGCTCAGGGGTGCACATGATGTGGGCATCGTCTTGAGTAAAACCGCGCACTCTCATCAAACCATGCAATGCACCGGATCGTTCATAACGATATACTGTGCCGAGTTCTGCATATTTGATAGGTAATTCGCGGTAACTTCGGAGCTTAGATTTATACACCATAATATGGAACGGGCAATTCATAGGTTTGATGTAATAATCGATCTCATCGATCTGCATGGGTGCATACATGCTTTCCTTATAAAAATCAAGATGCCCGCTTTTTTCCCATAAAATGGATTTCCCGATGTGGGGAGTGTAGATTATCTGGTAACCGGCTTTGTAATGTTCCTTTTTCCAGAAATCCTCAATGATATCTCGTATGACTCCGCCTTTTGGATGCCAGTGCACAAGCCCAGCGCCGACATCTTCATAAAAACCGAACAGATCTAGTTCTTTACCGATTTTTCTGTGATCTCTTTTTTCTGCTTCTTCCAATTTTTCAAGATGGGCATCGAGTTCTTTCTTAGTGGGGAATGAGATTCCATAAATTCGCTGGAGCATCTTGTTTTTCTCATTACCGCGCCAGTATGCGCCGGAAAATTTCAGAAGCTTGAATGCTTTTACTTTATCGGTTGACTGAATATGGGGTCCGCGGCAGAGGTCCACAAAATCACCGAGCACGTATATTGAAATTGTCTCATCTTCGGGCATTTCATTGATAAGTTCAATCTTGTATATCTCACTCAGATTATTAAACAGTTCAAGCGCTTCTTCGCGGCTTATTACTTTTCTTTCAAAGAAGAAATTTTCATCAATAATGCGCTGCATTTCTTCTTCAATGAGTAGCAGATCGTCTTCAGTGAATGGAATTTCTTTATCAAAATCATAATAGAAGCCATGCTCGATGGATGGTCCTATCGCAACTTTCACATCAGGGAAGAGCCGTTTCACTGCCTGTGCCATGATATGTGAGCTGCTGTGCCAGTAAACTTTTTTTCCTTTTTCGTCGAAAAATTTATAAAAGAGGATGGATCCGTCTTCCTCGATGGGTCGTGTCATATCAATCGCAGTGTCATTGAATTGTGCGCAGATAGCTTCTTTCGCAAGTCCTTTGCTTATTCCTTTTGCGATCTCAAGTGGAGTGATCCCTTTGGGAAATTTCTGTTCGGAACCGTCCGGAAATATTATTTTGATATTCATGAGAAATCCTTACGTATAATTATATTTTGAACTTGTAAAATGTCCAATCGCTCAAAATGCAGTCAAGAAAATTGGCTAATGAACAATAAAGAGATTATTCTGTATAATATTCCCGATTAGTCAAATAGTGATAATCTGTCCATGTGGAATTTTCGTCAGCAGCTTTTTCGATGAGTTCCGATGCGCCTGTGACGTGGGCATCGAGGTTGTCTGAATAATGAAGAATGAGTGCCTCTCTTGTTTTAGGAGGTACTGCAGCACCATTTTCCCGTTCGCCGTGATGACTGAGCAGCATGTGCTGAATTTTCATAAGCAGATTCTTCGGAAAATTATTAATCTTTTCACACTTATCTACCACCATCTTATTGCCGATCACAATATGTCCTATAAGCCGACCTTCATCAGTAAAATCAATGAATGGTGCAAGCGTATATTCTTTTGTCTTTCCGATATCATGCAAGATAGCACAGGTGATGAGCAAGTCTTTGTCAATACCATCATATAAAGTGCTGACCGCATCACAAATTGAAGCAACTGTCACAGAATGGTGGAGGAGACCTCCTACAAGATTATGATGCCAGTTCTTCGCAGCCGGTGATTTTGAGAATTTTTCCAGCAATTCTTTGTCGTCAAAGAACCGATGCAGGAGCTGGGAGAGGTATTCATTCTTTACAGAATCGATGAAACCAAAGAGTCTTTCTATGAGTTTGTTAGTATCTTTTGTTGTGGTTGGAGCAAAATCGGACAGCTGGTATTCGTTATCTTCAGCTTTGCGGATATTACTTATTGAGAGCTGCACATTATTTTCAAAAGTAGTAACAAGCGCTTTTATTTTAACGATATCACCAACAGAGAAGGTATCCTGAAATTTAGGTACATTATCCCAGATAAAGCCGGTCACCCGACCGGTTCTGTCCAAACACATTACACGTATGAAGAACTTTCCAGCTCTGCTTTTCCTTACAGATTTCTCGCTTATCGCAAAGAGATCTGTTATTTCACTGCCCTCTAAAGAGCTCAAATCTTGTACGAATTTTTCTTTCATATTACTCCTAAATATAAATTTTTTTAACCACGAAAAACACCCCAGTCGAATAAAAAACAAATTCAACGGAGCAGGCTAAAGTCACGAAAATCACAAAAAAGTTTTTTATGTCAAAACAAATATACTTTGGTTATATGTTTTGGGCTATAAATATACAAACATTCATGTCAAAATCTACCTTCCTAAATCCTTCCTAACAAGGAAGGACTTGATACTTACTTTGCATTGGTTGGAAGTCACGTCTCCTGAAGAGGAGAATGGATTTAGGGAAGAGGTTGTATAAGATGTCATTTCTCGTAGACTTTTTTATCCTTTGCAGTACATCATCTAAATTGTGAAAAACTTCTTCATTCTTTATTCTGAGAACCTTATACCCCTTTTCCATAAAATATTCATCACGTTCCTGATCTCTGAACTTTGTTTTCAAATGAATTTTACCATCTATTTCAAGAATTACTTTTTTACTTGGGCATAAGAAATCTATTACAAATGTATCATACGGAACTTGGCGTCTGAATTTTAATCCGTTCAATTTTTTTGCTTTTAATTCTTCCCAGATAATTTCTTCTGCTTCAGTTTGTGATTTTCTAAGTTCTTTTGAAACCTGAAGAAGTTCTCGGGAATATTTTCTTGTCAAAATCTACCTTCCTAAATCCTTCCTAACAAGGAAGGACTTGATACTTACTTTGCATTGGTTGGAAGTCCCGTCTCCTGAAGAGGAGAAGGGATTTCGGGAAGAGGTTTCTATCCTGAACCACAGTTGATTTCAGTTTAAGGTACATCTCTTACCTTTATACCACATATATGGGGTTCGTGAAAAGCCATCCTTTGAGCCCGATGAACACCTCGATCCGATAAAAGCCCTTCTCTGTGATCGGAAACGAAACTTTGTTCATATATTCAGTATGAACTATATTCCCATTGTGTATAATTTTTATATGACAATCCTGCTGAAAATAAATAAATAAGTAAAGGTCTTTTTCCTCAAGTGATATCTCTTCGCCGGGCAGTGCAAATTTTTCAGATGATTTTGACTCGATCCCACAGTAAAACATGTGCGGGTCGGCATGAAGATAATTCACAATATAGGAGTTTCCATTTTTCAATAATGAAAGAATTTCCTGGGTGGGATCATTTGATGATAGAGGTTGTCGTGTTTGAATATTCGTTCGGATAGTTCCAAACAATTTTCTGTGCGGAAGAAAGCTAATGGAAAAAGGACCTACGGAATATCTGTTTTCATGAGAATCCACACTTCCGATCCCGGCTTTTTTCATACCTTTGTTATTTAGTTCATCCCATTTTTTCAGGACTTCTTTTTTCGGTTTTTTAATTGATGTATTCGGGAATAATATTTTCGGTATCACATTCCACGGAATGCGTAATTTATCAGTCCATTCGGAGATGTAGTTCCATATTTCGATGCCATCGAAAACCGAGGTATTCCAGGAAGTCCAGTTGTAGGTGCGCAGTGTTCTTTTAGATCTTCTTCTTTCAAAAGGATGGGCTATGAATCCAATTCCTCCCAATTTGTGGGTTTCTTTTACATATTCATCAGCACTCATCGAAAGCGGGAACACTTCATCAATATTGAAAACGAGGTAATGGTTGTTCATTTCAGCGTCATTCATTTCATATCCTATGAGAATATTCAGTTTCGATTGCAAAATGGCTGAAATGTCATTCTTAACTTCCAGAGAACGATGATCGGTTATACAGATAAAATCAACATTATGATCCTCTGCCGTATGCACTATATCAGCAAGACTTCTATGTCCGTCAAAGGAGTGTTCAGTATGAACATGAATGACTCCGGAATATTCGTATATTTCTTTACCAAATACTGATTTTTTTATCATATTAAATTCCTGAATGTAATTCCAATGAGCAATTCTAATTGTCAACAATTTTGTAATGGATTTGGCATACCCCCAAAATTTTTCATATTCATGACACTTTAAGGAAAACTTATTGAATATCATCCGTATAAATAGTAAAAGAAATAAATAACCATAATAGTTAAAAGCACTGTCACACTGAGGTTCTCGAAGTGGGACAGACCCTTCGACAAGCTCAGGGTGACAACAGCAATGGTGGATAAAAATCAACAGTGTGCTATATGTTATTTTCCACAAAAATTTCCCCGCAATCCCTTTATTCATGCACTATCCAGAGAATCTTCATCGAATTTTTGGGGGTATCCCTGTTTTGTAATGGATATTTGTAACAGGAACGATTTAGTCTTAAAAGATTCTTTAAAAAAACAAGATTGAGATTTAAATGGGAATACCGCCGAAATTATAATGATGATTTTCTATAAAGCCCACGAATAAAGGTATAGCTGAATATTTAATATGGAAAATTCAATAAACAAAAAAAATGTAATTCCCGTGAAAGCTTGCCTCCGTCTGCTGACGGATTGGGGACGGGAATCCAGTATTTGTTTTTTAGTAAGATTCATGTTTCCCAATCAAGCAATAGAAATAGTACGCGATATTAATGATTGGCGGGAAAGGGATTTCATACAAGAAGATAGTGCTTTTAAATAATTTTTAGTCGGTTGGACTGGACTTCATCCGCCAGCTGGCGGAGAGTTCAGAACAAAGGAGAAGTTCAAGTTGAGAACAACATTAGATTCGGGTTGTGTAGTTGTGCATTCTGAACTCCATCTGCTTCGCGATGAAGTCCAGTCTGCAAAAAAATATTAGGGCAGGTCGATCTTCTCTTTTCTTTCTTCTCTCTTCCATCCTCCATCTTCCTTTCCCCGTATTCCACTATCTGGAGTTGCCATGTCTATGAAATTTTTGGGGGTATGCATGATTTATTATGAAATAAGATTGACATTTTTTTTCCAATAGCTTTCAAGTAATTATGGTAGAGAAGAAGAAATTATTACAGAAAAAACTAAATCTTCTTGATGTTTTCAGTATTGCAACAGGTGCGATGATCAGCTCCGGGCTGTTCATACTGCCAGGACTCGCTTTTGCAAAAGCCGGTCCGGCAGTGATTGTTGCTTATATTCTGGCCGGGATCATCGTGATCCCAAGTATGCTTGCACAGATAGAGCTCGGAACAGCAATGCCCAAAGCAGGTGGGAGTTACTTTTATATTGAGAGAAGTATGGGACCTGCTGCCGGCACGTTAGGTGGTTTTGCAAGCTGGTTCAGTCTCGCACTTAAAAGCGCATTTGCCCTTATTGGTGTCGGGGCATTTGCAAATTTGCTGTTCCCGGTGCTTTCGGAAACTCATATAAAAATAATCGCGATTGGCTTCTGTATTTTATTTGCCCTTCTGAATATAAAAAGTGTAAAGCACACGAGCAGATTCCAAGTTTTCCTTGTATTGTCATTGCTTGCTATATTGTTGCTTTATTGCACTGTTGGTATTACAAAAGTCAATCTACATAATTTCATGCCTTTTTCTCCCAAAGGATTTGGTTCAGTGATCCCGGTCGTGGGTCTTGTTTTCGTGTCCTTCGGAGGTTTAACCAAAGTAGCAAGCATTGCAGAAGAGATCAAAAAACCAAAAAAGAATCTGAAAATGGGTATGTTGATCGCATTTATTGTAGTGATGTTTTTTTATGTTGCAACTATATTTGTTACAGTAGGAGTGGTCGATGCAGGCAAACTGGCAAATTCTCTTACACCAATTTCCCAGGGAGGTGAGATCGTACTCGGACGAGTTGGCATGATCGTCCTATCCATCGCAGCACTGTTTGCGTTTTTTTCAACCGCAAATGCGGGCATCCTTTCTGCTTCGAGATTTCCTCTTGCAATGAGCAGAGATAGATTGGTTCCTGGAATTTTCGGGAAAATGGGCAAAAAAAGTCAAACGCCCTTTATCTCAATTATACTTACTGCGGCATTTATGATCGTAATGATCGCCTTCCTGAATTTCGAGAATCTAGTAAAAGCTGCATCAACTATGATGCTCATTCTTTTCCTGTATACAAATGTGGCGCTGATCGTGATGAGGGAAAGCAGAATTGATACCTATCAACCGTCTTTCAGAGTCCCACTCTATCCATGGCTGCAAATAATTGCTATAATTATTTATGCTTTCTTGATTTTTGAAATGGGTACTTTACCCCTTATTATCACCGGCTTTTTCATCATACTATGTCTTGCCTGGTATCTCTTTTATGTGCGCATGAGAGTACAAAGAAAGTCTGCGCTGGTGCATATTGTTGAGCGAATTACTAATAAAAAGATCTCCAGCAGTACACTTGCTGATGAACTCAAAGAGATCCTTATCCGGCGTGATAACATTATTGAGGACAGGTTTGATAAAATAGCGAAATCTGCAATTATTCTTGATCTTGAGCACTCATTGGAAGCAGAGGAGTTTTTCAATATTGTTTCCGAGCAACTCTCCTCGCGTTTGAATATTCCATCTCAGGAACTTCATGATCTCTTTATTGAAAGGGAGAAACAGTCATCGACAATTCTTGAACCCGGACTTGCGATTCCTCATATTATCGTAAAGGGAGAGAAAAAATTTGATATACTTATTGTGCGCTGCAAGGATGGTATTAATTTTGAAAAGGGTGAACCACCTGTTCATACAGTATTTGTTCTGATCGGTTCGATGGATGAACGCAATTTCCATTTACGTGCGCTTATGTCCATAGCTCAGATCGTGAAAGAGCATAATTTTGATAAGCGGTGGTTCAATGCAAAAAATAGTGAAGAATTAAGAAATGTAATTTATCTTTCGACAAGAAAGCGAGAGACTCATGAAGGCAAATAAGGTGTTATATCGTGACACCAGGAACGCAAAAATCGCGGGTGTGTGCATTGGATTTTCCGAATATTTTAATGTAGATGTATCGTTGATCCGTTTGATATGGGTCATCTTCACCATTTTTGGTGGTGCAGGAATTTTTCTCTATATTATTGCCGCTTTGATCATACCCCGCAAATTTGAAAATGAGGTTGATATCCTCATTGATGAAGATGATAATCGTCTCGCTAAAAATATGGGTAATGCAGTGCTATCAGGTGTGTGTGCGGGTATTGCAAAACATTTTAATATGGATGTGAGCATTGTTCGAATTGTCTTTCTGCTACTGGGATTATACTTTGCTGCCGGAGTATTCCTCTATATAGTATTAGCACTCATTTTACCAAAGAATTAGAGGTAATGCACTTTATTCGACCAATCTTTTTTTTGCTGATAATTTTCTGCCTGTGCAACACGCTTCATGCAGAAGAATTCTCAATTCTGGATAAGATCGGTATCATCACAATTGAACTTGAAAAAATACAATATGAGCTTGGATATGATCATATCATAACTGACTCCGAAGAGGTGAGTTATCAAGATTCCATCCTTAGTAAAGGAAAAGATTATTCCATTGATTATGTGCTGGGTGTTGTTTCATTCTTAAAAGAGCTCAAGTCCGGAGCAAAAGTTAAGATCACCTTCAAGGTTTTTCCCAAAAGTCTGCTCTACTCCTTTCAACAATATACGCCACAGGAAAATGTATTACTACCGAGATCAAAGGAAAAGCAATCCTCAACCCAAAAACAAAAATATGATACCTCCACAAACCTGAACATCTCTGGAAGTAAGAGTTTTTCACTTTCATTGGGCAATAAGCAGGATATGGATCTCGATCAATCCTTGTATTTGCAGGTGGATGGAGAGCTTTCTAAAAATGTTTTCATCAAAGCACAACTATCAGATAATACCACTCCAATTTCCACAGAAGGTACGACGAAAAAGCTCAGTGAGTTTGATAAGATGTTCATAAAGGTATATTCCAGGAATTACAGCTTGCAGTTCGGCGATTTTTTTGCTCGTTTCGACGATACCTATTATGCAAATTATGATTACAAATTGGAAGGTGTGACCTTTCAATGGAATGGACCTCAAAGGGTAAATGGTTCCGCAGCAGTTTCGAACGGGGACTTCAAAAGCTATTCTTTTTACGGAACGGAAGGCATTCAGGGTCCCTATTATTTGCCCGGCAAGAACAGCTCAAATGTGCGTGTGCTTTCCGGAACAGAGAAAATATATCTAAACGGAACATTGCTTAATCGCGGTGAGGATTATTTTATTGATTATAATGAGGGTTCGATCACTTTTCAGAATAACAATATCATTACTGAGGAATCCTACATCATTGCTGATTATGAGTACACTGCGGAAGAGTATCGAGGTAATTTTTATCTCGGATCAGGCAATATTGCGTTATTAGATGAGGCAGTAAATATCTCTTTAAAAATTCTGAGTAATAATGATGATAAAGAAAATCCCTTGAATTTCAGTCTTACAGAGGAAGAGAAAGATATACTGAAAAATGCAGGAAACGATCCTGATAAAGCGCACATCAGCGGTGTGGATTCTGTTGCGGTTGGGCAGGGGAACTACATTCTGGCAGATTCACATTATGTGTATGTGGGTTTTGATTCAACAGGAAATTATCTCGTGAGTTTTTCTTATGTGGGAGCTGGAAATGGTTCGTATAATAAATCAGGATATATTCAATACCAGTATATTGGAGAGGGAGAAGGTGAGTACATTCCTGAGATACAGCTTCCCTTTCCAGAGAAGCGCACCAATGTTGATCTGAAAGCAAAAGTTGCTTTTGGCAAGTTTGAACTCATTTCTGAAGGGATGTTCACTGATTTTGATCAGAATAGTTTTTCTGCAATTGATGATGAATATAATAACGGCTTTGCTCATTACCATTCTTTAAATCTAAACGTGCCGATCTTCTACAATGGTAAGGTGAAGACATCAGCGTATTATCGAGCGCATGACAAATATTTCCATTCTCTGGCAAGAGTAGAATCTGCAAAGACACAGTATCAAGCATCTGATTTTACAGAAACAGATACAGTTGCAGTATCCGAATACGGTGGTTCTATTGAGTTCTCTCTTCCGAAATGGGTAACAAACAAAGTGCAGCTTTACAATAAAAAAATGCAGGATATCGTCCTACAGCAGACTTTTTCAAATACCTTTTCCTATTTGCAGAATTCCGCTCTCTTTTTCCTGCCTTCGATCAATTACACATTTTCAAATATTCATGAAGAAAACGAATCTACTTCGGGTACTGCTGAAGAAGAACTCCTTCAAAGAATACATTCCTTGGATGGGAATTATAAGATCGGTTTCATGAAGATGAATGCCGGATTTTCAGATAGGAAATTCACTAATGAAGGAGTGCTGGATTTCGGTTTCAGCAATGTAAAATATTTTTACGGACTCTCTGCCGCCATCTGGAATACAGACATAAATCTTGATTATGAACAGGAGTTTGTTGACAGTCTGAAGATCGACTGGTTTGATTATAAAAAAGCACAACTCTACAAAGCCGGATTTTCTTATCAAAATGGAACGACAAATTTCAAGGCGGATTATTCTCATAGAACAAATCAATATTGTACAGGAGAGAGCAACAGCAATTTTGACCTTCTGAATTCGCAGCTTTCCTGTAATCTTATTAACAACAGTATTTCTAATCGTGTAAATTACAAGATCGGGAATATCGAGCTTTATCCAAAAGTGAAGGAACTCATCTATGTGGGGGATGGAAACGGTCTGTATGACAGTCTCGGTTTTTATCAGGAGGATGGTGACTATGACTATGAGATCACCATAGTTGGAAAACCGCAGGCGATCACAGAGCTTCAAATGAACTGGAATGTGCAGGTTAATCCATCGAGAGGGATTACCCTGAAAGACAAAGGTATTAATGAGCTTTTAGATAAGCTTGTATTCAGCTCAGATATTGCGATTCAGGAAAAATCCACAACTCCGCATAAGCTGGATCTCTATTTTCTCAAACCAAGCGCTCTGATGAATAAACAATATACGGATTATGGTTATCAGCGGTATAAGGAGCAGCTTTGGTACAATATCGTGAAGAACAGGATCGTGATGCGTGTACTGTATGAGAAAGTAAAAAAGATCGATAATCAATATGAAAATGAATTCGATGAATTGGATCAAGACACTTACAATGCTGCGCTGAATTTTTATAATGTGAAGCAATGGAATTTTGAGAATGAAATTTCCTATGTTGATATTATTTCAAATTATCAGACCAAAGATTTTCTGCATTCTAAAGTGTGGAGAATTTCTACAGATATCGCATATAAATTCAGCTATAATATGATCGTTTCTTCAGAACTTTCCTTGGATATTGAAAATGGTGCAAAGCTCGGTGGTACGGACGATTATAAGATAACTTCATATACGATTGAGCCGGAATTTGTCTATAATGCAGGTTCGAAATATCACCTGTCGGCTCAGCTTCATTTGCAGCAGAATGAGCGGGAAGGATCCGATTATTTTGCGAATATTCTATACAGCAAACGGGCCGGCTTGAACGCAAGAGTAACGCTGCAGTTTGATTATAAACTCAGTAAGTATGTGACTGGATTTCTAAAGTATTATTTAGAAAAATATCCTCAGTCTGATCCGCGATATCAGCTAAAGATGGAAGTGAGGGCGGATTTTTAAAATATATAAGGGATACCCCAAAAAATTTGGTGAATATTTTCAGGGAAGCCTATAAAAAAAGGGATTATCAGTTATTTTAAACAGAAAATATCTTTATACAATTCTTGCATAGTTCTCGTTCACTCAACTATTCCCCAGGTATTTAATTCACTGTCACACTGAGGTTCTCGAAGTGGGACAGACCCTTCGACTGGTCTTCATTTCATTACGCCCAAGCATGCAGGCTCAGGGTGAAAACAGCAAGGATAGATACAAATTAACAGTTTTTCTAAAAGTAATTTTCCGCGAAGAATTCTCCGAAAACACTTTATTCATGCATTATCCAGAGAATCTTCATCGAATTTTTGGGGGTATCCCTGTAATTTTTGTATAATTTTTATTCTTTTCAAATGAGTTCAGTCCTTATTCAAATCATGAATGGGGACATAAAATTTATTATATCGATTTATGCGAGAATCTTGGAATGCTCCTTTTGAATTCCTTACAAAAACTATAGCACGTTTGTTTATTCGGTTAATGAATCCATGATGTGTTTTTCCTTTAAATTCAAAATTCACAAGATCACCTATATGAATATCATACTTTTTCATGGCTCTTTCCTGATGGGTTACCAATGAATGTGTTACTCCTGTATGTCCAAAGATATTATTGCTTAATTGTCTAAACCTAGGTTTTGCACAATTGGATTTTTTGAACAAAATATATTCGATAACATGAATAATTTCATGTTCAAAGATACGCATTGAAGCTTCGAGCCGATCATTGCATTTCAAACCATTTATGATAATATCACGATCGGAATCTTCAAATGTTTGGAAGATCAGCGTAGTGGATAGAGTTATTCGAAATTTGTTCTCTCTTAAAAAATATGTCGTTTTGCCACCTGATTTTGTCATTCTGCTTGATAGGTGGAAAGTATTTTTATCACGCCAATTTTTTTTGAAGTAATGTTGAAAAAATATCTCATCATATAAATCGAAAAGATACTTCAAATCTTTTGTGCTAATTCTATGATAATTACCTGTAGTGATATTCTCCGACGCAGACAAGACCCTGTCATAAATAGCTTTACTCATGGAGGTTATTTCACTTTGAGTAAGGTGAATGGTTTGTAAATCTTCCGTTAACATAAAATTTTCAATT
Organism: Cloacimonetes bacterium SCGC AAA252-N17; assembly: GCA_000404785.1. GTDB lineage: Bacteria > Cloacimonadota > Cloacimonadia > JGIOTU-2 > JGIOTU-2 > Celaenobacter > Celaenobacter polaris. The sequence goes on from ASNI01000033.1 coordinate 22,682, forward strand.
CTTATGTGCTTACATTTAATATTAATCTTTTTTTCATTGAGATTATTCGTTTAAATATATGTCGAACATTATTCAGCAGCAACTACTTCGATGTATCTGGCTTTGTAGATGCTGGTAATAAATAAAAATGGGGTGGATGATGGGACTCGAACCCACAACAACCGGAACCACAATCCGGTGCTCTGCCATTGAACTACATCCACCACAAAAAAACTGGTCGGGGTGCCGAGATTCGAACTCGGGACCTCTTGAACCCCATTCAAGCGCGCTAGCCTGGCTGCGCTACACCCCGAAAGGAATGCTCTGTAAAAATCTTCATTTTTTTCAGTCAAGTTTTACTCAACATTAAGAATCTTACTCCACATAACAAATAAACCCAATACCATTTACCCTTCTCAATCCATACTTTTCTCTGTTACTGTTTAATATAATTACTTATACTTAACTTGACCCACTTATCTGCGAAATATCCGTAATGGCTCTCGATAATTTTATCTGTCAGATTACATACAGATGTTGCTCCGAATATCTGCAATGTCTTGCTGTCAGAGCTTGACGGGATCTGATAGAAATAATCGCTACCATTCACCCTTTCATAAAAATCAGTATAATATTTCCCATTGGGTGACAGGAAATCAATGATCTCTTTTGCTTTATTAAAATCAATCTTTCCATATTCGGTGAGCAGTATTTTATTTAAGGCATCGTAACGCCATTGGACATCATCCATATGTTCAGCAGACATCATGATCGTCCACGGCGCCATTGAGCAAAGACGCATCGATGGATTGATGTACATATTTGAAGCGAGGACAATATCTGGCTTTTGTTCTCTTTGGGGAGCGAAATAATATCCTTTAGGCACCCCAGCTTCCTTGAAAGTCGAATCTATAAAACCAGTCCTGTCCAAGATATCTTCAAGGTGGTATGGTTTCTGATATTTAATAAAAAGTCCGGTATTGAAATAGAAAAAAGTGTCGGGATATTCATAATTATCCCATCTGATCTTAAGTCCTAATTCCAATGTAAGTGTGTCATATTTCGTTAGAAATTCCTGAGTTGGAAGTAGTCTTTGATCTTTAAATTCCTTAGATGGAAAATCGAGGAAATTTATGCTGTCCGCAGCAACTCCGGCTTCAACGATCGCTCCTCTTCCTGACTACGCGTCTGCAATAGGATACAGCCATGGCACACCACGAGGGGAATGAATAAGTACTCTCAATGCTTTATCAAGATTTGATCCATAATGTGTTGTATGACGCACAAGAAGAAGTGAATTCAAGCCCGGCTGCTTTGAATTGAGATTTCCTGCGGGTACCATGTCAACTCCCATTGCGAAACCGTAAGCATTCATTGCTGTGATCGAACCAACAAAGCCCGGTGCAGTTGTGGAAATCAGAGGAACTCTTGTCGGAAGGTCGGGTAATGGGTCCGGAACATATATGATCATGCAGGCAATATTTTGGAATACATCTGCTGTCGGAAACATGAAATCTCTTCCAAAATAATGTTTCCCATCGATAGTTGCTTTTTTGCATACAGAAAAGGCGTTGCAGAAAATCGGTGCTCTAAGATTTACCCCCTTGATACCGGGTATATCTCTCCAAATTCCATCTATATTATATACTTGAGCTAGAAGAAAATCAATTCCCACGTTCAGCGTGAATATTTTTTCAAATGTTACATTTGTGTCTGGATTGACATGCTGACAACCTGCAACGATACCCACCATCTCATTCATAAGCTCCTGTGGGATGCATCGACTGATGATCTTATCATTTTGCTGTAGGAAGTCCGCCATTAATTTTCCAAGGAGATTTTTATAAGGTTTCACAAATCCAGGACGCAGAAACGCTTCGATAATGCCATCGAGAAATTTCGTGCACATCAACTCTATTTCTTCATGTGCAAGCTGCCCGAACATATATCCCATCTGGTATCCGGTGCCCTCGAGATAGTACACATACTTCTGCTCTTTTGTTTCATAATTTATTACAGTGGTATTTTTTGCTCTTATTCCTCTTTTTCCTTGATATGTGATGACGCTATCAATAACATAACCATCCTGCTCAAAGGCAGTTGTAAGTTCAAAAGTGGATAGTTTTGGAAGCGAGATGCTCACCTTTGATTCTTCAGCAAGGATCGAAGCTTTCTTAACTCTGGAAAATTGTGTACAAGCAGCAAGTAATAAAATAATCAAGACTATAAATAATAGGTTTTTTTTTATTTGTTTTCTCCTTATTTTATAATAAAATATGCAATTCCTGAAACGAGAATTTGTATAGTAAGGTTATCAAACCCGTGTGTGCTTACTGCTTCGATCAAAGCACCTCCCAATCCGCAGGCAAATCCGACAGAGAGAGATGTCCAAAAGCTATAAGAACTCAATAATAGAGCAAAAAAAGCAGCAATAAAACCAACGATCAATACTCCAAGTGAGCCCTCAATACTACGTGTAACTTTCACTCCAAAAACTGATGGAACTTTGTATTCATGCCTTCCCCATTTAGCGCCGATTGGCTCCCCCACTGCATCTCCACATCCGCACACAAAATATCCAATGAATGCAAAGGGATAGAACAGCACATTCGCCAGCACTCCGCCCAAAGCAGTCGTAGCAAGTGGAAGTACAATGAAAGCACTTCTTTTTGGAGCATCTTTAGGACGAGCAAGTGCTTCATAAAAATGAAAATTATCTCCTTTTAAAACTGTATAGAGCACAAATAAAACTACAATTATCCCAAAGAGTATAACACCTGACAGCCCGACACTTATCTGAAGAATTCCAGCCATAGTAAATATCAAAAAATGAAAAACTTTTCTTGTGTAAGCTGTTCTGAGATTCTTCTTAACTTTCAAGTAGCTTGCGATCAAAGAACATAACCAAGTGTATATTATCAAAATTGGAGTGCCCAGCAACAAAGTTTTTAAAGTCGGGATAGCTCGAGAAATAAAATCGCCGATATTCTCTACAATTCCAGATAAAAACGAGTGTTCCTGATACGGAATATCAGCATAAGAAACCTGTGAATATCCGGAATCAGCATGAATGATCGTTGGAATCATAATCAAAAGGATTGACAACGCAAGAGCAGATCGCAATTTATATACGCTTTGTTGAAATTTCATATGGGTTATTGATAACATTGAATCCTTGAGATTATTGCTTTTGTATAAGATACAGATAATTGTCCTTTGCTCTGTCAACATTAATGAAATTTTTTATACCCAAAATAGTTGACATTGCGTTTGAAATTACAACACAAAATGTCTTCGGAGAACAAATGAAAAAGTATGTTTTACTTATATTTCTTGTGATCTGTATGGTTTCATGCAGTAGTTATTATGTGACTCGAAAACCTCAAACGCTCATGGGTTCGTGGCAAAGATCTATTAAGAATAATAAAACTGAATTCACTGCATGCCTTACTTTCAATGAAGATCTGACCTTTTCCTTTGTAGCTAAAGACCCAACTGTGGGTCATGTGAATACCTATGGCGACGTGAGCATCATGTCTAAAAAAATGGCATTCTTGAGTGATATCCAATGCAAGAGTGCCGGCATTTATAAGTATTACATTAAAGATAACAAAACACTGATTTTCAAGCTGGAAAATGATATGTGTAAGGTCAGAAAAAGCGTCATTGAGGGCGCATGGACAAGGGTGAAATAAAAATGAAGATCGCTTTTAGTAGAAAATGCCCCTGCTGTGGAAATGGAAATCGGCATCGCGAACACAGGACTTGGTTCATGAGAATTATTGGCATAAAAAAATTATACGTATGCACAAAGTGCCGAATGCATTATGTCATTCTCTTTGGGAGTTTGGGAATCGGATTGAGCAGGTGTCCAAGGGGAGCAAAATATTGGAAGTCAAATAGTTAAGGAGTTATCGTGGCTATATTATTTAAAACATCTAAGATGATCGAGATGCAGATTGATGACTTTTTGAACATCATCAGTGAAGCAGGCATTCTTTTCAAGAAAGGATTGGAAAATTATCTCAAGGATAATACCATTGAATTTGAAAAGCGACTGAACGCTGTTTCCGAGCATGAACGGAAAGCTGACGAACTGCGCCTGAATATCGAGAAACAATTATACATGCATACGCTCATACCGGAAAGCAGAGGCGATGTTCTTGCCATACTTGAGAATACAGATCGTGTTATTGATGACATTAAAGAAGCGTTACAGGTTTTTGCAATAGAGCACCCGGAGATTCCCGAAAAATTCGATGAACGTTTCCTTGAGCTTGCAGATTCATCTATTGAATCAGTAGAAAGTCTTATTCGCAGTGTTCGTGCTTTTTTTAAAGATATTTCGTCTGTAAGTGACCATATTTATAAAGTGAAATTCTATGAGAGAGAAGCCGATAAAATTGCCATGTCCCTCAAAAATGAGATCTTTCAAGCAGATATTCATCTCAGCCAAAAGATGCATTTAAGATTTTGTACTCAGCAGATAGAAAGAATATCGGATTCTGCTGAGGATATGAGTGAGCGATTGGCTATCTATACTATTAAAAGACAAATCTAACATATGACCTACATCCTTCTTTCAAGCGGATTGTTTTTGGGCTGGTCACTCGGTTCAAATGATGCAGCTAATGTATTCGGGACTGCAGTAGGAACAAAGATGATCAAGTTCCGAACAGCAGCATGGATCGCAGCCATTTTTGTCATTCTCGGTGCGGTCATCGAGGGATCAGGCGCAAGCGGCACCCTTGGAAAACTCGGCTCCATCAACACAATGCCCGGTGCTTTCACCGTCGCACTTGCCGCTGCAATCACTGTCGCTTTTATGACAAAGCTCAAACTTCCTGTTTCTACTTCTCAAGCAATAGTTGGTGCAATTATCGGTTGGAATATGTTCAGCGGCTCACTTACCGACATGACCTCTCTGACAAAGATTGTTGTAACCTGGATATTGTGCCCTTTCCTCTCAGCACTTATAGCGATTGTATTGTATAGATTCTTCAAATTTTTTCTTGCGAAAGCAAAAATTCACCTTCTTGATCTTGACGCCTACACGCGAATTGGACTTATCATTGCCTGTGCCTTTGGTTCATACAGTCTCGGAGCAAACAATATCGGAAACGTGATGGGAGTATTCACTTTTTCTTCGCCTTTTCATGACATAAATGTATATAATTTATTCACAATTTCGGGTAATCAAATACTTTTTCTCTTTGGTGGAGTTGCTATCGCAATTGGTATTTTTACTTATTCCCAGAAAGTCATCAAAACAGTTGGCAAATCACTCTTCCAATTGTCGCCTGTCACAGCATTCATAGTTGTGCTTTCCCAGTCGATCGTGCTGTATCTTTTTGCATCAACTGAAATTCGCAATGCATTTATATCACTTGGCTTACCAAAGTATCCTCTTGTACCTGTTTCAAGCTCTCAAGCGGTGATTGGAGCCATTATAGGTATCGCCATTGCAAAGGGTGGTCGAAATATTCAGTTTAAGGTTTTGGGTCGAATATCTTCTGGATGGATCACAACTCCTATTATTGCAGGCATAATATCATTCGTCGCCCTATTCTTTGTGCAAAACGTCTTCGACCAGCAGGTCTATTATAAGAAACCTTATTCGCTCTCATCAGAAGTCATGGTACAATTGGATAAAAAAGGATTTCCAATCGACAAGATTAAGAGTTTTGAGGGCACGCGATTTTCAACAGGACTACGGTTGCAGCAAAATTTGAAAAAGATCAAGGATCTCACGAAAAATGACAAATCTATGATCTATTCTATCGCAGCAGTTGATAGTTTTTATATAGATCCTGTATACTTCAAGGAAATAGAATCGGAAAAAATACTTACCTATGAACAACTAAAATCTCTTGAAACTCTTTCTAAACAGTCATTTTCTCATGAGTGGGAATTCCGGGATGAGTTCATCTCCATCTCCACAGATTGGAAGTATCGAACTGAAAAGCAAATGAACTACCTCTCATACAATAAACATCTTAAAAAGCAATATAATTTTATATTTCATTTTTTTAGAATATACTAGCCCCATACATGAGGAGGAATATGCATAAAAAAACAGTTTCTGACATTGATGTAAGCGGAAAGAAAGTCCTTGTCAGAGTGGATTTTAATGTTCCGCTTGACGAACATCAAAATATTACTGATGATACAAGAATAGAAGCTGCATTACCTACTATCAATTATCTTTTGGAAAATAATGCGGCTATTATTTTGATGTCTCATTTAGGTCGTCCAAAGGGTGAGCTAAAATCCACACTCAGTCTTGAACCTGTCGCCAAACGCTTGGGTGAAATCATTAACAGAAAAGTACATTTTGTTCCCGATTGTATTGGCGACGCGGTAAAGCAAGCTGCGAAAAACTTGAAACCTGGTGAAATTCTTCTCCTTGAGAATACACGTTTTCATCCTGAAGAGAAGAAAAATGATCCGGAATTCGCAAAGGAACTTGCTTCTCTTGCAGATGTTTTTGTCAATGATGCTTTCGGTACAGCGCATCGGATACATGCATCCAATGTAGGCGTGGCAGGATATCTTCCCTCTGTTGCAGGATTTCTAATTGAAAAGGAAATCGAGTATCTTAATAAAGCTCTCCTTAATCCGGAGAAGCCCTACACTGCAATACTCGGCGGTGTAAAGGTATCAGATAAAATTGATCTGATCGAACAACTTCTGGAGAAAGCAGACTCTATTCTTATTGGTGGTGCTATGATGTTCACTTTTCTGAAAGCGCAGGGATATTCTATTGGAAATTCCTTGGTTGAAGATGATAAAATTCCTGCAGCCCTGGAAATTATGCGGGAAGCAAAAGTTAAGGGCGTGAACTTATTTCTGCCTGAAGATACAGTTGTCGCCAAAGAGATCAGGAAAGGCACCGAATTCTATACTGTGCTGATCAATGCAATTCCAGACGATATGATCGGACTTGATATTGGAATACTGACTGTGAGAAAATATGCTGAGATCATTAAACCATCAAAAACAGTAATTTGGAACGGTCCAATGGGTATGTTTGAAATAAGCAGCTTTTCTCATGGCACAAAAGGTATTGCAAGGGCAGTTGCGGCATGTTCAGGAATTACTATCATTGGTGGCGGTGATTCAGCAGCAGCAATAGAAAAATTTGGATTTGCTGATAAGTTTTCACACATTTCTACTGGTGGAGGAGCTTCGCTGGAATATCTTTCAGGTAAAGAATTACCGGGTATCGCAGTTATTCCAGATAAATAAAAAAAGGACACTTTTCAGTGTCCTTTAAATTTGGTAATTCCTCTTGATCGTTACTATTCGCCATCCGGCTGACAGAGACGAATAATCAGTATTTTATCTTTCTGACATTTTTTTTATCATTATCATCAAGACAAATCCTCCAATCGAGCCGATAAGATAATAGGGAAAATCACTCCATGTAAATGAATTGCCTATTACTGTTCTTAGAAGAAAGTTCTCTCTCAATATTTCAAGAAATTCTGGTTTCCAAAGCTGAGTAAATTCCAATGCACAGGTTATAAGAAAAACTACTGTTGCTATTAATACTGGTTTAAATTTCTTAGGTTCAAGTTTTTATTGCAACAAACTTACAAAAAAGGATAAGTTTGTTGCAATAATGAAGAAGTATAAGAGATTAAAGAATGAAGATCGAGAGAAAATAAGTCAGTTATTATCACAAGGTAAGACTTATCGGTTGATTAGCAAAGCATTAAACAGGAATGTTAGTACTATAAGCAGAGAGGTGAATAAATACCTAAAGATAGATGTAGAATACAAGGCTT
>ASNI01000034.1 GCA_000404785.1 Cloacimonetes bacterium SCGC AAA252-N17
GAATGAAAGACCAAGAAAAACCTTGAATTGGCTAACTCCTAAAGAGGTATTTAATAATTTAATTGTTGCAATAAAAACTTGAACCTACCTTATTAAAACTTATATTCAATTCACTATTTCAACTTTATTTTTGTCAAATTTAATCAAATAATTCCTCGAGGCTCTGCCACGGGGATAGTCAATTTTAAGAATTTTCTTTATTTCTTTATCAATACTTATTGTTAAAATATCTCTCATGATAACTCCAGATTAAATTTGTAATAAAATGTATTACAGGCATATTGCACGTCAGGTTAAATCATAAAATAAGTTCTCTTACTCCCGGTTTATTACTTAAAATAGTTTTTACAATTTTTATAAGGCAAATTGTGGTACAAGAATTTTTGTAAGTTCTAAATAAGCTATTTCAAATTCTCTCTTCAAAGTATCAATAAGTTCTTTTACAGATATAATATTTTGAATCCTATAGGCATTTGAGCCGGCAAAGCTGAAGCCATTGGTTAAATTTCCAATTTTTGCTTTCATCAAAGCTTTTGCAATACAATAGAGCGATGTTTTGAAATCACAAGTTTTAAGGCATTTCCAAGGACATGTAAACGGCTTCTTTATTCCGGCGCTTACATCGCGAAGGAAATTATTGATTATTGCCCTACCCGGAAGTCCAACAGGGCTCTTTATGATAACGATATCTTCTTTTTTACAATAAATGTACTGCTCTTTAAATCGAATATCTGCATCACATTCATTGGTTGCAACGAATCGTGTGCCCATCTGAACACCTGAAGCTCCCATTTGGAGAAATCGAAAAATATCTTCACCTGTAAAGATACCACCTGCAGCAATAACAGGTAGATCCTTCCCGTATTTTATTCTAAAAGGTTTTATCACAGAAACTACCTGCGGAAAGATCTCTTCGAGTGCATAAGCCGGGTCATCGATCTGCTCCGGTTTAAAGCCAAGATGTCCACCTGCTTTTGGACCTTCCACAACTACTCCATCCGGTATGTGATTAAATTTCTTTTCCCATATTTGAAAAATGATCTTTGCAGCTCTTGCTGAAGATACTATGGGTATTATTTTGGTTTTAACAGATTTCAAAAACTCAATTGAAACGCCATTGGGTAATCTCAAGGGCAGTCCGGCACCTAAAAATAAAATATCAATTTCTTCTTCCAATGCAGTTCTTACAAGATCATCATAATCCGAAACCGCTACCATGACATTCACTCCAACAATACCTGAAGAAAGACGTTTGGCTTTTCGGATCTCTTCACGCAGAGCAATGATATTTCCCGCTCGATAATTTTTCATATGTTTATCACGCAACAAACCTAATCCTACAGAAGAGATCACACCTATACCACCCTGATCGGCTACTGCTGACGCAAGTCCAGCCATCGAAATACCAACTCCCATACCGCCTTGGATTATGGGAAGTTTTACGGTGAGATCATCAATTTTCAGTTCAGGCAATGAGATGTATTTTTGTGTCAGTATCATTTTTATTTCCTTCGAACAATTTGGTCATTTATTCTAATATTACAAATATTTATGATTAACTTTTCCTTATTCCATTGAAAATAATATCAAGCATTCGATTACTTTCTTCGATTGGATTATAATTTTTTTTTCACACATAGCTATATTCTATTCTTTTTTCTTTGCTGGTATATTTCATGATGGCTATTATGTGTCAATGATAACGTAAATTTTGCGATTGGTTGGCAAATAAAAATGGCTTATGATAAACCTGCATCCACCCACCAGCTGCACCAAATTCCGATGCATCTGGAGAATGTGGGTCGAAATATAAAATGGTGAAATAGTCTCGTTTCCAAGTCGAACTTGGGTACGAGTAGTAATGTTGGAAAATCACATAAGCTCAATCCGATAGTGCTTCAACTCCTTTTTTATTTTTTTGTAATCCGGGCAATAGCGTGAAAGCTCGTTCCAGAAATTCTTACTATGATTCTTGATCTTAAGATGTACGAGTTCATGCAGTATCACATATTCCTGGAGTTCGTCCGGCAGTATGTACAATTTATAATTGAGATTAATATTGTTTTTGTGCGAGCAGCTCCCCCACAGCGTTCTCTGGTTTTTGATAAACACCCGATTATATTCGAAGCCATGCTTCCGGGCTAAAGATTCCAGTTTATGTACGAGTGCTGCTTTTGCAGTATTTCTATTTATCAAGCTTAGATCATGAATTGGACTTTTATAATTACTTTTAAGGTCTTCAAGTTTTTGAAGATGCTTCTTGATCCAGTTTGTTTTAGTTAGGGCAAATTTGTGTGCTTGCTTGAAAGATATACTTTTTGGTACAGCTACTCTTACTGCATTCGATCTAACTGAGATACTGATATGTTTGGCTCGTTTACTTCTTTCGAAGAGGACTGGACCGATGGAGGGGAAGTTGATTATCAATTGATTAATTAATATACAAATTCATCAGCAATGGGTATCTTTTCACTATAGTTAACTTTAAGCCATTTTAGAATTGCTAAATTTCTTATCGCTGAAGCAACTTCAGATTCATTTAATGGCGGTCTTCTTCTTTTCTTCCACTCCATAACATTATTAAAAATATCTTCTTCGCTGATTGATGTTGAACTCTTGGAATTTTTCAGTTTATTATATGAAAAAATTATTGTTGCGACTATTTCAGCTTGTGTAGTAGTATTAAATCTTGAAATAAGATCAGCAGTATTATCTATTACTTCTAAATATGTATTTAAAACAGATTCATATTTATTTTTATAATAAGAATAATTCGATCCAATGTTTATTTCAAAAAAATTATTCCTTTTACTTTCCTCAACGATAATTCCATTATTTGCTAAATTCGTAATTATTTTTTTTAATTTCAAAGAAAATGGACCATAACTTCCTTCCCTATACTCTAAATTTAAAGGTAATCCTTGAATTGTTGCAAGATACCCAATTTTTTGAAAAATAGTACGACCTACTGGGATGTGATATTGATTAGTTGAAATTTTATTTAAAATCTCAACTAAAACTAACCATAAAGGATTGAAACTGATTTTTGCCTGTTTTTGATGATATTTATTATACTGTTCAGGATTAAGTAAAAACTCATGATTTAATAATTCTTTTGGTGTACCAATGGGAGCATACATCACTACAGGAATATCCAAAGGTTGCAGATATTTATAAATCAATGGACCAACTTCTACCCAATCAAGTTGTCCGTTACCACATCCTAAAGGAGGAATAGCTAAGGATTTAACATCCCAGCCATCAATGTTTTCAACTAAGAACCTTAATCCTTTTTTTATATCAGATGTTTTCGAGATAGATCTCCAATGTTGTTTTGTAGGAAAATTGATGATTTGAGGACCAAATAATTCTCCATAAATATATGGTTCTCCTAGTTTTACTAAACTCTTTTCGCATTTTATCTTGTATTCTTTAAACATCTTTGGGAATTTTTTCTTAAATTCCAACGCAATTCCTTTTCCCATTATTCCAACACAATTTACTGTATTAATCAAAGTCTGAGCCTTGGAATCTAAAATATTACCTATTAAAATTTCTCTAATCATGATACATCCTAAAAAAATATTCCATAGTTTATAATTATTGGTTTAATAAAACCAACATCAATTAATTTCTTTTTTACGTCTTCGTTTATCACATAAGCTCCGAATATATAATCAGAGGCTAACTTTTCTGGTATTAAAACTTCGGCACATTTTATTGATTTATGCTCCATTTTATCAAATGAATCATATTCATCATGGTACCAATATCTATCAAATATTTTATCAAAATCAAGATTATTCATTCCTTCATTTACTGTAAAGAATTTTAAAAAATAACATGATGCATTTCTGTCAGTTAGTATACATCCAGGAATATGCAATATCTCATTACTTATTCTTAAAATACAAATATTATTATTATGTGATCTTAAACGACTTAGCATAGGATTATGGGCGTCAAAATACAAATTAACATAATTGTGGAGACTTCTACCACCAGGTATTCTTTTCTTTGATCGTCTTTCTTGTACTTCAGCAAGTGAGATATCTTTGAAATATGCTTTCTTTGTTTTATTATGGCACAGAATTCCATTTTCGAAAATGGATTTTATATTTTCAATATGTGCTTATGTAGTGCAATTCTTTTATTTCACGCATGATTATTAAACATTGTTCAACTTACATATAGACAAATTTTCTTTATTTAATTTATATGTAAATAAAAATTTTTACCTAAATTTCGTCAATTGACTCATCAATTCATTTTTATTCCAATCCCACATACTGAACTCCATCACGCCAGTGGGCGGATGAAGTCCAGCCCGAAGGGTATTTTATTTGTCATTAGAAATTAGGATTTAGAAATTTCCTTTTCCATTCCTTTATATTGCAATTCATAAAGTTTGTAATATATTCCCCGCTGCTTAATAAGTTCCTGATGGCTTCCCTCTTCTGCAATACGTCCTTTATGTATTACAAAGATCCTATCAACATTTTGTATAGTAGAAAGGCGGTGTGCGATAATGATCGAGGTTCGGTTTTCCATGATCTTATGCAACGCATCCTGGATGAGCATCTCCGTTTCCGTATCAATATTGGAAGTGGCTTCATCCAGAACAAAAATACTTGGGTCCCCTACCAGTACACGAGCAAAGGCAAGGAGCTGACGCTGACCTGCCGATAGTACAGAGCCCCGTTCTTTTGCATCATCATCATAGCCCTTTGGAAGTTTTGATATGAAGCGGTCTGCATTCACATACTTGGCTGATTGAATGATCTGTTCTTCGGAAATATCATCCCGGAATAAAGAGATATTATCCCGAATTTTCCCCGAGAATATAAAGACATCCTGTTGAACCACACCGATATTGTGTCGCAGCTCTTCCAAATTATAATCCTTTATCGACTTTCCATCAATAAATATCTCACCTTTCTGGAAAGGATAAAATGAACTGACAAGCTTCACGAGAGAGGTTTTGCCGCCACCTGTCGAGCCCACAAGTGCAACTTTTTCACCTTTTGCAATTTTCAGATTTATATCTTTCAGCACCCAGTCTTCATTTTTATATGCCATCCATACATTTTTAAATTCGATCTCACCCTGCAAACGCGTGGGATGTTCCGGCAGTGCTGCATAATGTTCTTCTTTTTCATCCATAAGTTTAAAGATACGCTCCAATGCAGCCATCGCGGATTGCATGACATTATACTTCTGGCTCAGATCATAAAGCGGGTCAAAGAAGCGGTGCACATAACTGATAAAAACCACAAGCACGCCGAGGGACATCTTATCCTGGATTATGCTTCCGGCGCCATACCAGATGATAAGGGCTATTGCAAGGTGAACCATGACATCAATAAGGGGACGGAACACTGCAAAAACACGCAGCTGCTTTTTTTCAGCTTCAAAATAACCATGTGTAACTGTCTCAAATTCGTTCAATTTTTTCTTCTCTTGATGGAAAAGCTGAATCGTTTGAATGCCCGAAAGATTCTCACTCAAACTGGTATTTATCTTTGCAAGTCGAATTCTTACAAGCCGATAAACCTTACGAATATCAACTTTAAATTTGAGCATGAAGAATACCACAAAGGGAAGTATCACAAAGATAATGAGCGCCATTTTCCAGTTAATAATGAGCATCACAACAAGGATAGCCAGCATCACGAAAATATCTTGTACCAATGTGATGAGTCCCTCGCCAAGCATTTCGGAAAGCGCATTTACATCATTTGTAATACGTGTTACCAGCCGCCCGATCGGGTTCTTATCAAAAAAGGACATTGGCAGTTTCTGCAGATGGTTGAAGAGCTTCATGCGCAGGTCATACATAGCATGCATTGCACCGTACTGTGTAAGATATATCTGTGCATAACTGAACACAAACCGCAGGATGAGAAACACAAAAAATAAGATCGCCAGCGTCTTCAAACCGCTGATATCCCGAGAGCGAAGTATTTTTGTGTCATCGATACTAAGCTCCGACAGATCTTTCTGCTGAATGATATAGTATTTCCCAAAGGATTTCAGATATGCGGAATTATTTTCCGCAATTGGTGTATTTTTATCGTTTATTGGATAAGCAGCATAGATCTCTTTGCTGATCAGATTATTGGCAAGAAGCATCTTAAAGTGTTTTGGCAGCAATTTATCGATATTGTAGCTGTGTAGAAGTATCTTGTCTTCCTGCTGGCTTACAATGTATTTTTTATATTTTTTTGTGAAATGCTCCTGCAGCTCAGGATGATCTTCTACATTTAGAATTTTCAAAGAAGGATTTATATATTCGTCGATAGCATATTTGGTGATGTACGGAATTGCAATTGCGAAGAAGGCAACAATTATCAAAATGAAGAATGAGATGATGAAATACACCTTGTAAGGCATAAGGTAGGCGAACAAGCGCTTCATCAGCTTGGAATCAAGCATCTTGCCGCTATCTTTTTCTTCTTCAAAAGCTGACGAATGTCCTCGCATATTACATTTCCAGTTCTTCTCTTAATTTCTGACGGTTATAAATATCAGTGTAAATTCCATTTAGTTCGAGCAAACTTTCATGAGTTCCCTGCTCAACTACTTTGCCATCATCCAGCACAACTATCTTATCAGCGTGCTGCATTGTAGAAATTCTATGTGCGATCAAGAGCACAGTTTTATCTTTCTGACTCACTCGAATATTATTCAGAATGATCTCCTCAGTTTCTGTATCTACGGAAGAGAATGCGTCGTCCAGCACAAGGATCGGAGCATTTTTAATAAGAGCTCTGGAAAGCGCCAAGCGTTGTTTTTGACCTCCTGAAAGTGAAACCCCTCTTTCCCCGACTATGGAGTCAAATTCCTTCTCAAAGTCTTGTATGTCGTTGTAAATCTGCGAAATATGAGCTATTTCTATGACATCCTCATGAGTTACATTTTCAGTTCCGAACTGAATATTCTCTTTAACTGATGATGCAAAGAGAAAAATATCCTGAGTAACTACTGCAATTGACTTGCGCAGCGTATCGAGCGGAATCTGATATATCTCATGGTCGTCGATGTAGATTTCATTTTTGGGAGGATTGAATAAACGAGTTAACAACTTGATCAACGTGCTTTTTCCTTCACCGGTTCTTCCCACTATGGCAAGAGTTTCACCTGCTTTGATGTCTATCGAAATATCCTTAAGCACTGGTATCTCTGTATCAGGATAGGTATAGTGAAGATGTTTAAGGCAGATGTTTCCATTAAGAGAAGTTATTGAATTGTCCACACAGGGTTCATCCATGATCTCGGGTTTCTGGTTCATAATATCCTGAATTCTGTTGAGAGAAGCAGTACCGCGCTGATAGAGATTCACGATCCAGCCAACCGCGATCACCGGCCAGATAATAAGGTGGAGATAGCTGTTGAATGCAACAAATTCACCGATCGTGATCTCCCGAAGAATAGTTTTTGTTCCGCCGATATAAAGCGTCAGCAGCAGACTTATGCCGATGATCGCAAACATCGAAGGGAAGAACATACCCCATATTTTTACCAGTTTGATATTTTGGTCTACAAGGTCTTCTGCAACCTCACCGATACGATCTTCATAAGCATTTTCACGACCAAATGATTTTATGACGCGCACACCGGAAATGGTTTCCTGCACTCTATCTGAAAGATGCGCAAAGGTGGTCTGCACTTTTTTAAATAAACGATGAAGTCTCTTGCCGAAATATATCGTAATAAAGGTTACAATAGGAAGTGGAATTATCACAAAAAGAGTCATTTTGAAGTTGATATTACTCATAAGTAAAAAAGAAGCGATCGTAACAAAGAACACATCAAAAGCAAGCACCACACCAATGCCAAAGAGCATGCGTACAGCATTAAGATCATTCGTGGCATACGCCATAAGGTCCCCTGTATTATGATCCTGAAAGAAACGTGGAGATAGCTTTTGAAGATGCTCATAATATTCGTTACGAATCTTCTTTTCTATTTTAAAGGAATTAGTGATAAGAAGAATTCGCCATAAGAAACGCAGCACAGCCATAAATACAGCAAGCCCGAAAATAATTCCTGCTGATATCAAAACAGTCTTCATGGTGAAACTGGGATTGTGCAGAGAATCTATCACATGTTGGATGATCTTGGGTACGATCATCTGAATGGCGTCAACAGTTATCAGGCAGAGCACACCAATGGCAATGCTCTTCTTATATTGCTTTAGATAGGAGATTATCAGCTTCAGATTTTTCATAGTTTAGGGTACATTTTTGAAAAAGATTATGGAAGTGAGTCCAGCAATTTTTTTGCCTCTGCCCCCCAATTGGAGTTTGTACCGTAGCGTTCAATGACATTTTTGTAGAACAGACGGGCTTTGTCGAATTTCTGAAGCTTTTCATAAACTATGGCGATCTTGATATTGGCATTCACATACCACTGATCCAGATAGCTGTAATCATACACGATCTTGAGAAGCGCTTCAATTGCCTGATCATATTCTTTCATCCCGTAATAAGATTCCCCTATCCAGTAAATGATCTCAGCTTTTACCTCACTGTCTGTGAATTTATCCTGTATGGTTTTGAAAAGTTGGATCGCTTTCCTGTATTCCTTGTCCATATAGTAGCAATAGGAAATCTCAAATATTGTTTGAGGTGTCATTTCAGGTGAACCGAATCGTTCGATAAGCATTTGATAAGCTTCTATCGCAAGCATCCACTCGCCCATTGTTTTGCAGGTCAGAGCAAAATTTTCAATCGCCTGCATTGCATAAGTCCCTTCCTTATCACGCTGAATTACTTTCTGATAATACTCAAGCGCATCTTGATAATTCCCCTCGCTGAAATTCATCGAGCCCAGCTTGAGATACACATTATTTGTGAGATCGGAATCAGGAAATTTATCGAGCAGTGTGGTAAGATAGGTCTCTGCATTTTCGAATTCTTTATTCTCAAGTTCCATGATCGCAAGCTCTAGATAGGCATCATCAGCATATTCTGTAGAACTATGATCCTCGATCACTTCCTCAAATAATTTCCTTGCTTTTTTCTGATCAAGCTGTGCATAATAAATTCCTCTTTCAATCGCAATGTGGGCTTCGATCTCAGCATTATTTTTTATAACTGACTTGTAGTATTTCTCAAAGGTTTCTGCCTGAGAGCGATTCTTCAGTTTGTAATTGGCAACTATAGTGTTTTCAGCAATTTCAGACCAGTTCAGACAAGGAAAACTTTCGAAAGGATTTTTGTAACTTTCTGTTAGATTGTATATCTTTGTATAGTTGGTGAGTGCGCTGTTCATATCTCCTACAAGCATGTGAAGTTTTGCAAGGTGTTGCGTGTCGATCAGCATCGTATCTTCTGCTGTGACCTCGCTGATGATGCGTCCATATTGCAGAATTGCATAACTCAGATTGCCTTGAACTTCATAAATTCCTGCAAGTATCCGCCTGTCATTATTGGTAAGTGTATCAATTTTTATCGAAATTTCAATGGCTTCATCAAACTGACTTTGATCAATATAGAGATTCCGAAGTGTGCGAATAAGTCCATCATTTGGAGCTTTTTCTGCAAGAATAGCATAGTAATTTATTGCCTTAATCGGCTCATTCAAAGTTACATAAATGGATGCAAGTAGATTCAATGCCTCAATATATTTTTCCTGAGCAGTATAATTCTGCACATAATAATCGAAATAGATCACACTCTGTGAATAAGATTTAAGCTGAAAATAAACATATCCAACATTGTAAAGTAGTTCAGGATCGGCATAGATGGTCTGTTCGTTGATTTTCTGATATTGATTGCGTGCAGCTATGTAGCCCTCATTTTTCAAGTACATATCTCCAAGATAGCGATATGCTTCATTTCTGATATCGGCATTTTGTGAAAGAGTCGCAGCTTTTTGCAGGTACATGATCGTCTGTTCTTCAGATTTTCCAGATTCTATGAGCGCCTTGCCAAGCTTAAAATAAACCTCTCCAACATAAGGAAATGTATTATAAGTATCGATGAAGTTGAGAGTTAATTGTCTTAAGCTCGTGATATAGAGATCGGTTCCGGGCTCGTATTTTCTTACTTTCAGTGAGATCAGATGGAATTCCGCATAAGCTTTTTCAGGAATATCTATATAATCAGAAACGATAGTCTCGAAAATCTGCTGAGCTTGAGTGTAAAGAGATTCTGCCTGTTCATTTTTCTCATAAGTATATTTTTCAGCAAGAGTGAGATAAAGTTCACCTTTGAGGAGAAGCAGTTTGGGCTCTCTTTCAAAGAGAGGATCACTTTCAAGCAGTTCAAGGGCTTTTTGATAGTCCTTCAAATCATTGCAATAGATTTCAGCAATAGAATGAATGGTTTCGATATAATCATTGTATCGGACAAATTGTGCAAAAGTTTCAAGCATATTTTCAAGCGCTAAGCTCTCATTTTTTGCCATAAAATGCCCAATGTAATCCAGTTTATCCGATATCTCATCACGTTTTTCAGAAGTGAGAGAATGGGTAGAAATCGCCTTTTTATAGTATTGTAATGCTGCATCATATTGATAGAGCTGTTCGCTGCAGAATGCGAGATTTAGAAATGCCTGTCCTCGCAAATCGCTTTCAGGATAGGTTGTTACGATAATACTATAATAATTTATCGCAGCAGAATGATCTTTCAGATTCTCTTGATAGAGCTGTCCAATATCAAAATAAATGGAATCCACCGCAGTAATATGAGGATAATTTTTTATAATATTAAGATAGGTAGAGATCGCTAGTTCATATTCCTTTTGCTGAATATAAACACGTGCACGCAATTGCTGAATATCTTTCTGAATCTCAAAAGAAGCTTTTTCCATGTCTATTCCGTTAAAGATATTTATTGATTGAGTATAATTTTGTAGCTGAAATTGAGCATATGCAAGCATATACTGGATATGTGCTATGTATTCGCTTGCAGGGAAATTTTGCTGAAATTCATTGCATGTAAGTATTGTATTTCTATATTCTTCAAGTGCAAATTCAAGAGATGCGATCCTGTCAGCCATCCTATCCCGCTGTGTATAAGTATCGAACTTTCGATAAAATTTTTTATATTGTTCCAATGATCTTTGCTTGTCACCGCTTCGTTCGAGGAGTTCTGCATAAAGCAGAAGCAGAGATTGCTCATATTGGCGCGGAATGGTTTCCGTAAGTCCATTTTGCAGTAATTGAAGCGCTTGGTCAGGTAATTCATTATCATAATAATATTGAGATAATTCCTGTATTGCCTCCCACTTCTCATCGGATTGAAGATAATTATCAACAATTTTCAGAAGGGTTTGTTCATACTCAGCAGGCATATTGTGAAGCTTATATACCGAAGCAAGTGAGAGCAGGATTCCTGGAATCTGAGCTTTTCCTGTAAAACTCTCAATGATGTCCATTGAAACAAGAATGGCTTCATTATACATACCTGCGTTCCTCAAAGCTGTGATGATCTTATTGAGTGACTGCAATGCGTACGGACTTTGAGGGAAATTATAGATCAAATCCTGATAATATTGTGATGCCTCGAAATAATTCTTACTTTCAAAAAGACTTTCAGCAAGTTTGAAAACAGTCTGAGGATAGAGCGTTGTCTGCGGATGGTCCTCAAGAAGACGCTTATATGCAAAGGAAGCGTTCACATATTGCTCGATTTCCATATATGAATTGCCAAGATAGAATTGTGCTTCTTCTGCAAGCGACGAAGCAGGATATTTCTGAATAATATCCTGAAATTTACCTATCGCTTCCTCATACAGTGTATCATCATACATTTTTTTAGCGAAGTCGAACTCTTCCTGGGCACCTGCGTTAAGTGCTGAACTTAAAAATATAATTGAAATTAACAAAACAATTTTTTTCATAAAGACCTCATTCGTACCTTGCATTAATTGGAATACTCTTATCAGCAACAGTTTTATAAAGTTCATGATACTTGGTCAAAATTAGTATTCCTCGATTTTTAGTTGATTTGATTAGATCGAATAATTTTAAACGATGTGCATTCTCAAGATGGTCTGCCGGCTCGTCCAGAATCAGATAT
This sequence comes from Cloacimonetes bacterium SCGC AAA252-N17, assembly GCA_000404785.1. Lineage (GTDB taxonomy): Bacteria > Cloacimonadota > Cloacimonadia > JGIOTU-2 > JGIOTU-2 > Celaenobacter > Celaenobacter polaris. The sequence continues at coordinate 12,030 of ASNI01000034.1, forward strand.
TCAGTTGCAGCAGAAAAGGAAAAAATAATTTGTAGCAAGCGGAGTTCACCAAGTGATAATTCATAAATATTTCTGTCAAAAAAGTATTCAATCTTTACATTAAATATTTCGCATAACTCTTTGATATTTTGAGTGATAGCAATGTCATTCTGCTGTAATGTTAAAAAATTATATTCATCTTGTATTGATGGAAAAACAAACTGCTTTTCCGGCTCTTGAAACAGAAATGCAACTTTCTTGAAGAGGGTTTTTTCTTTCTGAAGAGGAATATTGTCTATAAGAATATTCCCTTTTCTGGTCTTTAATTCACCAAAAAGCAGACTGAACAGTGTCGTCTTTCCGGAGCCAGTGCCACCATATAGACATTTTGTTTCATCATTACTCAGTTCGAAATTGAAATTCTCGAAGATCAAGGAATCGGGCTTTCTATTTGCATAGGCAAAGAATATATTCTGGCAAAGAATACTCATACAGATTCTTATCTATATATAGTTTGGATGCGCTTAGCACCCACAGAAATGATCTTTATCGGAATACCGAGAAGTTTTTCAATAGTATGAACAAAAGTTTGAGCGTTTTCCGGAAGATCCTCAAATTTTTTCACGGAAGTAATATCCTCTTTCCATCCGGGAAGAGATATATATGATGGTTGAACATTTTTCAGAATCCGTGTTTCAACTGGATATTCTTCTAGTTCCAGACCATCTAATGTATAACCTGTGCATATCTCGATCGTATCCAATCCGGAATAGACATCCAGTAATGTGAGTGCGATCTCGTCGAAACCATTAAGCATTGCAGAAAACCTTGCTGTAACCACATCGAACCAACCGCATCTGCGGGGACGTCCGGTTGTGGTGCCGTATTCATGTCCCTTTTCGCGTATATAATCACCTATCTCATCATGTAATTCTGTAGGGAAAGGTCCGTTGCCAACGCGGGTGAAATATGCCTTCATAACACCGATTATTCTATCAATATTTCTCGGATTTATACCCGCACCTGTCAACGCAGCGCCAATTGTTGTATTCGATGATGTTACGTAAGGATAGGTGCCGAAATCAATATCGAGAAGTGTGCCCTGCGCTCCTTCAAAAAGAATATTCTTATTTTCTTTAATAAGTTTGTTGATCATACAAGGAGTGTTACTGATAAAGGGTTTAAGCTGAATTCCAATATCGTAGAGCATTTCAACTGAGTCATCAAAACTAATGTTTTCGAGCCACGAGCCAAGCAAGTCTCGTTTATTATTGATCAGATTTGATAGTCTGTATTCGAGATATTCTTTATCGATCAGGTCACCCATGCGAAGTCCCAGACGTGCGGCTTTGTCGGAATAGGTAGGTCCAATACCCGATTTTGTAGTTCCAATTGCCTGTTTGCCGCTCAATTTCTCACCGAGTTCGTCGAGATAAGTTTGTATAGAAAGTGTAATATGAGCTTGAGAGCTAATGAAAAATCTGTCCGAAAGATGAATACTTTTGGATTCAATCTCCTCGATTTCTTGCAACAATCTTTCAAGATTGACGACCACACCGTTTCCTATAATGCATATCATACTTGGATCAAGGATACCAACCGGGATAATGTGGAATTTATATGTTGTATCACCATGTACCACAGTATGACCCGCATTGCATCCACCCTGAAATCGTACAATTGCATCCATCTTTTCAGCAAGTGCATCTACGATCTTAGCTTTTGCTTCATCACCCCACAATGCTCCTAATACAACAGTTACTGGCATTTGAACCTCTTTTCGTATAATCTTGAATACTTATCTGTGCCGTTATACTCTATGTCAACAAAATCGTTGTGAGAGATGAAAGTCTTGACACAATCATAAGCAGTTACGAAAAAGCAAATGATAAAATATTTCAGGAGTTTATATGAGCCAGAAAAGCAAAGCAGAAATTCGTGAGCTTGCACAGAAAATTTGTTCTCTTTCGAAGGAAGTCGAAACAGAGGTTCTGATTTTCAATAGTAAAAGCGCTCTTACACGATATGCGGATAATTATATACATCAAAATGTGAGCGATACATCATATTATATCAGAGTGCGCACTATAATGGGCAAAAAAACTGCAACTGCCACCACAAATAAATTGGATGATGAATCTCTTAAACAAACACTTCAAGCAGCAATTGATGCTACGAAAATGCAGAAGGATAATGAAAAACTACTTCCGCTTCCGGTGCAACAGGAATATCAAAAGGTTGATAATTTCTGCAAGGCAACCGATGCATTCTCTCCTCAGCAGCGTGCAGAAGCTATCACAAAGGCAGTAAATATTTGTAAAAAAAATAATCTTGAAGGAGCTGGAATATTCTCCAATTCCACTTCTGAGATTGCGCTGGCAAACTGTAAAGGGCTCTTTGCTTACGATATCTCTACAAATGCAGAGTTCAGTATTACCGCGATGAAAGGAGCTGCATCGGGCTGGCATGAGATCATCAAAAAAGACGTACGCAAGATCGATATCGAAAAAGCAGCCAATATCGCTATCGAAAAGGCGCTGAAGAGTAAGTATCCTGAAGGTTTGAAGCCGGGTAAATATACCGTTATTATGGAACCTGCAGCAGTAGCAGAATTTGTGCTTTTCCTTCTTTGGAAAGGATTTAACGGCATGGATTATATTGAAGGCACTACCTTCCTGAAAGATGGATTGAATAAGAAAATATTTTCTGATAAACTCAATATTTTTGAAGATCCATATAACCCCATTATCGGTTCCCAGCCCTTCGATTTTGAAGGAATGCCGGTGAAACCCATGACACTTGTTGAGAAAGGTATTCCGAAAACCTTTGCAACCAACAGATGGATCGCCCAAAAGGCAGGTGTTGATAATAACGGACATGCAATTCCTTTACCCGGGCAAGCAGCGTATCCTTTTGCACTCAGGTTTGAAACTGGAAAAAGTTCAGTTGAGAAAATGATAAAAAGTACTAAAAAGGGAGTTCTGGTCACTCACTTCCACTATTCAAATATTATTGATCCCATTTCGTTGCTTATTACAGGTATGACGCGTGATGGATTCTTTATGGTAGAGAATGGCAAAATAACTAAACCTCTGAAGAATATGCGTTATACTGACAGTGTTATCAATATTTTCTCTAATATCGAAGAGATCGGAGATAGTGCTGAGATCGCAGGCGCGTTCTTTGGCGGTGGTTTCCTAGTTCCTGCCATGAAGATCAGCAATTTCAATTTTTCGAGCGGAACAGAGTTTTAGAATTTTTCACATAACTCGTATAAACCCCGTAGGATAAGTATTCCAACAGGGTAAACCGAACCCAAAAAGAACTCTCCATCCGTCTTCATTTCATTGCGCCGTTACAGGTATGAGCCACGAAAACACACAAAAGCACACGAAAAAAATATTACCTATTAATATGAAAAGTAACAAAAATAACTTTTGTCTAATTTTGTGGCTAATCCGTCTTCATTTTATTACGCAGAGACAGCTCCGTCTCCGTTCTACCTCAGTCTTCGCTACGCTACGCCCCGACAGGACACCTTGGCTCGCCTTCGTAAAACTTCCGCTTTTGCTGCGATACAGCGTGATAAAACGGCGCAGCAATCAGGCAGAGGGCACCAAGAAAGAAATTTCATAAAAGAAGATAGTGCCTTTAAATAAATTGAAGTCGGTTGGACTGGACTTGATCCTCTAGTTGACAGTTCAGAACAAATGGGAAGTTCGAGTTGAGAAAAAGCTTTGATTCGGGTTGTGTGGTTGTGCATTCTGAACTCCACCCACCTTTGACGTGTGAAGTCCAGTCTGATAAGTTGGCTACCCCAAAAAAACAAAACAGGATGTCATTCCCGTGAAAACGGGAATCCAGTATTTGTTTTATTCATCCACATATTTGCATCTGCTAAATAAATATTTTTTCTGGATTCCCACTCCATCAGCTGGCGGACAAGCTTCGTGGGAATGACACTGGAGAGAGGAAAACAGTCTTGATAATTTCACGACAACTTGTTGGTAAGTTTTATTTTTAAAGTGCCTAATTTTAAATCACACCCTTTTCCCAGTGCGTTATTAAATAGTTTAATTTTTTCTATTTTGAGTACTCATGATACCCCAATTGATATAAATATAAACCGAGTCAAGTAAATTATGTAAAATATCAACTCAAATAAAAAAAAAGAGCACTCATCGGTGCCCTTTAATATTATATACTATTCTGAATTAATCTTCAATCGCTTCGACATTTGCTCGAGGTACAGTAACCTCAATTCCATCTTCCATTTTTGCTTTTAATACTCGCACTTTGGTTTCGGATTCAACAACTACAAGCTCTTCGGGAAGTGCTGTAACTTTGCAGATATCTCCGAAATGAGGTTCTCGGATAATTCGTATAGTGCTTCCTATTTGCAATCCGTGTATCTGCTTCTTCCCTGCTTTGAGTTCTTCTTTTTTAAAGGGAATTGGAATGATAATTTCTGGTCTCATCACGCCGGCTCGGATCTGTGTTTTACCGTGCATGGATGCCTTATAGCCCTCAAATTCTTTCAATATTTCAAAGGTTTTTGCAGCCATTTTGATCGGACCGAATCCTTCTGTGAGTACGATTGTCAAACCGATCTCTTCATGTCCTGTAATTGCAACACCGATATCATAACCAAGCAGATCCTTAAGATCCTGGTCGTCGATACCGCCTATAACAATACCTTTTGCGTTGACCTGTATTGCCTTTTTGATCGCAGGTAAACGTACAATATTGCCACCAACAATGATCTTATCTTTGCATGAATTATCGATTTGCTCAGGCATAAGTTCAGCATCTGGAGCATCAACAAGTACTTTTATTTCACCGGTTATTTCATCCCCAATTCCGAAAATTCCCTGTATATAAGCAGATTTATTCTCGATCTCAACACCTTCATTTTCATATACTTTGCTGACCACACCGTCAATAAAAGCTTTCACGGTTATTGGAACTGGTGGCTCACGAAGAAGAACCTGTCCTGTAATGCTTGAGATATTCTCGACTGTGCCGGTTATTGGTGATTTCACTGTATTTTTGAACACACCGAAGAAACTCTGGCTCATCGCAAGAGGTTCATCTTTTTTGATCGTTTCACCTTCTTTTTTCTGCATTTTAGACAGAACATCAGATGGCGGGATACCGAGTTTATTTGCAATATTAACTGGTATAACGTCACCCGGCAAGTCTGTTTTCGCGACATTATCATCTGCGGTGACTCTATCTCCTACTTTTACGACAACTTCACCTTTGAGAGGAAGAATTCTGTCTTTTCTCAGTATGATGCTTTTTGTTATTGTTAATCCGGGAGTATATATTTGTGCCATGTGAATCTCCTATGATAACCATTCTTCGGGATAGACTTCCAGTGCCTTCATCCACTTTTTCAACGATTGTACACGTGCTGCATTATCTTCTGGAATATGAGCAGTCATTGTTTCTTTGTTCAATTTCTCATCGAAATAAGGTACTCTTCCACGTGTATCAATAATAATACCAACAACTCCGCCAGAGATCGTAGTCTCAATTTCATTATTCTTACCCATACCAAGATCGAGTCCACTCATAGGTTTCAAAGTCGCTTTTGCTTTCTCATCAACACCAAGATCCAATTTGATCATCTCTCCAAATGGTATATTCTCTTCGAATATCTTTCCATTTGGCAATTCGATCTTCGCACTAAGTGCAGTTTTACCTTTTTTATATTTTCCTTTTGGTGCAATACATGTTCCAAGATGAATAAGACAGTCTTTTTCAAAAACTTCTGTTGCTGCCTTTTCACAGATCGTTGACAGAACACCAAGCTGGGGCATCATGAAGATACTATCAACAGCAAGGCGAGTGATACCTTCAGGAAGAAATGCATCGATCAGCATCATTGCAGCCTGATTTCTGCGAGGAGCATGAGAAAGCACACCACCACTACCAACCAATATATCGAGAGTTATCATATTTACAATGGTTTCACCTGATGTTGATTGGGAGAATGCTTCTGAAATTTCTCTTTCTCTTTGAGTTCCTTTGAGGGTGACAGCAAATTCTTTATGCTGTTCGAAGGCAAGGCGAAGCGCCTCTTTTGCGATCGCTTGTTCAAGCATTAATTCTTCAGCAAGGAAGGGGATTGTAGTAGGTCTGATCATCTTATTCTTGATCATATTGCGTAGTTGAGTTTCCGGAATATCAAAGGGAACCCAACGCAAAATGTTTTTGATACCTGTCGAAGCAAGTACGTTAGAAATACTGTAACTCATTCCCAGATTAGCGCTTACTGTTCTGTTGAACACCCGATCTTCTGTAAAGACTGAGAATATGTCAGTTGTTGCTCCGCCGATATCCACACCCACAACTTCGATATTTTCAAGGCGTGCAATTGTCTGCATGATATTTCCGACAGCGGCGGGTGTAGGCATGATGGGCACTTCTTCAATTTTACCATCTTCTGTTTCAGCCCTTGCCCAGGCCATAAGCTTCTTGTAACCTGGTGCTTGCGCCATCACATGCTCCATAAAGAGATCGTGGATCTTATCACGTGCCGGTCCAAGATTTTCTCTTTCAAGCACAGGACGAATGTTATCTGTTATGATAAGATCAACTTTATCGCCCAATGTCTTTTTAACAGCTTCACGTGCTTCTATATTACCTGCATAAATGACTGGCAGCTTATATTCCGAACCGAGACGCGGTTTGGGATCTGCCGCAGCAATTATCTCTGCAAGTTCAACCACATGCTTGGTCGTTCCCCCATCTATTCCTCCGGACAGGAGTATCATATCAGGACGAAGGTGTCGTATCCTTTCGATCCTTTGGTGCGGAAGACGTTTGTCGTTGCTTGCAAGCACATCCATCACGATAGCGCCTGCACCGAGAGCAGCACGCTCTGCACTTTCTCCGGTCATACTTTTCACCACACCGGCGACCATCATTTGAAGTCCACCACCGGCACTACTGGTTGACACATAAGCATCAACACCTTTTTCGCCATCTTGAGGTACTTCAATTGTTTCATCCTTGATGATATATCTGTCTTTTTCTCCTCGAATATGTACGAGATCTTCAACCTCTTCAACAGCATTCAACACACCTTTTGTCACATCATCAAAGGGTGCTTCAACAGTTGTAGGAGCTTCCCCTCGCACGACCAGACGATACTCATCTTCAACCTTTTTAATTAATATGGCTTTCGTCGTTGTACTACCACAGTCAGTAGCCAATATTGAACCTAACTCTTTTGCCATATTTCCTCCGATTTATTTCACTTTATTTTTTAATTCTTTTTTCTTTTTCTTCAATTCTTTTGCCTTTTTCTTTTCAGCTTTCAACTTCTTATGAAACTCAGCATCTTTTTCGTCAATCTTGTTAAGAAGATATTTCACATTTTCATCATCTTCCAGAGAACAAGCAAACTTTTGATACTCTTTGTGCTTAAAAATCAGCTCTGCAAAAGGAGCGATCATATAAAGGACCTGGCTTGCAATAAAGTTCAATGGCTTTAGTGATTCTATCAACAAAATCGCAGCAGAACCCATTCTTCTTTCAGCAATGAACTTAGCAGTCCTATCCATTAATTCATGAGCATCGTCTTTCGAAACTTCTACAATTACATCTATCATGCTTTATGCTCTCGCCAATGTGCATACGTAAATATGCTTCGCAAGATTCTCCTTTAATAAAAGTGCGATTGATTTCATTGTTGATCCAGTTGTTAAAACATCATCAACTAATAATAAAGATTTATTCTCAATAGCACCAAAATTTTTTACCTGAAATGCATTAGCAACGTTTTTTTCGCGTTCGTGTTTTTTTAACTTTGTTTGTGTTTGTGTAAATTTTTTTCTTTTTAGCACATTCTTTAGAATTGGGATATCCAACTTCGTTGATAGGGCTTTAGCAATTATTTCAGATTGATTGAATCCACGAAATCTTTTCTTTGTTTTATGAAGCGGAACCGGGATGATATAATCAGTGTTGGAAATAAATGAGTAGGTTGAAATTATTTCGGCAAGTTTATATCCAAGAAAAGTACCGATCTTTTTGAATTCATTATATTTGAAATTATGGATCATTCTTTGCAATGGAAGGTTGAAAGTATATACGCTTACAACTTCATCAAAGGGATATTCCTGTTTGCATTCTTCGCAAATGAAGCTGTTCACGGTATTCTTGTTACAAAACACACATGAGTTTTCTTTTAAACCGACAAGTTCATTAGAGCATTTCTCGCAGAGAATTGCAGAATCATTAATTCGTTCATTACAGGAAAAACAATGAGGAGGAAAGAAAAGGTTCAAAAGAGAATGTAATAACGTCATTTCTCGACAAACTTCTTTATAGAAAGGAATATCTGTTGTCCATCTTTTGAGCCGCAGATAGGATCAGAGCTCCGCTCAGGGTGCGGCATCATACCGAGAATATTCCNNNNANCNNTAAAAAAGCAGATAAATCTCGGATTAACAGCACCAAAATTTCCATATTCACCAAAATGAAGTTTTATCGCGAGCTTATCGTATTGCTCAAAAAAGTTATAAAAATTAGATTTCGTTGCAACATCTGATAATTTATCAAAAATGTTTCTTTGAAAACTTGTTTTGAAATCAATAAAATATACTTTGCTTTTCATACTTTAATATTTAGCCACGAAATCATACGAAAATTCACAAAAGTGATTTTGAATTTTAATATATTCTTATGTTCTTTTGGGATGATTTTGTGGCTAACCTCCATCCTAAAACCAATCTTTTATATACACATTCTCTTTCGGAAATATTAGATTTATTTGCTCTACAATATTTTCAGAGATTTCAGCTTCGTCTTTAACAAATTATTTTCAAGTCTTCAGGTGCTTCTTGGAAGAAGGGATGAACTAATTCACAATAAATTGTCCGCTAATTGAACGAAGCGTAGTTTTTTACAGCGTGTTAGTCGCAGCTTTTGCAATATGCTCTCCTTCCTTCTCGTTTGTCTGGATGTTCAATCGCTGTTCTACTGCCTGTAAAATAGCTTCCAGCATTTCTGTATAAGACATCCCTGCTATATTCGCCATCTTCGCCAGGTGTCCATCCCAGCACCAGCCCGGATTTGGATTCACCTCAAGGAGCTTCGGATTACCTTTTGAGTTGAGCCTCCAGTCAAAGCGACAGTAATCTCTGCATTCCAGCCTTTCAAAAAGCTTCAAACACCATTCTACGATTAGTTTCTTTGTTCCCTCTGGTAATTCGGCAGGAACGGATTTGATGTTCCAGTATGGTGAGTCTGGAAGCCACTTAGCCTCGTATCCACATATTTTTGGAAGTTTTGCTGGTATCATTGAATAATCTGACTCAATAATGGGTAAGACTGTGTAAGATTCAGGAAAATTTCCTATTATTCCCACGCTTAAGTCTTTTCCTGTGAGGAATTCTTCAACAAGAATTGGTTTATCATAGCCAAATTTACCTCTGATTTCTGAAATAGCATTGATAAGTTCCTCAATAGTTTTTACCACGCTCCTTTGGGTTATCCCAAAACTGGAATCACCAAAGTTTGGTTTTACAATAACAGGAAATCCAAATGGAAGTTCAAAAATATTATCTTCGGATTTGATAAAAAAAGCTTCTGACACGGGTATTTTCATCTCTTTTGCAACTCCACGCACAAGTGATTTGTCGTAACAGTAAGCAAGGCTTTGGGGACAGGAACCTGTATATGGAAGCCCCATCATTTCTAACAAGGCTGGTATATGAAGCTCATTTTCAGCATTGTTGTTGTAACCTTCATCGCATAGATTAAAAGCAAAATCTACTTTTGTTTTTAGTTTCATCAAGTCATAAAGCAAAGCATTATGATTGTTAAGATATGTAAATTGGTAGCCTTTTAGTTCTCTTAACGCACTTTTCAATTGATCAATTGTATATATGTCATCGTCATCAAAGATACCCAATGGCTTTAAAGGGTCAGGCTTCGTAGGGTCACCCAATAGCACAACTACATTCTTTGTTATCTCTTTCGCTCTTTTCTTAATAGGTGTCCACTCCTTCCTGCACACAGTTGTAACAATAATTCGCTTTTCCATCATTCCCAAATCCTGATTCCGCTCTGAATCTGTGGATACTTCTCCATTAAAGGTAATCGCATTGAACCCTACTGTTTTTAACAATTCACCTATGCTCTTATGGGTATAGAGTCTTTCCGAATAAAATTGGTCTCTAATAACCCCTTTTTTCACATGGGTGATAACCTCTCGTGAGATTAGACACTGTTCGTCCAATGAAAGGGAACGCGCCCGACAAACAAAATAGTTTTTGTCTATCCATTCCCAGGATCTGGGATTAAAATGGGCTCTTAAGTATTCTCCATCAGCAACATCAATGAGAAGTCGACCCCAGGGCTTCAGAACTCTGAAAACCTCTTTCAGAACTCTCAGGTCATCCTGAATCGTTTCAAAATAGCCAAAACTGTTCCCAAGGATCATCACGGCATCAAAATTATCAGGTGGATACGGAAGTTTTCGGGCATCCCCTTCCCTGAATCTAACTTTCAACCCTTCATTTTTTGCTTGTGATTTTGCCTTTTGAATCAGATAATGGGAGCGATCCAACCCTTCCACATATCTTAATCCTCTCCTTGCCAGTTCCAGAGAATGGCGTCCCTGCCCACAACATAAATCCAAGATTTTATCATCTGTGGAGAGCTTCAGAATCTCCGAGAACAAGTCTACTTCTTGACGAGTGATATTCTGGTCGTCCACTACATCCCCATCTGTTTTCAGGTAAAAGGCGTTGAAAATGCTTCGCCACCAATCTGGACGAACATGCTCTTCAAGAGTCGGGATAGGTCCTAATACTTTTCTTTGGTGTCCAACTTTCCCCTTACATTGCGGGGGTTTATCCTTGGATGCTTTTTTATTCATTGTTTTTTTACCTCCATTTTTCCAAAGTTACGGATAATTTTTTTGTATTATTTTTAGTTGTTCGCGAACAAATCCTCTGTTACGAGCCTCTGGCATTGTGACAACACCAGAGAGAACAGCCATTTTCATTTTTTGAAAACGAACATTTTCTCTAAATGGATAATAAAACATTGCAGACATAATTTGCGGATTTTCTTTCCCTATAAATCCTCTGCCAAATTCTACGCCAGTTTCAATATACCTTCCGGCATTATCCTGCTTCATATGAAAACAATAGCAGCACATCTGGGCATATCGCTCAATGTCTTTTTTTAATAGCTTTCTAATCTTCATTTTTTCACATTTCCGGGTTTCTGAAAGAATCATTAATAAAAGTTGTCAATTTTTAATTTAATGATACCCTTAAAATTCCTGGTATAATTTATGTATCCGTCAGGCCTGATGAATTCCCCGATGTATCGGGAGAGCTGAAGGAGAAGGCGGACACATAATAATTTTAGTGGAAATTTATAATGATAAAAATTGTATTGCTTGCCGTGAGTAATGTTACATTCTATCTCTTTCCATTTCACCGCTCTTATGTCATTCCCTCTTTCCCAATTGTCATTCTCGCGAAAGCGGGAATCCATAAATGATAACGTAACTGGATTCCCAATCCAGTTGGGAATGACATCTCTCTTTTGTTTTTTAAAAGATTTCCGAAACGAGATTGAGTAATAATTTTCCATATTAAATATCCCGTCAATACCTTATTCTTATGGCTTTACAAGAAACGTATTTCTAATTTTTATGGGTATCTCTGAATGAGATGCTAGGAGGACTATTCGGACAGTTTTCTTGACGTGTAAAAGGCAACTAAATTTTTAGTGAATATAGCACTCATAAGATAAATAAAGCTATTGAGGATAAATGAACCCGGAAATCTCAGAAGAACTCATAGAAGAACACGGTCTTTCAAAGGAAGAATACAATCGCATTTTATCAATATTAGGAAGAGATCCAACGATCACTGAGCTGGGTATTTTTTCTGTAATGTGGTCGGAACATGCCAGTTATAAGAACTCAATACTACAAATAAAAACTCTTCCTCGTTCCGGAGAATGCCTTCTCAAAGATGCCGGTGAAGAAAATGCGGGTGTGGTTGATATTGGAGATGGACTTGCAGTTGCTTTTAAGATCGAGAGCCACAATCATCCCTCTGCATTGGAGCCGTATCAAGGTGCAGCAACAGGGGTCGGCGGCATTCTGAGAGATGTGTTCACTATGGGAGCTCGACCGATAGCTTCGCTGAATTCACTCCGCTTCGGCTCTTTGGACAATCCCAGAGTAAAACATCTTCTCAAAGGTGTAGTAAAAGGTATTGCAGATTACGGTAATTGCATGGGGATTCCTACAGTGGCTGGAGAAATCTATTTTGATGACAGCTATGAGGGAAATCCGCTTGTGAATGCAATGACCGTTGGGATTCTGAAGCATGAAAATATTGCTACTGCTGCTGCGTATGGCAAAGGAAATTACGTTTTGTATGTTGGCTCTTCGACAGCCAGGGATGGAATTCACGGCGCTACCTTTGCATCTGTCGAGCTCACTGAGGAATCGGCTAAAAAAAGAACTTCTGTGCAGGTAGGGGATCCGTTCATGGAAAAATTGCTGCTCGAAGCTACCCTCGATGTGATCAAACAAAATCTGGTTGTAGGTATTCAGGATATGGGAGCTGCAGGTCTGACCTGTTCATCCGCAGAGATGGCTGCAAAAGCAGGAACCGGTGTTGACATCGATGTTTCACTCGTTCCCAAAAGGGAAAAAGGAATGACTCCATACGAGGTCATGCTCTCGGAATCACAGGAAAGAATGCTGCTGGTTATCGAGCCGAAAAACTTCGGGAAAGTTAAGGAAATCTATGAAAAATGGGATCTGCATGTCGTGAAGATAGGCGAGGTGACTGATGACGGAAATTTACGAGTCAGAGAAAACGGAATCGTTGTTGCAGATATTCCTGCTCAAACACTTGTGCTTGGCGGCGAAGCGCCTATATATGTGCGGGAAACTCAATATCCATCCTATCTTGAGAAAGCGCATTCATTTGATGAAATGAGTATAAGAGAGCCGGAAAATTACACTGAAACACTTAAAAAATTGCTCTCTTCTCCAAACATAGCAAGCAAGAATTATGTCTATACACAATATGATCATATGGTGAGAATTAATTCTGTTATAGAGCCAGGATCGGATGCGGCAGTTGTAAGAATAAAAGGTACGAACAAAGCGCTGGCAATGACTACAGACTGCAATGGAAGATATTGCTACCTCGATCCTTATGAAGGGGCAAAAGGCGCTGTCGCAGAAGCAGCAAGAAATATTGTGTGTTCGGGTGGAAAACCTATTGCCATTACGAATTGCCTTAACTTTGGGAATCCTTATAAAAAAGAAATTTACTGGACATTCTCAGAGTGCATTCGCGGTATGGGGGATGCGTGCAGGTTTTTTAAAACTCCTGTCACCGGCGGCAATGTGAGCTTTTATAATGAAACTGTTACAAGTGCAGTGTATCCTACACCAACGATCGGGATGATTGGACTTTTAGAGGATATTAACCTTGCCACAAATCAATATTTCAAAGATATTGGAGATGCGATAATTTTATTAGGAAAACCTTGTGATACAATTGGAGGATCTGAATATCTCGCAGTTGAACATAATACAATCGCTGGGCATGCACCCAAAGTTGATTTGGAACTTGAACAGAAAATTCAGATTATTTGCTCCGAAGCTATCAGAAAAGGGCTAATAAAATCTGCTCATGATTGTTCGGAAGGCGGTCTTGCAGTGGCATTGGCGGAATCGTGCTTCAACCCTAAAGGATTACTTGGCGCTCATATTGAAATGGAATGTACATATCGTCCTGACTTTGAACTTTTTGGTGAAGCTCATTCACGAATTGTAGTATCTCTAGAAGAAAAAGACATTCCTTCACTTATCAAAATAATAAAAAAGTATAACTGTCCTTATCAAATACTTGGAAAAGTTGCTGATCAAAAATTTCAAATCAATAAGCTTATCTCATGTGATATAAATAATTTGTATAATTTTTGGTATAATGCTATTCAGAGAAAAATGGAAACTGTATCATGATACCATACCCGGAAATTAACCCGTCACTCGCAACCATCCCCAAATTTTCTATCGGATCTCTTGCAGTTGGACCTTTTGAGATAAGGTGGTATGCACTGATGTACATTATTTCCTTTGCTATTGGATATTTCCTTTTGAAAAAACTCTACAAGGAACGTGATGTCCATATAAAGAAAGCACATTTTGAGAACCTCTTCTTTTACCTCATGCTTGGAGTCATAATAGGTGGGCGGCTTGGCTACATGCTTTTTTATAATTTCAAGGAAATATTCAGAAATCCCCTTGAAATATTCGCAGTATGGCATGGGGGTATGTCATTCCACGGAGGTTTGATCGCATCGATACTTTTTGGATACTTATTCTGCAGAAAATATCATTATGATTTTTATAAATTAGCAGATCCAACCGTTGTAGTAGCACCAATAGGACTCGCGCTCGGACGGCTGGGAAACTTCATCAATGCAGAACTTTACGGAAGAGCAACCAATCTTCCATGGGGAATGCTTTTCCCGGGAGAACAGTTCGCTCGACATCCCTCTCAGCTTTATGAAATGTTCCTCGAAGGAATTCTGCTTTTCGTTATCTTATTCATTCTTATAAAAAAGAATGTACGAAAAGGTTTTGTGTTCTGGAGCTTTATCTTTTTATATGGACTCTTCAGATTTCTTGTGGAGTTTGTTCGTGAACCGGATGCTCATTTAGGGCATCTGATTGGCTTCATGACAATGGGACAGATACTCAGCTTGCTTATGATGATAGCAGGAATAATCGGCTATATCTCAATTTTTAAGAAAAAACGAGTACCAGAGATCAATGAGAATGAAGAAAATGATTAGATATATTATTGGAATTCTATCCATACTTGCACTCCTCGGTTGCAGTTCTGTTCAATCCGGCAAGTATAATACTTTTGAAATTCAAAACAAGATCATTGAAAATCTTAGTTTTTTGAAAGAATGCAAGGCAGGAGGCATTGCAAATATCAATTATAACGGCTTTGAGATCAAAACAAATTTTTTATTAAGGAAAAAGGATTCAAAGGTTAGAATAGATATTTTCTCAGGTGGCATATTAGGCCTTTCACCTGCACCCAAAGCCCAAATCGTTCTGTGTGATAATTTTGTAAACGTCTTCATTCCTGATCAAAAACGGCTCACAATAACTCGCCTGATACCTGCAGATTCGCTTGTAAATGTTCAGGGAATCGTTGGCAACTATGGTGTTGTAGAGAATTTCGGCTATTATAAGACCTCGCCATTCAATGGCGTGTATTATATCTTTGATAAGAAATTTCATCTTGAAGTTATCCAGATACGTGAAATTCGTATTCAGCTAACCAAGTACAAAAGAAATTTGCCTTATCAGATTACTGTGCTAAAAGATAAAAATGAGATACTCACACTTGAAATAGACAAATGGGATTTCCCGCACTATTCTGATAATATCTTTGATTTCGAAGTACCTACAAATGTGCAGATCGAAGCAAACGAGCTCGATCTCATAATTCCGATAGAAATAATTGAGGAAGAATAGAGGATATATGATCGCACGATATACATTACCGGAAATGGCTCATTTATGGAGTCTTGAAAAAAAATTCCAAACTTGGCTGAAGCTCGAGATCGCAGCTACAGAAGCAATGAACCAACTCGGTTTAGTGCCTGATGCTGATCTAAAAAACATTCAGCAAAAAGCACAATTTAAAGTTGCTGAAATAAACGAAATTGAGAATAAAGTTCATCATGATGTTATCGCATTTCTTACGAATGTAGCAGAATATGTGGGACCTTCATCTCGNTATATTCACCTTGGCATGACTTCATCTGATGTGATCGATACAGCAAATTCGCTTATGATGAAACAGGCAGGAGAAATAATTCTTGCTTCGATCCAAACATGTATGGATACACTTAAAGAAAGTGCTTATAAGTATAAAAACACACTCTGTATAGGACGCTCCCACGGTATTCATGCAGAGCCAACTACTTTCGGGCTTAAACTCGCACTCTGGTATGATGAAATGCACAGAAATCTCATTCGATGGCAAAGAGCCATTGAAACGATCTCTGTAGGGCAGATATCAGGAGCAGTTGGCAATTATGCACATCTTCCCATTGAAGTGGAAACCTATGTATGCAAAAAGCTTGGACTAAAGCCGGTAAACATATCCACACAGGTCATACAGAGAGACCGCTATGCAGAATATCTTTCATCAATTGCTATCATAGGAAGTACACTCGAAAAGATCGCTTTGGAAATTCGTCATCTTCAAAGAACGGAAGTTCATGAAGTAGAGGAGAATTTTTCAAAAGGACAAAAGGGTTCTTCTGCAATGCCTCATAAAAAAAATCCAATTATTGCTGAGCGTATTTGCGGTCTCGCACGCATTTTACGCAGTAATGCAATGACCGGCTTTGAGAATAATGCACTCTGGCATGAACGAGACATCAGCCATTCTTCTGCTGAAAGGATAATCATTCCTGACTCAACCTCGCTGATACATTATTTACTTGTTAAAACGACTGCCCTCGTTGAGAACCTTGTGGTGTTCCCGGAAAAGATGATGGAAAACGTAGATCTTACACATGGGCTGATCTATAGCCAGTCCGTTCTCCTTGCCCTTGCAAAGAAAGGTAACTCGCGGGAAAAAGCATACGAGATCGTACAGAAAGCTGCAATGGAATGCTGGAAAACAAAAGAAGATTTTCAAGATATTTTGAAACGAAGTAGGGAATTCACCTCATTATTAAATGAAAATGAGATAAATTCCCTGTTTAGCTTAGATAAATTTACTGATAATGTTGATTCTATATTTTCTAGAGTTTTTGATATGTAGGAGAAATATTATGAACCACGAAATACCCGAAAGACTCGGAATTATTAATTTTTTTATTTTCGTTATTTTCGTGCCTTTCGCTCGTCACGGCGGAGCGTGGCGAAGTCGGATGGTTAAAAAGAATTATATGTAGGAGTAAATATGCGAAAAGCAACAATATACGTTACACTAAAACCTCAAGTTCTCGACCCGCAAGGCAAGGTTATAATGAATGCCTTGCATACGCTTGGTTATAACAACGTCTCAGAAGTTCGTGCTAGCAAGATGTTCGAAGTTACAATTAATCCAGAAAATGATGCTGATATCTCAAAAGAGATCGATGAGATATGCGACAAAGTTCTGGCAAATCCGAATATTGAAACCTATCATTATGATATTCATGACGAGTAAAATAACTGAAGTTACGCAGTTGTAATGAAAAATTTTTTAACTTCACTGTTTAAAACCACACCTGCAGAAGGTAGAGAGAATATAGAAGATAATAGGAATGAATGTAGAAGCATGGGCTTCTTTAGTTATTACTTTACCAATTTAGGAATTGGTAAAGAGAACCACACCCTACTCTTTACCAAGCCCCAGCTTGGTAAAGCATATAGAGTAAAAATATGAAGTATAACATAATAATTTTTCCGGGCTCAAATTGTGATTATGATGCATATTTTGTGACGAAAAATCTCATGGGTGCTGAGGTGGAATATGTATGGCATAAAGACAATGTTCTTAAAGATCCAGATTGTGTTATCATACCTGGCGGATTTTCTTATGGAGATTATCTTCGAGCGGGAGCGATCGCAAAATTCAGTCCTATTATGAAAGAAGTTATCTCCTTTGCCAAAAATGGTGGATTGGTCATTGGTATTTGCAATGGCTTTCAGGTTCTAACAGAAACAAAACTGCTTCCTGGTACGCTCTTGCAAAATAAGTCATTGCTCTTCATCTGTAAGCATCAATACGTGAAAGTAGTGAACAATACAACTCCTTATACGCATATAATCGAAAAAAATCAGATTCTTGATATACCAATCGCTCATAATGAGGGAAATTTCTTCATTGATGATGAGGGATTGAAAGCGCTGCAGGATAATAAGCAGATCGTTTTTCAATACTGTGATAAAGAAGGGCATATTGATGACAGCACAAATCCGAACGGTTCTTTGCTTAACATCGCAGGTATTGTGAATAAACAAGATTGGTTTTAGGATGGAGGTTAGCCACAAAATCATCCCAAAAGAACATAAGAATATATTAAAATTCAAAATCACTTTTGTGAATTTTCGTAT